>VGSZ01000001.1 GCA_016874845.1 Deltaproteobacteria bacterium
TCGGCGCTCCAGGTGGTCGGATCGACGTCGGCGAAGCGCAGCCGGCAGCCGCGCAGCGCAAACGCATTGGCCGTCGACGGGAACGTGAACGACGGCAGCACGACCTCGTCGCCGGGGCCCAGCGAGAACAGCAGGGCGACGAGCTCGAGCGCGTGGGTGCACGACGTCGTCAACAGCACCGGCGCGTCGTCGAGCAGCGCCGACAGCAGCTGCGCCGCCTGCAGCGACGCCGGCCCATCGCCGTGCAGGTGGCCGCGTGACAGGACGGCCTCGAGGTACTCGCGCTCGCGCGGGGCGCGGGCGGGCAGGGTGAGGGGGATCGGGGGGACAGGCACCAGCAGGGCGACGTTCACATGTCCGGGCGCACGGGGCCAGACGGGTCGGGGCTCCGGGGAGCGGGCCAGAAGCGGCCGGGAGCGTTCGGCGGATGACCGCAACCGTCGGCTGGGCAAGCGTCGCCGCGTTGATGCCCTCCGCGCCCGCCTTGCCCCCGCCTGCCGGTGACTCCGTCCCCGCCGCCCGCGTCGTCGACGTCTCCATCGTCGTGCCGTGCCACGGGTGCGCGGCCACCGTCGGCGCGCTCGTGCAGGGGGTCGCCGGGGCCTTGCAGCCGCGCGGGGCCAGCGTCGAGTTCGTCCTCGTCGCCGACGGCAGCGACGACGACGCTGCGGCCATCGCCCGCCTCGCCGCCGTTCGCCGCGACGTCCTCGCCGTCATCCTGCCGCGCCGGCGCGGCCAGCATGGCGCCGTCGCCGCTGGGCTCGCGCCGGCGCGGGGCGACGTCGTGGTCGTGATGGACGGCGACCTGCAGCACCGGCCCGAGGACGTGCCACGGCTCCTCGACGCGCTGGCCGACGTCGACGTCGTCGTCGCCTGCCGCATGTCGCGCCCCGAGGGGCGCGTCGTGCGCGCCGGCTCGTGGGTCTTCTTCCACGCGCTGTCGGTGCTGCTCGGTGCGCCGTTGCACGCCGGCCTGTCGTCGTTCTCGGCGCTCCGCCGCGTCGTCGTCGACGCGCTGCCGCCCGACCGCGACGGGCCGCGCCATCACCTGCTCGAGGTGTGGCGGCTTGCCGCACGGTGGCGTACTGTCGCGGTGTCTTTTCCCCCGCGTGGCGCGGGGCGCAGCAGCTACTCGCTCGCGGCGCGCGTGCGTCTGGCAATTGATTTGTGGCGCGTCGCGTGGTCGGGGCGCCGCGCTCGGGAGCCGTCGCGCCTCGCCGGGACAGCGCCGACGGCGCGCGCCGACGCACCGAAGCGCGCGTCGGGCACTTGAGCGCGTGCACCGGCGCTGAGACACCGGGCGCGCGGATGGACACGGTGGGGGGATGGACACGGTGGGGGGATTTCGACGACCCTGCCCCGTGTTCGGCGCAGGGCCGACACGAGAGGAGAGGAACAACGTGTTCATTCATCGCAACCGCCGCCACGGGATCGCGTGGCTGCTTGGGGCCGTCATGGGCCTCGGCACCACGACCGTGGCCGTCGTGCCCGCGCACGCCGCGCCCCTGGCCAACCCAAAAACCGCCGCGTCGCCGCGCGCGCAATTCCAGCCGTCGGTCGGCCAGGAGCGCGCGTGGGACGTGACGTCGACGGGCGTCGCCACCATCGACCTGCAGCGGCTCGCCGCGCAGGTCTCACCGTCGGGCTCCGGGGCGCCGCGCGCCGCGGGCACGAAGTCGCACCAGTTCACGGTCAGCGCGCGCGTGGGCGCGCGGGTCGTCGGCCGCGTCGACGGGCGTTGGATCGTGGCGATGAAGCTCGAGAACACGAGCTACGTCGTTGACGGCCAGCGTGACGCGCGCTCGAGCGCGCTCGAGGTCCCGTTCGTCGTCCGCGTGTCCGACCGCGGCGAGTTCGTCGCGTTCGACTTCCCGCTGCACTACCCCACCGAGGGGCAGGTCGCGATCCGCTCGCTGGTCGAGCCGCTGCAGGTCGTCTTCGGCGACGTCACCGAGGACGGCGCGTGGACGGTGGGCGAGAGGTCGTCGGCTGGCTCGTCGACGGTGCGCTATGCGGTCACGGGCGCCGACGCGTCGGGCATCCGCCTGTCGCGCACGGTGACGGCGGCGAAGCGCGCGCTGCTCGGCGCGACGGCCGACGACCAGCGTGGCCAGTTCCGCACGACGGTGGACGCGTCGAGCGGTGAGGTCCTGTGGGCCGCCGACGGCTCGGGCCTCGAGAGCCTGTCGATCGTCGAGAAGACGACGTCGGTGTCGGGCGGGGCGCGGGTGGCGTCGACCGACCTGACGCTCAGCGCGCGCCGCGCGGCGGCGAACGTGGCGGGCCTGCCGCGCACGCTCGAGGCGGCGCAGGCATCGCTGCGGGACATGAAGCTGGCGCGGGCGTCGTTCTACAAGGTGCCCGGTGCGTTGCTGGAGCACGTGCAGGGCATCGACTGGCCGACGGCGCGGGCGTACTACTTCGACAAGGTCGGGACCGCGCGCAGCGAGACCGTGTTGTTGATGCAGATGTGGCTGCGGCTGAACCCGCAGCACGCCGACCGCTTCGTCGACGCGCTGAACGAGGCGTCCCTCGGCGAGCGCACGCCGGCCCTCGAAGACGTCGTCGGCTACGGCTTCGCCGCCCTCGGCAGCGCCGGGCACACCGAGGCGCAGCGGGCGATCGTGAAGGCGCTCGGCAACGACGCCTACACCGACCTGACGCGGCAGAAGGCGCTCGACGGTCTGCTGTCCGTCGAGATGCCCGAGACCTTCGTCCCGGCGGCGGTGTGGCAGTACCGCGAGGAAGTGCGTCTGCGCGACGGCACGGCGCTCGAGCTGTTGTCCATCGCGACCAACGTCTACGGCCAGATGGGCAACGCGACGCTCGGCGTGAAGGAGAACACGGACGTCGTCGTACGGACCCTCGGGCAGCTCTTGCAGTCGCGTGACGCCTACGAGCAGCGCCGTGGCCTGGTGGCGCTCGGCAACGTCGCCTCCGCCGACACCACGCTGCCGCTGGTCGAGCGCTTCTTCGACCACGGCAACGAGATGCTGCGCACCCGCGCCTACGACGTGTTCATGCGCTCGGCGAAGCCCGCGCACTTCGCCGAGTTCACGCGTCGCTTCGAGCGCGAGCGGTCGACGTTCGTCCGCCGCGAGGCGTTCGTGGTGGCGATGTCGATGGCCGACTCGTCGGCGCGCACCGCGTGGGCGCTGGAGCAGGCGCGCTCGTCGAGCGACACCGTGATCCAGCAGCGCGCGGCGGCGATGATCGGTCAGGCCATCGAGGACCGCGCCGACAACGCCGTCGCGCTCCGCGAGATGCTGTCGTTCGTGAAGGACCGTGAGGTTCGGCGCCTCATCTACGCGTTCATCCCGCCGACGAAGGGGAAGCAGTGATGCGTGCAGCCGACAGCCCTCTCCTTCCCATGCAATTCCCTAGGAGCCACTTCATGAGACAGCGAATCCTTCTCGGCGCCGCCGCGACGGCCACCGCCGGCCTGCTCGGTCAGGGCTGCGCCCCGACCGTGACCTGCGGCACCGGCACCAAGCTCGACGAAGCCAGCCAGACCTGCGTGGCGGTGGCCCAGCCGCCGCTCAACGTGATCATCGACGACTTCTCGCTCGGTGACTTCGCGTTCAGCGACGTCGACGTCCCCGAGCAGATGCAGCCGGGCTTCCCCGAGCGGCGCTCGTTTTCGATCACCAATGAGGCCGAAGAGGACCAGACGGTCACCCTCGTGCGGCTGGCGCTGGTGCCGGTGGACGCGACCATCGACGAGCTGCGCGACGCCATCGACCTGATCGGCGCCGAGCCGGCCTGCGCCGATGACAGCGAGTGTCCGACGTCGACGTTCTGCGACCAGGCCGAGGGCTTCTGCCGCCTCGACCCGGTCCCGATCGGGTCGTTGATCATCGAAGGCCTCGCCTCGGGCGAGACCCGGGCGATCGACTACGACCTCGCGCTGCCGTCGTACTTCAGCGAGGCGCAGAACGGCTTGTACGGCCTGATGTTCTCGGTGAACGAGGTGGCGCTCGTGCGCACCGAGGACGAGGCCGGGAACGTCAGCTACCTCGAGGATCCCGAGCACCCGCTCGGCAGCGAGGACCCGACCGAGCGCGCGGCGGCGCTGTTCGGCGCGTCGACGGTCATCGTGGGCGAGGCCGACAAGCCGAACCTGCGCGTGCTGTCGGCTGCCGTCGACAACAACTCGTTCGACGCGGCGCCGCGGGCCCAGCCGATCTTCACCGTGTCGGCGCGGCTGAGCGCGCAGGGCAAGGACGTGACGGCCAACGTGCGCTCGCGCTTCGAGCTGAAGCTGGCCGGTCACGTCATCGACGTCGCCGGCCAGGACCTCGGCGAGGCGTACTTCCTCGAGAACGGCGGCGACTTCGCCACCGCGCCGGAGACGACGACCTACGTCTACGACGAGGACCGCACGTTCCAGCTGCGCATCGACGCCGGCAGCGACGGCAGCACGCTGGGCGCGCTCGAGTGGCAGCCGCAGTGCACCAACGACGACTGCACGACGCAGGTCACCGTCGAGAACGACATCGGCCGTGACGGCTCGTTCGCGCTGCGCCTGTCGCCGCTCGATCAGCGCCTGCTGTCGATGACGACGGCGCTGCGCAGCCTGAACCCCGGGCTCGACGACAACGACGAGCTGCAGGGCACGCTGCGCATGGTGGTCGAGACCGACGAGGACGAGTACCAGGTCAACGGCACTCCGCTGCTCGCCGACAACGAAGAAGAACTCGACGTCGTGTTCCTCGCACCGCCGGCTGGCCGCGACGCCGATCCCGACGTCGACAGCGAGATCCCCGAGGTCGAAGGTGACCAGGTCGTCCCCAACGCCGCGGCGCCCGGCCCGTACCTCGAGGTCGACAACCTGACCCCGACGTGGACGTGGTCGGTGGGCAACGAGTGGGTCGGCGCCAACGCGCAGATCCTGAACCGCACGACGAAGCAGCGCTACGCCGGCGCGGTGATCTCGCAGGACGTCACCACCGACAACTTCGCGCGCATCAACGCGATCAAGAACAGCATCGACATCGTCGCGCTGCAGGGCACCATCGAGTGGGGCACGCAGCGGACGATGACGCAGAACAAGGCGTCGGGCCGTCTGGTGCTGATGGGCACCACCTACATGGACATCAACTTCCAGCCGGGCATCCAGTGCAGCATCGAAGACGACTTCGAGACCTGCATGGTGCTGGCCGGTGAGTTCCGCCCGCGCAAGAACGAAGGCGTTCCGACGCGCACGCCGCGCCCGAAGAAGCGCACCTACCTGAACTACCAGCGCAGTAGGGAGTTCTATTTCCAATTGGGGCCGATCCCGTTCGTGATCGAGATCAGCGTGTCGGCGGGCCTCGGTATGCGCGGCACCGTCGCCTTCGTCCAGGACCGCTCGGCCAACGACGCCGACGGCACCGCGGTGACGACGGGCCTGCAGGTGACGATGGGCCCGGTGCTCGACGCCGGCGGATCGGTGTTCGGCGGCCTCAACCTCGCGGTCACCCGCGTCGGCATCCGCGGCGCCGTCACCTTCGCGTCGGTCGAGTTCCAGCCGTCGGTGCTCGTCGGCTGGACGCAAGAGATCGACGAGAAGGGCAACACCGATCCCGCCGACGACTGCTGGAAGATGAACACCGGCCAGATCCGCTGGGAGGGTCCGCTGACGGTGACGGTGCTGTCGGGTGACATCAGCGTTATCGCCGAGGGTGGCATCTGCGGCTGCGTGCCGTGGGTCGGGTGCGCGTGCGCGTGGGGCGAGATCTTCTCGTTCACCATCGTCAGGATCCCGCCGGCGTATACGAACACCTGGATGCTGTTCCAGAGCACGTACGACTTCGCCAACGGCCCCGGCATGTGCACGCCGCCGCCGGCGGGCGGGCTCGGCGTCGGCGCGACCTGGAACTCGCCGCGGGTGTCGGGCTGCAACGACTGGTCGGGTGCGGCCTCGTACTGCAACAACGCCAACGGCACCGGCAGCTACGCCGCCGACTTCGCGCGGCCGGCGAACACCTGCGGTGCGCTCGTGATCAACGGGTCGACCGAGTCTTTCTTTGACTTCCTCACCGTGCTCGACGCCAACGGCAACCGGCTGATCCGCGAGTCCGGCACGTTCAGCAACCGGCGCATCAACGTGTGCGCCAACGCGGCCGGCCGCTCGGCCTCCGTGCGCCTCGAAACCGACTTCTCCATAATCGCGCCCGGCGTCAGCGTCCGCCAGGAGTGAGCCCGGCGCGCTCCCGCTGACGGAAGAAGAGAGGCGGCCCCGGGTGACCGGGGCCGCCTTTTTTCGTGCGCCATCCACGCCCGCGCCGACGTCGACTCCTGTCCCCGCGGTGCTACCTTGTCGACGTGCGCTCCCGCCTGATCGCCCTCGCCGTCGCCGCCGTCGTCGTCGATGCGGTCGGCGCCTGCGCCGTCGACGCCGACGCGCTGGATGCCGCGCCCGCGAGCGCGCGCGCCTTGCGCGACGGCACGCCGCTCGCTCCCGCCGATGCGCTCGCCGCCGTCGCCGTCGGCCGGCTCGTCGACGTCGATGGTCGGCTCCGCTGCACCGCCACCGCCCTCGGACCGCGCCACGTCCTGACCGCGCGCCACTGCCTGCGCCCCGGCGGCGACGTCGATGCCATCCTCGACGAGCGCACCCTCGGGTTCCGCGAGCGCGGCGACGACGTCGTGCGCCCGGTCGTCACCGTCGCGCGCCACCCCGACCTCGACCTCGCCTTGCTCGGCCTCGGGGCCGCCGTGCGCGGCGCCGCCGTCGTCGACGTCGCATCCCCCGCGGCGGGCGACGCCGTCACCGCCGTGGGCGCCGGCCTCGGCACGCCCGACGACGACGTCGTCCACGCCGGCCGGTTCGTCGTCGACGACGTCCTCGACGACCGCTTCACCGTGGTCGCCGCCGTCGACGCCGGCCTGTGCCCGGGCGACTCCGGGGCGCCGGTCTTCGCCGCGACCGCCGACGCCATCGCCCTCGTGGGCGTCCACGTCCGCGGCTTCGACGACTGCGGTGGCCCGTCCACCGCCGTCCGCGTCGACCGCGCCGGCGACTTCCTCGCCGCGGCGACGAGCGCCCCCGTGGGCGCCGCCGCCGACGCCTGCGACGGCGCCGCCGCCGTCGACCACTGCGTCGACGACACGCTGCGCCGCTGCGTGCTGCAGACGTGGCGCAGCATCCCCTGTGCAGCCGCCGACCACGCCTGCGTCGACGACGACGGGCAGGGGGCCCGCTGCGCGCCGGTGCCGTGCGGCGACGTCTCGGCCGCCGGCCGCTGCGAAGGCGGTGTCGCGCTGGCGTGCGTGGGGGGCACGCGCGTCGTCCGCGACTGTGCTGCCGCGGAGGGACGTGGCTGCGCCCTCGATCCGTCGACGGGCCGCGTCGGGTGCGTCCCCTGCGACGCCTGCGACGGCGTCTGCGTCGACCACGCCGTCGATGACGATCACTGCGGCGCCTGTGGTCACGCCTGCGCGCGCCGCGAGCGCTGCACGGCGGGCGCCTGCGTCGCCCTCACCCCGCGCGACGACGAAGAGGTCGACGACCCACCACCGCCGCCGCCGCCGCCGGGCGACGAGGACGACGCGGGCGACGGTGTCCGCGCCACCGACGAGGGACCGGGCTGCGCCGGCAGCGGCGCGTGGGTGGGTGTGTTGTGCGGGCTTCGCCGTCGACGGCGGCGGTCGTGAGCCGCGCGCTTGGGCGGACGTTCGCGCGGACGTTCGCGCTGGTGTGGATGGGGCTCGCCGGCGTTGGCGCCTGCAACGGGGCCATCGCGCAGAAGGCGCTCGGGCGCCGGCTCGACCTGAGGCTGCCGCACCTGCAGCAGGCCTACGTGATGTTCATCGAGATCCCGCGCAGCCCGGCGGTGCATACGTTCGTCGACGAGCAGGGTCAGCGCCGCTCGGTGGCCGACCTGCAGGCGGCGCCGGCGATCGGGTACGCGCGCGCGCGGATCGAGGCGAACTTCACCCTCGCGCCCGAGCTCCTGCGCCACGTCTGTCGGCAGCACATCGACGGCGGCGGCGCACCCGTGGACATCACCACCGACGAGCACCGGCTGAATTTCCACCCCGAGCGCCCCTACCGCAGCTACACCGAGCGCTGCACCGCTGCTGGCCTCGCGCGGGTTCGTTGATGATCGCGTCGCTCTTCGCCTGGCTCGAACGCGAGCGCGATCCCCGCCCGATCGCGCTGCTGCGCATCACGCTCTTCCTCGGCGTGCTCGTCCACTTCCTGCCGTCGCTGCTGGCGCACGACGTCGAGTACGCGGTCACCGCCGCGCGGGCCCGCCTGCACAACGGCTGGCTCTACGACCACCTGGCACAGACGCCACGGGTCGTCGTCGGCGCGCTGGCGGTGGCGTTGGTGCTCGCCCTCGTGCTCGGGGTCGTGGGCTTCGCCACCCGCGCGGCGAGCGCGGTGACGATGGCGCTGACGTGGGTGTTCGCGTCGTGGAACGCCTTGCCCGTCCAGACCATCGCCTTGTTGTGCGCCTGGTCGCTGTTGCCCGTGCTGGCGGTCCTGCCCGGCGCGTCGTCGACCTGGTCGGTGGAGGCGTGGCTCGCCCGTCGGCAGGGACGCCGCC
Source organism: Deltaproteobacteria bacterium (assembly GCA_016874845.1). Taxonomy (GTDB): domain Bacteria; phylum Myxococcota; class UBA727; order UBA727; family VGSZ01; genus VGSZ01. The sequence continues at coordinate 8,538 of VGSZ01000001.1, forward strand.
TGCCCCCGCCTGCGCTGGTGGCGAACCTGTCGTTGTTTCTCGTCGTGTGGCCGGTGTTCTTCGCCGGCGTCGAGAAGCTCGTGGCCGGCTGGCTGGCGAACCACGAGATGGCGATGCTGTTTCGCACCCCGCCCGGCTACATCCTGCGCGACGTCGCCGCCCTGCTGCCCTTGCGGTCGGAGTGGTTCGCGGCGGCCATCGGCTGGTTCACGGTCTTCGTCGAGCTGACGGCGCCGGTGCTGCTGGCGTTTCGACGCACGCGCGCGGTCGGGCTGGCGCTGTGGCTGGCGCTGTTCTCCGGCATCGTGGCGTTGATCGAGGTGCCGCCCCTCTTTGGCGCCGTCTTCGTCTTCGGCGTGTTCCTGTGTCTCGACGCCGACGAGATCGACCGACTCCTGCGGCGACGGACAGCGTCGTCCGCGCCGTCGGCGGCGCCGTCGTCCACGTCGCCGTCCACGTCGTCGTCGACGCCGTCGGCCGCGGCGCTCGTCGTCGGGGTCCTCGTCGGCGTCGGTGGCGGCTGCGCGCCGTCGCTGGCACCGTCGCCCCCCGATCCCACCGCGGACTGGTTCCGGCGCGACGCCGCGCTGCCCGTCGAAGTCGCGGTGGGCGAGCAGGCCTGGGAGACGCTGCGGCACCAGCACCACGACGTCGCTGCCGTGGCCACCAGCCTGTGCAGCGGCGAGCCGCCCGCCGACGTGTACGACTGGCAGCACGCCCACGCCCGCGTCGACGGCGTCGTCCACGCCGCCGCCGCGGTGCGCAAGAAGGGATTCTTCGGCTCCGACGACACCGCCAGGCCGTCGCTGAAGCTGAAGTGGCGCGACGCCGGTGACGTCGCATCGACGACGTTGACGCTGAACAACGCGGTCGCCGACCCCTCGCTGCTGCGCCAGTGTCTGGCGGCGCTGGTGTTCGAGCGCGTCGGCGTGCCCACGCCGCGCTGCGGCTTCGCCCGCGTCGTCGTCGACGGCGTCGACCGCGGCGTCTTCGTGCACGTCGAGAGCCTGAAGCCGCCGTTCCTGCTCCGCGCGTGGGGCGAAGACGACGGCGCCTTGTACGAGGGGCGCCTCGCCGACTTCCGCGACGGGATGGACGTGCTGTTCGAGGGCAAGGACGGCGCCGATCCCGCCCGCGACGCCTCGCTGGCGGCGGTGACGGCGGCGCTCACCGGCACCGACGACACGCTGCTGCCGGCGCTCGAGCGCGCGCTCGACCTGCCCGGCTTCCTCCGCTTCTGGGCCGCCGAGGTGCTCGTGGCCCACGTCGATGGCTACGCGAACAACCGCAACAACTTCGCGCTGTGGCGGAGCGCACGGGACGGGCGCCTGCGTTTCATCCCGTGGGGGCTCGACGAGACGTTCGAGGACCGGGGCACGCTGCAGGCGCCCTCGTCGCCCTTCGTGTCGGTGATGGCGCGGGGGCGGCTGGCGCGGCGGCTGTTCCTGCACCCCGAAGGACGGGCGCGCTTCACCGCCGCGCTGCGCACAGCGCTGCACGACGCCTGGGACGAGCCGGTCCTCCTGGACGCCATCGACGACATGGCGGCGATGCTGGCGGAGCACCACGCGGGCGATCAGTGGCGCGAGCTCGACCGCGCCATCGCGCGGACGCGCGCGTTCGTCGAGGGGCGACGCGCGCAGCTCCTCGCCGAGCTCGAGGGCGACGGCGTCGTCTGGACCGAGCCCGAGCTGCCCGCCGTCTGTCGGCCGCAGGGCGCCGTCGACGTCGCCGTGGCGACGAGGCTCGGCACGCTGCACGCCGACCCCTTCGTCGCCGGGCGCGGTGACAGCGCGCTGTCGTCGGCGTCGATCGGGGCCCGCGCCGGGCGTGATCGCGAGGGCCGCTTCGTGCTCGAGGTGGCGCTCGACGACGGCAACGCGGCGCTGCGGGTGCTCCGCGTCGTCGCGCCGTGGGACCGCGTGCGGCCGGGCGCCGTGCTCCCCTTCGGCGGCACCGGCGACGACGCCACCGCCCTCGTCCTCGACGTCGTCGCCACCGACGGCGCGACGACCCCGCGCGGCGTGCTCGTGGACGGCGGCCTCGTGCTCGGGACCGCCGCCGACCCCGACGCGGTCGTCGCCCGCGTGCACGGGACCGCGACGTGCGTGGCGCTGCTCGGGGGGCGCTGCGACGGCGACGGCGACGCGACTGGCAGGCGACTGAAGGGCGACTGAAGGGCGACTGAAGGGCGACTGAAGGGCGACTGGCAGGCGAGGGAAGGCGCCGCCGGAGACTCGGCTCGCCAAGCTCCCGCGCCCGCTCACGACCTCGGAGGCGCGGGGGGACCCACGCCGACGTCCTCCTCGCGTCCTTTAGGCCAGACGGTGCTCCGTCAGGCCTTGCGCCAGACGGGACCGGCGGCGTCAACGCCGCGCGTCACTCGCGAGCGAGCCCGGGCGCGGTCAGGGGTGAGCCGTCGACAGCGTCGCCGGGGCGGCCCGCCATCGTCGGGATGCTGCCCTGCGCGAAGTGGCGCACGCCGGCGACGAGAGACGCCACGGCGACGACGAGGCCGAAGGGCGCCATCACCGCCTCGGACAGGCGCTGGGGCAGCAGCAGCGAGGCGACGCAGAGGACGACGCAGACGACGAGGAGGCCGCGCAGCACGCGGTCGCCGCGGGGCCAGCCCTCGCCCATGCCGAGCAGCGTGCGGGTGAAGTTCGTGATCCCAATCAGCTCGAGCATCACGATGGCGCCGCCGCCCGAGCCGCTGCCGGCGTTCCAGCCGGCCAGCCAGACCGCCGCCGAGCAGCGCGTGCTGCGCGCCCTCGACGACAGGCTGCGCCCGGCAGGAGCGGCGGCACGGCTCGGCCTCGCCATCGGCACCGTGCGCGTGCACCTGAAGCGCGTCTACGCCGAAACCGGCGCCCACGGGCAGCGGCGCGTCGTCGACCGCTTCGCCCGTATCCGCGCGAGCCTTCTCCCCCACGGACCGTCATGCGCGCGCTCGGGCTGACCCTGCACAACGCCCTGACGGCTGCCCGCGCCGTCGGCGCCCCCCCCGACGGCGCCCTGCGCGGGCTGTCGTTCGACGAGGCCGCGCTCGCGGCTGGACAGGTCTGGGCCTTGGCAGGACACGACGATGTTGTTCGACCGGCTCGAGCCGGCGCTCGACGACGACAAGAGCGACGCCATGGTCGCCCGGCACGTGCAGACGCACCCGGCGTTTCGCGTCCTCGCCCGCTTCCCGCCGTCGCCGTCGGCGTGGCTGACGCTGTTCTGGCAGCTGAGCGTCCCGGTGAGTCCGATGACGCGCGTGCTCGCCGACGACGCCGCGACCGACCCCCACGAGTTCACCTACGCGCTGCGTGAGGATGTCGCGCCTTGCCCCTGCTGGCGGCGTCTCACCCACGTCGCGGCGGTCCATGCCCTGGCGCCCTGTGACGGCCCGCCGCTTGCCGTCGTCGATGTCGCGCTCACCGACGCACGCTGCGCGCCCGGTACCGTGCGCCCTATCCGCCGTCGGCGGCGGAGCGCCTGATGGCAGCCCACGCCATGACGTCGTGGCCGACGTGCTTGGCGCCCTCGAGCTGCTGGGCGACGCGCTCGGACCGGCGGTGCGCGACGGCCACCTCGCCTTCGCCCCCGACCTGCGCGCCCACATCGACGAGGTGGAGCAGCTGCGCGGCGCGTGGGGCGTGACGCTGACCGAGGCCCGCGTTGCCCCGGGCCTCGCTGACGGGCGCACGCCCGCCGAGGTCGCGGCCCACCAGGGCATTGCGCTGGGCACCGTGCGGTCCCACCTGAAGCGCCGGTACGCCAAGACCGGGTGCGCCGGCCAACGGGCCCTCGTCGAACGCGTCCGCCGGCGTCGCCTGCGCTGAGGTCGCCGGCACCGCTCCCGGCGCCAGCGGCGTCAGCGAGGGGCGGGACGACGCGGATGCGTCGCCCGTCCGGGGGGCGTACGACCATCGGCAGCGCCCGGATGCGACCCGGTGTCACCATGCCGTGGTGCGCGGCATCCCTGTGACAACCTCTGACCCGGAGCTCTGATGACGACAGCCCATGACTTCAACTTCGACGGCATCGGCGGCGGCCCGCTGCCGCTGCAGCAGTTTGCCGGCAAGGTCCTGCTGATCGTGAACGTGGCCTCGCGGTGTGGGTACACGAAGCAATACGCGGGGCTCGAGGCACTGGCGCGGGATCTGGCGGCCGACGGCGTCGTTGTCATTGGCGTGCCCTGCAACCAGTTCGGCGCGCAGGAGCCCGGTACCGAGGCCGAGATCCACACCTTTTGTTCGACGAAGTTCGGCGTCACCTTTCCGCTGACCCGCAAGGTGGAGGTGAAGGGACCGGGCGCCCACCCGCTCTACCGGTGGCTGACGGCGGAGACCGGCGGCGCTGCGATCGGCTGGAACTTCGAGAAGTTCGTGATCGGCAAGGACGGCCGGGTGGCCAAGCGCCTCGGCTCGGGCGCCACGCCCGAGGGCCGCGAGGTGCGCGCCGCCCTCGCCGCGGCGTTGGCCGCCTGACCCTGACGCGTCGATGTGCCCCTGCTGTCCGGCGCCGCCACGCCGGGGACGCGGCCCTCAGCTTGCGATGCGTCCGCCGTCGAGCAGCGAGCACGGCATCGGGTAGCGCAGGCTCCACTCGATCGTGATCGGCCGCTCGCCGCTGTCCCCGTCGGGCGCCACCGGGCCGAGGTAGCGAAACGCCATCGTCACACCGGGCCGGTCGCGGTCGCGCTCGCGCACGAAGAGCAGCGGCGTGCAGCCCTCGGCTTGAGGGTGCAGGTGACGTCGGCCTTCGCGATCGGTCCGCTGCGTGCGCGCCTTCGACTGCCAATGGAACCGACGCTCGTGCAGGGGGAAGTCGCGGTAGCGCAGGTGCTCCTTCGTCGCCGCGCCCTTCTCGAGCGTCACCAGCAGCAGGTCGAAGCGGCCGCCGGCGACGGCCTCGACGCCGGTGTAGTAGTCGCGGAACCGGCCGTTCGCCGCGCGGTCGTCGAAGGCCGCGCTGATCTCCGGCCCCAGATACCGCCCGTGCAGCGCCAACGGCACGAGCGGGTCGACAGCGTGGGGAGGCGCGAGGATCGCGTTGTGGGCCCGCAGCACCGGCACGAGCGCGAGGAGCTCGGCGTGTACCTTCGCCGCGCGCACGAAGCGCTCCCAGGCGACATCGTCGTCGGCCGCGACCGCCTTGCCGTACAGGACCGTGAACAGCATCCGCATCACGCGCCGCGCACGCTCGTCCTGCGGCCGCTGCAGCTGCGCGAGGCGCTGCCACTCGTCCAGGCGGGTCGCGTCCCCGACGTGGGTCAACCGGTGCAGCGCGGCGAGGGCGTCCGGCTCGTCGTCGTCGAGCGGATCAACGTCGAGGCCGGCGTCGCGGCGCAGCAGCGTCCAGCTGCGGTCCTTTGCGTAGACGTCGCCGAGGTCGACGTCGGTTTCGGTGAGGAACTCGGCGAGGCCGAGCGCAGCGTGGGCCGGCTCGCGCACCAGCGCGACGAGCCCGCGCTTGTCGGTGGGCACCGCGCGCTTCAGCTGGTCGAGCACGTCGCGCTGCGCCATCTCGTCGAAGTGGAAGTGGCAGCCGGCCGGCAGTCGCCCGAAGCCGTCCTTGACGAACGCATGCAGCTCGCGGTGCGTGTGCCCGAGCAGCGCGCGCAGCCGCTGGTCGAAGCGAAACGAGAGGTGCTGTCGTCCGGTCAGGTCGAAGACGACGAGCTCGCTCTTGTCGGGCGCCCGCCGCAGTCCGCGACCGAGCTGCTGCAGGAACACGGTGGCGCTCTCGGTGGGTCGAAACAGGAACAGCGCGTTGACGTTCGGCAGGTCGACGCCTTCGTTGTAGAGGTCGACCACGCAGAGCACCTGAAGGTGACCCTGGTCGAGCTCGATGCGGGCTCGCCGACGCAGCTCGGCCGGGCTCTCGCCGGTCAGCACGGCGCTGCGCAGCCCGTGGGCGGCGAGCCGCGCGCTGACCGCTTCGGCGTGGCGGACAGTGGCGCAGAACGCGAGGGCACGCAGCACATCGGGGCGCGCGACGTGTTCGGCGAGCGCGTGGGTCGCGCGCCGCACGAAGATCTCGGCGGCGCCGACGAGCTTGTCGGCCAGCTCTTCGGTGGCGTAGTGGCCGGCGCGCCACGACAGGCCGCGCAGGTCGACGCCTTCCACGTCGAGCAGGTAGTAGCGAAACGGCACCAGCGCGTGCGGGATCGCGTTCCAGAGGCGAAGGTTGCCGACCCATGGCCGCGGAAAGTGGTGCGCGTAGTCGACGCCGTCGGCGCGCTCGGGAGTGCCCGTCAGGCCCACCAGCTCGCGGGGCCGCACGCGCGCCAGCAGCTGCTCCCACGACGCGGCGGCGGCGTGGTGGGCCTCGTCGATGACCACCATGTCGAACATGGCGGGTTCGATCGGGGCGTCGGCGCTGGCGAGCGAGTCGATCGACGCAAAGACGTGCCGGCCCACTGTCGGTCGGTGCCCATCGAACAGCAGCTCGCCGAACGACGGCACCTGCAGCGCGTGGCGAAAGACGCGCCGGGCCTGCTCGAGGATCTCGCGCCGGTGCGCGACGAACAGCAGCGAGTCGACGGCGCCGGTGCCACGCAGCGCTCGGTAGTCGAGGGCCGCCATCACCGTCTTGCCCGTGCCGGTGGCGGCGACCACCAGGTTGCGGTGCCGTCCGAGTCGCCGGGCTTCGGCCAGCTCGGCGAGCACCGGCTTCTGGAAGTCCTTGGGCTCGATCTCGACGAGCTCACCGTCGACTACGTCGACGCGGGGCTGCAGCGCGCGCGCGAGGCGGCGGCGCTGACGCTCGTCGGCGTGGTCGTAGCGCTCGAACTGGTGGTCGTCGGCCCAGTACTGCTCGAACGTCTCGACCATCTGCGCGAGCACTGCCGGCTGGTCGACCTCGGTCACGCGGACGTTCCACTCGAGGCCGTCGGTCTGCGCCGCGTGGGACAGGTTCGAGGAGCCGACGTAGGCCGTCGAGTAGCCCGACGCCCGGTGGAAGACCCACGCCTTCGCGTGCAGGCGCGTCACCTGCTCGTCGAAGGAGACCTTGACGGAGGCGTTCGGCAGACCGGCCAGCCGGGCGACGGCCTTGGCGTCGGACGCGCCCATGTAGGTCGTCGTCAGCACGCGCAGCGGCCGCCCGCGGGCGACGCAGTGGCTCTCGAGCTCGCGGCGGAATTTCTCGACGCCGCTGAGCTTCACGAAGGCGCACAGCAGGTCGACGCGGTCGGCGGTCGCGAACTCGCTACGCAGGTGGTCGAGCAGCGACTCGCCCGTCGCGTTCACGATCAGCTGCGACGTGTGCAGCGAGCCGCGCGGCGCGTCGACGTCGCTGGCGGGCTTGCGGACGATCGCGGCGAGCCGCTCGGGGCGCAGGGTCAGGTCGTCGGCGTCGCGAAACGTGTGTGGGGCTCGCGCGCGCAGCACCGCGAGCAGCTCTTCGGCGAGTGCCATGGCGTCGGCCGGCTTGTCGCGCACCTCGATCAGCGCCAGCGCGAGCGCCTCCTGCAACAGGGCAACGAGCGGCCCGCGCAGGTCCTCCTGGTCGGCGAGGTTGCGACGCACGGCGACGAGCGTCGGGTCGAGCGCCGCCAGGTCCCGTGCCACCTGCGCGCTGACGAGCTCGTCGTAGATGCCCGGCTCGAGCGTGCGTCGTCGCCATCGCCCCATGCGACCTCCGTGGGCGGCCAGGCTACGCCACCGCCGGCCCACGCGCGCACGACCTTTCGGAGCCCGCTCAGAGCATCGAGTCGTCGAGCAGCGCGCGGCCGGGCTCGAAGGTACCCAATGTGTCGCCGCCGTCGGGGGCGAGCTTCAACTGCTGGTGCGTCTCGTCGAGCACGAGGGTCGCCTTGCCCAGCACGACGATGCCGGTGGCCTCGACGGGCTTCGTCACGAGCTCGAACGTGCCCGTCGCCGTCTGCGTCCACGACAGCGCCTGCTTCTGCTTCTTCTTCTCGCCCTTGCAGCTCTCGACGAGCTCGAGGGTGCCTTGCCCGGCCACGCGGCCGTCCTTGCCCGGCCTGCCGCCGGCGAACATCAGCGTCACCCAGGCGCTGCGGCACGACGCGCCTTGCAGCGTCCACGTCGCCGTACGCTCGGTGAGGCGCGTCGGCACGTCCATCGTCGCGACGGACGGCAGGCCGACCAGCTCGCGCACCTCGGGCTCGCCGCACCAGGCGTCGAAGGCCGGGTCCCTCTTTGCGCCGTCGAGCAGTCGCTTCGCTGCTGCGTTGGCGGGCGCGGCCTGCTTCAGCCAGGCGAGGTTCTCGATCATCGCGGTGCGGCCGATGCCGCCCTGGGCCTCGGCCGCCGCCCGCGCGTAGCGCGCCGCCGCGTAGGTCGGGTCGGCGACCAGCGCGTCGTCGAGGACGCGGCCGGCGCCGGACCAGTCGCGCTTCTTCATCAGCGCCGCGGCCTCCTGCTCCTTCGCGATGGCCACCCTGCGGGCCGCCGCGCCGCCGCCGCGCAGCAGGGCGCCCACGTCAGCGACGACGATCAGGCGGCGCGCCGCGGACCCGGCGGCCGGCTTGCCGGTCTCCAGCGCGACGGCGACGGCGGCCCCGTCCTTGCGCCACACGACATCGCCGAGCTTCAGGGCCTCGGGGGCGGTCACCGACGGCAGCGCCAGCGCGCGGTCCTTGCTGCCCGGGTCGACAACGGCGACGGCGTGGGTCGTCGTGGTGCCGTCGGCCGTCGCCTTGAGCTCGATCTTCAGGCCCCACGGCGAGGTCCTCAGCGGCTTGTCGCCGCCGAGCGCGCTCATGGCCCACGGGGCCACCGGCCCGCCCACCGCCGCCTCGTCGACGGCAGCGCACAGGACGCCGACGTCGACCTTCAGGCCCGCCGGCCACGCCGCCGGAACGTCGTCGCCGCTGGCGCGACAGGCGCGCACGCCGACCAGCTTCTTGCTGGTGTCGAGCAGCGTGACGAAGTGCAGGTCGCCCGCCGGGTGCCAGCCGAGGAACCCCTGTTGCTCGTCGGGCGCCGCGATCGAGGGCGCCGTCGCCCCCCCGGGCGGCGCGGGAACGTCGACGCCGGCGCCGGCGGCGCGGGCGAAGAGCAGGACAGACGACAGGGCGGCGGCGACGAGGACGGGGCGCGTCATGGCGGCAGCGATACACCCGGCGTGCGGCTCCCGCCACCTCGCGCGCCGGGCTCCGAGACGGGCTCCGAAACGGGCTCCGGGACGGGCCGGCGGACCTCAGCATCCGACACAATTCTTTCGACGATCTCCGCCGGATTCAGCGCCTGCGCCGGACCGGACTCTCATCGCCTGGCCCCTTCCCCATTTCTGGAAATTCTGGCGGAAGAAGGAAGTGACGTTCGAGTTCAGCAGCGTCGCCTCCTGTCGCGAGGCTGAGCACGAGGAAGCCCACACCCAGGATCGGGTATGAGCAGCGGCGAAGCCGCGGGTAAGGGCCGGTGTCGCCGCGCTGCCTCGCCGCGCTGCGACAGAAGACGTCGCATGCCGCGTCCGGACGCGGCGGGTCGGCGCGGCCCGCGTTGCCGTGCCAAGGTGCGACAGAAAACGTCGCAGGCGCGTCCGGACGAGGAGCGGAATGAGGCAGAGTGACGACAGAGATTCGCGCGCTTGCGACGACGTCGGCGTCAGGATGCCTTTTCCCGGGTGCGACGGAAACCGTCGCAGGTCGCTGGCACATTGGTGGTCCACTTCTTCAGGGAGGGACCGATGCCGAAGTACCGCCTGCACGCGATGCTGGTCGAGGATCCGCGGACGCACCTGTGGCTGCTGCGCGCCATCGACGCCATCGGCATGCTCGACGGCGAGGGACACCTGGATGTGATGACGCAGGCGGCGCTGGGGCTGGGGCCGCGGGACCGGCCCGAGCCGGCGGTGCTGCGGCGGCGGGTGCGGGCGAAGGTCGCGGCGCTCGCGAAGCAGCCGGCGTCGGGCTTGTTGCATGACAACGCTGCGCGGCTGGGGCGGGTGGCGCACCTCGACCGGATCGACGTCGAGGTGTTCTGCGCGGTGGCGCGCACGACGACGACGCCGTTTCGGCCGCTGCGCGATCACCTCGACGACATCGACGCGATGGAGCGCTACGTCGCCGCGATGCTCGACCGGCCCGAGCGCGACGTGCAGCGCGCGCTGGCGAGCAACGGCACGCTGCGCCAGGCTGGCCTGCTCGTCGACCAGACGCACCGCCACTACTCGGTGGCGCTGGCGCCGGCGCCGCGCCTCGAGGAGCTGTTGCAGCAGCGCTTCACCAGCGACGCCGCGTTTCTCGATGCGCTGGTGCCGCAGGCGAAGGAGCCAACGTTGCTGGCCAGCGACTATCCGTCGATCACCGACCTCGTGGCGCTGGCGGAGCAGCAGCTGCGCGTCGCCTGCGTCTGCGCAGCGCGGACGCCGACGAACATCCTGCTGCATGGTCCGCCGGGAACCGGCAAGAGCGAGCTGTCCCGCGTGCTGGCCCGGCGCGTCGGCGCGAGCCTGTACGAGGTCGCCGTCGCCGATGAGAAGGGCGAGGCGCGCACCCGCGACGAGCGGCTCGCCCACCTCGTGCTGTGCCAGCGGATCCTGTCGCCCCGCCCCGACGCGGTCCTCGTCGTCGACGAGGCCGAAGACATCTTTCCGCGCGCGGCCAGCGGTCCCTTCTCGTTCGTGCCGGCGTCCACCGAGAAGAAGGGCTTCCTGGTGCGCCTGCTCGAGACGCCAGCGGTGCCGACGCTGTGGGTCACGAACGCCGTCGACGCCATCGACGAGGCATTCCTGCGGCGCTTCGATTTGATCGTCGCCGTCGAGTCGCCCCGCGGCCGCGTGCGCGCTGCGATGGTCGACCGCGCCATCGGCGACCTCCCCCTCAAGCCGTCGACGCGGGCCCTGCTGCAGCAGGACCCCCGCCTCGCCCCGGCGATGGTCGACCGCGCGCTGCGGGCGGCGCGCCTCGTCGCCGGTCGTCTGCCCTCGCCCGAGCCGCCGAGCGACGCCGCGTCGTCGATGACCACGCCGGCGACGTCGGTGACGTCGGCGGCGCCGGCAACGCCGGCGACGTCGGCAACGTCGGCGAGCGCACGGCGCGGCCGGTCGCTGGCGACGAGGCGCGATCGCAGCGACAAGGGGGCGAAGGCGGCGGCGCGGCAGCGGTCCTTGTCGTCAGCCTCGCTGTCGGCGCCGTCCGTGACGCCGCCTCCTGTCGAGCTGTCGTCGTCGGCTGCGCCGGCGGGCACGTCCTCAGGGACGCCGCCGCTGTCGCCGGACCGCGCCGTCGAGCTTGTGGCGCAGGGCTTCCTGTCGGCGTGCGGTGGCGGCGCGCGGGCGTCGCGGCGGACGCCCGCGCTGCCGTGGGATCAGTCGCTGCTGAACGCGACGCCGTCGGTGGACAGCGTCGTCGACCTGCTGGTGCAGCGGCGAGTGACGCAGGCGTCGCTCTTGCTGCTCGGCCCACCGGGGTGCGGCAAGACCGAGCTGGTGCGGCAGCTGGCCGAGCGCACCGGGCGTCCGCTCGTCGAGAAGCGCGCGTCGGAGCTGCTCAGCAAGTGGGTGGGCGAGAGCGAGAAGCTGCTGGCGGCGATGTTCCGCGAGGCGCGCGCCGAGGGCGGCATCCTGTTCCTCGACGAGGCCGAGACCTTCCTGTCGTCACGCGCCGAGGCGAAGGCGCACTGGCAGGTCACCCAGACCAACGAGCTCCTGGTGCAGATGGCGGACTTCGACGGCCTGTTCGTCGCGGCGACGAACTTGACCGATCAGGTCGACGTCGCGGCGTTCCGGCGCTTTGACCTGAAGGTGCGCTTTGACCCGCTGACGCTGCCGCAGCGCGAGCGCGTGCTGGCGCGTCTGCTGCCCGACGAGGGCCGACGTGACGATGACGTCCTTCAGCTGGTGGCGGCGGCGTCGCGGCTGTCGGGCCTGTGCATCGGCGACGTCGTGGCGGTGCAGCGCGGGCTGCGGCTGGCCGCCGCGCCGTCGGTGGACGACGTGGTGCGTCGCCTCGTCGACGAGGTAGCGCGGCGGCGCGGCGCCGGCCGGTCGCGCATCGGCTTCGACGCAGCTTGACGGCACGGGGCGTGGCGCCGTCGAAGCCGGGCGGCGGCGGCTACGGGGTCGGCGGCGACCGCGACGGGGTCGAGGCCGTGGCGTCGTCGGTCTGCTGCCGGCGGAACGCGATCAGGCGCTCGCGCAGCGCCTCGTCGTGCAGCGCGAGGATGGCGCAGGCGAGCAGGGCGGCGTTCTTGGCGCCGGCGTCGCCGATGGCCAGCGTGCCGACAGGGATGCCGCCGGGCATCTGCACGATGGACAGCAGCGAGTCGAGGCCGTTCAGCGCCCGCGACTGCACGGGCACGCCGAGGACGGGCAGGTGGGTCTTGGCGGCGAGCATGCCCGGCAGGTGGGCGGCGCCGCCGGCGCCGGCGACGATCACGTGCAGGCCCCGGTCGGCGGCGGTCTCGGCGTAGCGAAACAGCTCGTCGGGCATCCGGTGCGCCGACACCACGCGAGACTCGTAGGCGACGCCCAGCGCGTCGAGGATGTCGGCGGCCCTCTGCATCGTCGGACCGTCGCTGGCCGAGCCCATGACCACCCCCACCCGCGGGCCCATCGGAGGGCCCGTCGGCGGGCCCATCGGAGGGGAGGCGGTCGTCGTCGTCGTCGTGCTCATCGAAGGGTCTCCGCTGGGTCCGCGTCGTCGTCGAGAACGTCGTCGACCCCGTCGTCGGACGAAGACGGGGCCGGCGCCCGCTTCGTGCGCGAGGGCGACGGGTCAGAGCTTGCGCAGCAGCTCGTTCAGGCGGTCGCGCGCCGCCTCGATCTCGGGGTCGGGGCGCGGCTCGACGTGGCGGGGGTACTCCTCGGCGCGCGGCGCCGGCAGCGGAGCGCGCACCGGGTCGGGCGCGGGCGACGACGGCGCGCTCGTCTGCGCGGGGTCGCGGGCCGGCTTCGCCGCCTTCGCCGACTTCGGCCGGGGCAGCGGGACGTCGCGGTCGAAGAAGCGGTCTTCCACCTTGTCGACCAGCTCAGCGAACGTGATCTGCCCGAACTTCATCCCGCCCACGACCTTCAGCCCGACGTCGGCCACCAACACCACCGAAAACCCGACGACGGCCATCACCACCAGCAACACGCCGAACTTGAAGAGGCGAAGCAGCAGCGACGGCTTCGGGGTGCCTGCCCGGCTGGCCTTCCCACCCTTGTCCCGGCGGGCGGCGCCCGGCGGGGCCCCGCCGCCGCCATCCTTGCGCTCGTTCCACGCCCCGCGCCGGCCGGCGGCGAGGCGACCACTGGATCCCGTTTCGGCTTTCTTCGCTGCGCGTCCCACGTCGGCACCGTAAGGGGCCGTCGAACACCCACGCCAATTTTCTGCCCGCGGCCCACGCCCGGGAGCACCGCCTAGCTCAGCGGATGAACGGACCCCACGCCGGCGACGTGTGCTCCCCCATCGACGCCGACAGCACGGTCTGCTTCGTCCCATCGAGGTTCGCGACGACCAGCTGGCGGCTCTTGTTGCGCGTCGTCGTGAACACCAGCAGTCGCCCATTGGGCGAGAAGCTCGGCTCCTCGTTGTTGCCCTGGCCCTGGGTGATGCGCTTCAGCTCGTTGGTCGTCAGGTTCACCACGAAGATGTCGAACGCGTTGCGCTCGTCGCGGGCGGTGAAGGCGACGTGCGTGCCGCGCGGCGAGAACGCCGGCGTCTGGTTGTACTCGCCCTTGAACGTCAGCCGCTTCGCCGCGCCACCCGACGACGCCATCACGTAGATGTCGGGATGGCCGCTCCGCGACGACACGAACGCCAGCTGCGACCCGTCGGGCGACCACGATGGCGACGTGTCGATACCCCACTGGTCGGTCAGGCGCTTCATGACCCCGCCGCCGCGATCGAGCAGGTACAGCTCGGAGTTGCCGTCCTGCGACAACGTCACCGCGATCTTCGTCCCGTCGGGGCTGACCTTGCCGCCGGTGTTCAGCCCTGGCCGCCGCGACAACGGCTTCGCCAAACCGCCATCGACGGGCTGCTCGAACAGGTCGGGGTTGTCGAAGCGGTAGCTCGTGAACAGCAGCGACCGGCCGTCGGGCGACCACGACGGCAGCAGATTCAGGCCGCCGCCCCGGGTCACCTGCCGCGCGCCCTCGCCGTCGACGTCGACGACGAAGACGTGCTTCTCGCCCTGCACCTTCTTCACCACCGCGATCTTCGACCGGAACGGACCCGGCTCGCCGGTGAACGCGCGGAACACCTCGTCAGCCGCCGCGTGGGCGAGGCCGCGGACGTCGTCGACGGCGCCGCTGAGCTTCTTGTCGAGCACCGTCTTCTGCGCCGCGACCTCGTACGCGTACAGCGCCAACGACAACGCCCCGCCCGTCGTCGACAGCTGCGCCTTCACGACGCCCTGCGCGCCGACGTTCTGCCAGTCGGCGAAGCGCATCGCGTCCGGCGTCGTGCCGTCGGAGTCGAGGAAGCTCCGGTCGTCGAGCAGCTGGAACGCCCCCGACATCTCGAGGTCGGCGCGCAGCACCTGCGTCACCGTCTTCGCCGCACCTGCCGTCGCCGCGTCGCCGCGCACCACCGGCACCGCCAGCGGGAACGGCCGGAACGCGCCGCCCTCAACGTCGCCGACGATGGGGCCCTGTGCCCACGCCAGCGACGAACTCAACATCGACACCAGGGCCAGCACGCGTACCATCGTCGTCTCCGCGGTCTCGGGGGAGCGTGTGGTGATGTCCGCCACGCCGCTCGTCGGGGCATCCTTGCAGGTTCCGGCCCGGGCGCCCCGGCGATTCACTCGGCGGGTCCACGCGGCGGGTCCATTCGTCAGGTTCACTGCTCGGGGACCGGGGGACGGCAGCCGCCCCTCATCGGCAGCTCGTCGGACAGAAGTTGAAGCAGACGCCGGCGGCGGCGCGGGCCCGCGCAGGGGGCGGTGGCGCCGGCACCGGGCTCGCGCGGCGGGCGGCGGCGGTGACGTCGGCGTCGAACACCGGGCTGCCGCTGGTCTTCACGGTGACGTCCGAGACCACGCCGTTGTCGGCGATGCTCATGCACAAGACGGCCTTCAGGCGCACGCGCTCGTCGTCGGTGAGCACCGAGCTGACCTCCATGGCCTTCTGGATGCGGGCGGTGACGCGAGCGAAGTACGACTGCGCCACCTCGCCGTCGAGCGCCGTGCCCTCCCGGTCGCCGTGCTCCTGGCCCTCGTCGGTCTCCTCGCCGATCTTGTTCTTGATCAGGTCGTCGAGGCTCTTCTTCGAGTTGTCGCTGCGGAACTTGTCGAGGATGTCCGCCGCCGACTGCCTCGGCTCGGGCTTCGTTGGCTCGGGCTTCGTCGGCTGCGACTTGTCGAGCTTCGGCGCAGGCTTCTTGTCCGGCGGCGTCGGCGGCGTCGAAGTCGGCAGCCGTGGCAGCAGCTTCTCGTCGCGCGGCTTGCCGAGCTTCACGAGCCGCGTCTTCACCACCGCGGCGTCCAGATCGACGGCCCGCCTTGGCGCCTGCGGCAGGAGCGCCCACGCCGACAACGCGAAGCCGTGGACCCCGAGGCTCACCACGAGCATCACCGTCAGCCGCCGCCGCTGCCGGGCGTGGCGCGCGGCAAGGGTCGTCGCTGGCCCGCTCGTCGGCGACGGCCGCGACGGACCGCTGACCTCGGCCAGCGCAGGCAGCGTCGAGCCGGGGCCGGTCTGCCCGTTCACCGCGGCGCCTCCGTCGACACCGGGTCGGTGACCATCGCCAGGTTGTCGGCGCCGCCGGCCTTGGCCGCCGCCATCACCTTGACGACCACGCCGTAGGGCAGCGTCTGGTCGGCGTGCAGGTAGAGCTCCTTGTCCTGCTTCAGCTTCTCGTTGGCTGACAGCATGTCGGTCAGCCGCTCCATCGGGACCTCGGTCTTGCCGAGATAGGCGCGGCCGTCCTTCGTCAACGTGAGCACCAGCCGCTCCTCCGTCGACGTCTTCATCGCCGGCGCGTCGGTCTGCGGCAGCTCGACCTTGACGCCCTGCTGCGTCAGCGGCGCCGTCACCATGAAGATGATCAGCAGCACCAGCATGACGTCGACCAGCGGCGTCACGTTGATCTCGCTCATCGGCCCAGGGCCGCCTCGGCCAAACGCCATCACCGCCTCTTTCGCTCGCGCACCACGAACGAGGAACGTGCGAGCCCCGCCAGGGATTCGCACCCGCCGGTCAGCCCGGCGTGCACCCAGTCACCGCCCGCCGCGCGCCCCGTCGGAGACGCAGCGACGACGACCGGTGGCGCGGCGGCGCCGCGATCAGCGCGGACCGCCCGGAGGGCCTATCGGACCCGGCGGCCGCACGCCGGCGCGCGAGCGCGCGATGGCCTGCTGCACCTCGACGAACGACATCTTCAGCTCGGTAACCGCCGCGCCGAGCAGCTCGTTCTCGTCGGGCTCAAGGTTGCCCTCGGTCTTCGTCTTCAAGAGCTCGAGGATGTCGATGGTGTCGCGCGCCTGCTCGAGCGCCAGCTCGCGCTGGCCGTGCGGCCACGGGATCAAGCCCATCTGCATCAGCGCCTGCTGCGCCAACGACTGCACGAACATCGAGAACGTCAGCCCGCTGGCGGTCTTGACCGCCTTGGCCTTCGGCCGCGGCGCCTCGGGCGGCTCTCTGGCTGGCGCTGCGGATGACGCCATCGACGACGGCGACGCCATTGACGCCGGCGCCGCGGCGGCGGGCGCCGGCTCGATGCGCCCTGGCTCGACGCGCACCGGGTCGGCCCTCGGCACGTCGGGGCCCTCACGCTCGTCGCCCTCGTCGGTGAAGCGACGACGGTCGACGACCTTGAAGCTCGGTTTCTTTTCGCCTTCGGACACGATGACCTCCCGGGGCTCGTGGCGGGCGTCAGCCCTGGTTCGGGTAGACGATGCCGGCGATGTTGTCGGCCTTGTCGGCGAGGTCGGGCAGGTCCTTCAGGTGCTTCTCGAGGTCGTCGCGCGTGATCTTGCCGCGGGCGACGAGGCGGTCGCTCAGGCGCTTGTCGATCAGAGGCTTGTCGTCGGTGGTCTTCTTCTTCTGGTCGGCCATGGGGCACCTCGGGTGGCGACGGCCGGACGAGCCGGCGCGGCGCGCAGGAACAAAGGGGTTCAACCGCGCTATGGGATCTTGCGCCGTCGACGTCAACGCAGGCGTTTCTGTAGGCTCCCGGCCATGAGCGACAAGCGCGCCCCACCGGGCCCGGCTGACGACGACACCCGCGCCGCCGACGCGCGCTGCGACCACGCCGACGCTGGCGGCGACGCTGGCGGCGACGCTGGGGCCGACGCTGGCGGCGGCACGGGCGACGGGCAGGGGGCCGCGGCGCGGGCCCAGGAGGCTGCGCGCGCCGCCGTCGTCCGCGGACGCGACCTGTCGCGCGAGGGCTGGCGGTCGTTCCGCGCCCGGTCGGTCTACTTCCAGCTGCGTACGGGCGTCGTGCTCCTGTGGATCGCGATCGCGGCGCTGACCATCGCCCTCGCGCCGCCCACCCCCAACGACTTCGTCGTCGAGCGGCGCGACCTGTCGTTCGGGCTCGCCAACCGCACCGCCCTCGTGATCGTGAACCAGAACTCTGGCGACCGCGACGCCTGCGTGCTCGAGGTGCAGGGCGTCGAGACCGACTTCGACAGCCGTCGCCTCGCCCCCGGCCGCTGGCGCACCAGGCCCTTCGCCCTCGCCGAAGGCGAGAAGAAGACGCTGTTCACCGAAGAGCTCTTCGACGACCGCGGCCACAGCCCGAGCTACCAGCTCGAGGTCACCGCGGCCCGCCTGTTCGAAGACGACGACGTCCTGTGGAGCGGCACCCCTGCCCGCGCGCCCGGCGCTCGTTAGTCTCTCTCCGTCCGCTCCGACCCGAAGGATCCTCGTGCACGTCCTCCTCACCGGCGCCGCCGGCTTCATCGGCTCCCACGTCAGCGAGGCCCTGCTCGCCCGCGGCGACGTCGTCACCGGCGTCGACGAGTTCAACGCCTTCTACGACCCGCGCGTCAAGGAGGAGCACGCCGCGCTGCTGCAGGCGCACCCCCGCTTCGCGCTGGTGCGCGGCTCGATCCTCGACCCCGCCGTGCGCGCCCGCGCCTTCGCCCCCCGCGTCGTGAACGACGTCTCCCGCCGGCCCGACGTCGTCGTGCACCTCGCCGCCTGGGCCGGGGTGCGCCCGAGCATCGAGCAGCCGGCGCTGTACCAGCGCGAGAACGTCGAGGGCACCGTCGCCATGCTCGACGCCGCTCGCGCCACGCGGACCGTCGCCGGCGCGCCGCCGCGCTTCGTCTTCGCGTCGTCGTCGTCGGTGTACGGCGGCAACACGAAGGTGCCGTTCCACGAGGACGACCCCGTCGACCACCCGGTCTCGCCCTACGCCGCCACCAAGCGTGCCGGCGAGCTGCTGCTGTACACCTACAGCCATCTATATGGCATTTTTTCAACGTCCCTACGCTTCTTTACTGTGTACGGTCCGCGGCAGCGCCCCGAGATGGCGATCCACAAGTTCGCCCAGCTGATCTCCGACGGCAAGCCGGTGCCTCGCTACGGCGACGGCTCGACGGCGCGCGACTATACGTTCATCGAGGATATCGTGTCGGGGGTGGTGGCGTCGGTAGATCGCTGTACGGGGCCAGCGTTCCGCATCTACAACCTCGGCAACTCGCGCACGGTGCGGCTCGACGAGCTCATCGACCAGCTGGCGGCGGCGCTCGGCGTGCCGGCGCAGATCCAGGTCCTGCCCGACCAGCCCGGCGACGTGCCGCTGACCTTCGCCGACGTGTCGCGGGCGCGCGCCGAGCTTGGCTACGCGCCGGCGACGCCGCTTGCTCCGGGGCTGGCCCGCTTCGCCGCGTGGCTCCTGGCGCGGCGGCAGCGATGACGAACACGACGACGATGATGACGACCGGGCCGAACGCCGGAGGCAACGCCCCGCAGCTGCGGCTGACGCCGCTCGGCGGCGTTGGGCGGTTCGGGCGCAATTGTCTGCTGGTCGAGGACGGCGCCAGCGGCGCGGCGATCGTCATCGACTGCGGCGTGCGCTTCGCCGGGCCAGAGCTGCCGGGCTTCGACGCCGGCCTGCCCGACCTGGAGCGGCTCGCCAGCGTCGGCGACCGCCTGCTCGCCTACGTCATCACCCACGGGCACGAGGACCACATCGGCGCGCTGCCCTTCGCGCTGCGCGAGCGGCCGGCGAAGGTGGTGTGCACGTCGTTCTCGCGGCACTTCGTGCAGCGCCGCTGTGAGCGCCACGGCGTCAAGGTCGACCTTGACGTCGTCGACTACGGCGTCGAGCGCGCCGTCGGCCCGTTCGGCGTCACGCTGGCGGCGGTGAGCCACTCGATCCCCGGGGCGGCCAGCGTCGTGCTGCGTACGCCGGTGGGGCTCGTCGTGCACTCGGGCGACTTCCGCGTCGACGACGACCCCGTCTTCGGCCCGCCCACTGACCTCGTGACCCTGACCCGCGCCGGCGACCAGGGCGTGGCCTGCCTGCTCGCCGATTCGACGGGCGCGGCGCTGCCAGGCAAGAACGCCGGCGAACGCGCCGTCGCCGCCGGCCTCGACGCCTGCTTCGTCGACGTCGCCGGCGCGCCGCTGCGCGGCGCGCTGTTCGTGACGCTGTTCGCGAGCCACCTGCAGCGGCTGGCGCTGCTGGTGGAAGCGTGTCGTCGACACGGACGGCGGCTGGTGCCCGTCGGGCGCGGCCTGAAGGAGGCGATGCGCATGGCCCTCGCCGAGGGCGCCCTGCAGGGCGACGACGTGTGGATCGACGAGAGCGCCGCGCGGGCGCTGCCGCGCCACCTCGTCTGCGTCGCGCTGACCGGCAGCCAGGGCGAGCCGCAGGCGGCCCTCGCCCGGCTGGCGCGGGCGCTGTCGACGACGGACGCGGCAGGCGCGGGCGGCGGCGGCGGCGGCGTCGGCTACCCGGCCCAGCGCGGCGACCGCGTCGTGTGGTCGGCGCGCGTGATCCCCGGCAACGAGCTTTCCGTGCAGCCCCTCGTCGACGCCTTCGCCGACGGCGGCGTCGACGTCGTCGCCGGGCGGCGCGCGCCCCACGTCTCGGGGCACGGCCACGAAGAGGACCTGCGCCTGCTGCTGGCGGCGACGCGGCCGCGGGCGTTCGTCGCGCTGCACGGCAACCCCGAGCACCTCGTGGCCCACGGCGCGCTGGCGGCGGGGCTGGGCATCGCGCCGCGCGGCATCGTCGGGCTGCGCGACGGACACACGCTGGTGCTGCAGCGCGACGACGACGACGTCCGGCTGGCTCACGTGGCCGGCGAGCGGGCGCAGGAGCCGGCGGCGCAGGGCGGCGACGTGGCCTGGTTCCCGCGCGGGATCGCGCTCGCCCGCGCGCGCATGGGGACCGGCGGCGTCGTGGTCGTCGTCGTCGACCACGAGGGCGTCGTCGCCGCCCACGGCCGCGGGGTGTTTCCCGCGCTGGACGACGACCCGCTGTGGGTGCGGGCGCGCGGCGCCCTGCACGAGGCGGTGCGCGCCCGCGGCAGCGTCGACGACGAAACCGTCCGCGCGGTGGCGCGCCTGTACCGCCGCGCCGACCGCGCGGCCCCCGAGCTCGTCGTCGTCTCCGAGCCTCGCCTGACGTCGCCGTCCGGCCTTGAGTAGAGGTACCCAAAAGATACACGGTGGGTCGAGGCGACACGGTGCGGTATCAGCCCCCTACCGTTCAATCACAAACGATGCGTCGGTAGGTTTTTTCGTCGGCGCGCGAGGATTGACGTCGATGACAGTGGCGGCGGCGGCGCGCTGTCGCTCCAACCTCCAGATCGGTGGCGTGCCGCTTGCTACTGCTGCATCGAGGCTCTCGTGAAACGTCGAACTCAGGAACTTCAGGTCGCCGTGGCGCGTCGCCTCTCTTCGCTTCGTCAGGCCCGTGGGCTGACGCAGGAGGGCGTCGCTGACCGTCTGGGGATCGCGTCCCAGAACATCCAGCGCATCGAGAGCGGCCGTCAGAACCTGACGCTGCAGACCATCGAGCGCGTCTCCGGGGCGTTGGGCGTCGCCATCGACGACGTCCTGCACGTCACCGCCGGTCCGGGGGCTCGACCGCGCTTTCTCGAGGTCGAGCGCGCCGGCGTGCTGCGGGTGTCGGCGGAGCCGCCAGTGCCGGTGCCGGTGTTCCGGCTGTCCGACGGCGCGCGCTTCGCGCGGGGCACCCGCCCGTCGCCCCTTGGCTGGGCCGTCTTCGCCGAGGACGTCGAGCCCGGCGCCTTCATCGTGCGCGTCGAGGGCTCGGCGATGGAGCCGCGCATCCCCGACGGCGCCTGGTCGCTGTTCCGCCCGCTGAAGCGGCCCCCGACGCCGCGCAGCCACGTGCTCGTCGCCCTCGGCAGCGGCGACGACGTCGAAGTGATCGTGCGTCGCCTGGACAGCGACGACGGCGGCCGGCTGACCCTGTCGACGCTGCAGCCCGGCGAGGCGCCCCTCGTCACCGGCGGCGACATCGAGGTCCGGGTGCTCGCCGAATTCGTCCGCACTGTCGCCCACGACAGCTGACGAGCGGCCGCTGACGAGCTGACGCGGGCTGCTCCCACGAGCTCGGGCCGACGCAGGGCGGAAGGGCGGCAGCCGGGCAGCGCCCGCCCCGCTTATCCGTGGGGCAACGTCGGCACGGTGAAGCACAGCGTCCACGCCTGCCACGGTGTGCGGCGCGCCTCGGCCCAGGCCACCACGCCGACCATCGCCGCCGCCATGCGCTCCTCGGCGTCGTCGGGCAGGCCACGGCCGCGAAACGTCACCCGCTCCCAGACGGCCACCGCGTCGCGCAGCCCGGGCACGGCCTTGGGGCGGCGTCGCCCGCGACGTCGCGGGCGGCCTGCACCAGCCCGCGCGGCGCCTGCAGCGCGCCGTCGACGACGACGCCCGCCTCGGCGAGCGCCACCAGCGCCCGCCCGTAGCGGCGCCGCACCCGCTCGGTGGGCGGCAGCGACGCGGCGGGCGTGGCCAGCGCCGCCAGGCGACGACGACGCAGCACCGGCAGCAGCGGCCCCCCCGACAGCGGCGCCGCCGGCGATCGCCTTGACCGCGTCGTCGCCCACCGCGGGAAGCGCAGCCACGATGCGCTGCAGCGCCGGCACGAGCGCGTCGGCGTCCGGCGGCCGCCACGACGGTGACGACGGCGGCGTCGACGCGGTCGGCGTCGTTGTCGACGCGTCCGGCGACGCGCGCACCGGCGCCGGGCGCGTGCGCAGCAGGAACGGCGTGACCAGCAGGCCCGCAAGCGCCAGCACGACGACGAGCAGGGTCGCCCGCCCCCGGTGCGCGCCCGAAGGCGCCGGCGCCTCGGCCCGCACCGGCCGTCGCGGCCAGCGCGTTCGCGACACCGCCTGCCGTGCGGCGACGGTGGCGATGAAGAACGCGACGACGACGACGACGAGCAGCGTCGAGGTCCCGTCCCACAGGCCGAGCCGGTCCTGCCGCCCCGCCGCGACCCCGCCGCGGTGGTTCAGCCACTCGCCGGCGGCCGCCACGTGCAGCCCCATCGGCAGCCACAGCGCCCACAGGTCGGCGCGCGGCGCCAGCAGGCGGAACGACGACGTGGCGCCCCACGACGCCCCACCGCCCAGCGCCACCAGCATCCGCTGCGGCGAATGCGTCAGGTCGAGCGCGCCGCCCAGCACCACCGCCGCCACACCGACGAGGTAGCTGCCGATGACGAACACCCAGCCGCGCAGGCACGCGCGGGCGCACGCTGCCCCGACCGCGAACCCCGGCCCGATCCCCGCCACCGCCTCCGCCGCCTCCGCCGACCACCGTTTGCCGTCGACGACGACCAGCGCCACCGTGCCCGACAACACCGCCGCGCCGTAGACGACGTACGCCCGCCGCACCGCCGCCTCCGCCGCCGCTGCGCCGCCCGCGCTCATGCCGCCGCTGATGCCACCCTCCGCGTCGCAGGTCGGCCGCCCCCGTTGATCGTTGCTCTCGTCGTCGTCGTCGCCTGCGGGGCCGTGGCCGGCGTCAGTACGAGCGCCGCGCCGCGCGCCACCATGAGGCGGTCGCCGGGCCGCGGCGCGCGCCGCGAGGCGCTCCTTGTCGCGTCGCCGCCGCGCGACGACGAGGTCGGCGCGGTGCTCGTCGCTGCCCGCCGCATGGTCGACGAAGAACAGCCGGCGCCACGACCACCGCGCCACATCGGGCAGCGTGGCTGGCACCCGCGCGTCGTCGTCGACGCCCAGCGCGGCGGTGACCACCACCACGTCGCCACGCGCGTCGACGACGTCCTGCAGCGGCACCCGTGACTGCGGCGAGGCGCGCGCCCCGAGGTCGCGCCACGCGCTCTCGCGCCTGGTGCGCCCCGGCAGCGACCGCACGCCCACGGCCCTGTCGGTCGCTGCGACGTCGCCGGTCGCAGCTTTCTCGGACAGCGCCGCGACCAGCACGACGTCGTGGCCCTGCGCCCGCAGCGCCCGCGCGACGCCCAGGGCCGTGTCGACCACGGCGTCGAGCACGCCGTGCAGCGCGGCCTCGTCGTCGCCGGTGCGGGCCAGGCCCGCCGGCGCGAAGGTGTCGAGCACGACCTGGACCTCGCGCCGCGGCGCCGGATCGTGCTCGGGCGTGCGTACGATCCACTCGCCGGCCCGCACGCTCTGCCGCCAGTGGATCCGCCGCGCGTCGTCGCCCGTGACCCACGGCCGCAGCGCCAGCAGGTCCTCGCGCGGCCGCGGCCGGGGCACCAGCTCGTCATCGGGCTGCGTCGACGACGACCACAGCGCGCTGGCGCCGTGCACCGTCCGCGGCGCGGGCAGCACCTTGCACGTCGCCGCCGACGTCACGCCGACCACCACGCCGGTCAGACCGAGCAGGTCCTCGACGATCAACGTGGCCGACGGCCGCCGGTGCACGCCCCGCGGCGCCGGCGGCAGCAGCGCCCCCTGCGCCCGCTGGCAGCGACGACGAGGGTCGCCGCCGACAAACAACCGGCTCTCGCCGCCCAGGCGCGCCGGCAGCGGCCCCACGATGCGCAGCCCGAACCCCGCCGGCGCTACGCCGTCGAGCACGAGCGTGTCGTGCAGCGGCGTGCCCAGAGGCGCCACCGCCGGCTGCACGCTGCGCTGCGCGCCCCGGGGCGCGCTGCCCGGCGTGGCGACGTCGCCGTCGAGCCGCACGCCGACGCTGGCGACGACGCTGGTGGTGGCCAACAGCGCCAGCGCCGCGGCCAGCAGCACCACCGCGAACACCGCGAAGCCGGCGAAGCCGCTGGCGATGGCCCCGAACAGCCCGACGAGGCCGGTGACGAACAACCAGCCGCCCCGGCGCGTCAGGAGCACCACGGCGTCGGCGAGGACGCCGAGCGCGTCGTCGACCACGGGCGATGTCGTCGTCGAGCGCGCGGCGCGCTGGCGCCACAGCCGCCGCGCGCGCACGACGACGCCGGCGAGCTACAGCGCGACCAGCGGGACCGCGGTCATCGCGGTGGTCAACTCCAGCGAGGAAACGACCCGCGCACCGCAGCTGGCCAAGGGAGCAAAGGCCAGCTTGATGGGCTGCGGAGCCCGGGTCGTTTTCCGGTGCCAGCGCCTCCAGGAGGCGTTGGGGCTTCCGAAGGGGTGCGGCGCAACGCGTCCCTTCGGTCGCGCCGAAGGCGTAGGTGGCCATGCCGCAAGGCGAGCAGTGGAGGACGGCCGAAAGAGAAAACCTCGTCGGAGACCTGTCCGCCCGAGCTGCCGCGCGAGCGAAGCCAGCGAAGAGCGCGAAGAGAAGAAGAGAAGAAGAGAAGAAGAGAAAAAGGTAACCGTCCGGCCTGTGTCGTCGTGCACGTGTAGCCCGGCCCCGGCAGGGGTGGCGCCGGAGGTCACGATGGCGCACGGACAGTGGACGGAGGTCGAGGCGCGCGGCGTGCTCGATGCCTGGAAGAAGAGCGGGCTCGGGCTCGGCGAGTTCGCCCGTAGCCGTGGGAGCGTCCCGCAGCGGCTGCGCTGGTGGAAGAAGAAGCTCGCGCCCGACCTCGGCAAGGTGATCGCGCTCCTGCCCGCGCACGTCGTGGAGCCGCGGCGCGGCGAGCCGGTGACGGAGCTTTTGCGGTCGGGGCACGTGGTCAAGGTCGGCCGCGAGTTCGACCAGGTGGCGTTCGCCCGCGTCGTCGCCGTGCTCGAGGGCGGCTGATGCTGGGCCTGCCTCCGAGCGTCCGCATCCACTTCGCCACCGACGTCGCCGACACGCGAGAACGGCATCGACGGGTCGCGCGCGATCGTCGACGGCGTACTGAAGAAGGCCCCCGACGAGGGCAACCTCTTCGTCTTCGTCGGCAAGGCCCGCGACAAGGTGGAGGCCCTCTTCCGGGACCGCGGCGGCTTCGTGCTCTACCTGAAGCGCCTCGAGCGCGGGCGACTCCAGCTGCTAGTCGTCGACGCTCGTTGTCGCCACGTCGAGCTGGAGCCGGCGCAGCTGGCCATGCTCCTGGACGGCATCGACCTGAACGCGCGGCGGCTCGGACGCTGGAGTCCATCGATCAACGACCGGATCGACGGACGCTGGGGCGGAAGAACTTCCTCTTCGTCCACCACGCCGACGCCGGCGAGAACATCGCCGGCCTGTATTCGCTCGCGGCGACCTGCGAGGCGCGGGGCCTCAACCCGTTCGAGTAGCTCGCCGACGTCCTCGCTCGCGCGCAGGACCACCCCGCCCGAGACCTCGACGCCCTGCTGCCAGGCGCCTCGGCCGCCGCCGACTGAACAACCGTCACGACGTCTTCGGCCGGACGGTCACAGAGCAGGGTCATCCCACCCGAAAGCAGTGTGTTCGTTTGACCACGAAGAGCGTGTCCGTCTCACCGCGGTCGTGACGCGCCTGTCGTGCGCGGGATCACGCCTGCGGCGTGCAGATCGCAAATTCGACCCGTCCGACGGCGCCCGGACGAGCCCGCGGTCGGTGTCGGAACGTTGGCAGGAACGGTGCATCTTAACTGAGCACGCGGTCGCACCGACCGCCGCTGCAGGAGACTCCGTCATGCCGCACACCAAGCGCCAGCACCCGATCCGCACCACCGTCGGCGAGCTCACCGCGGCCTACTACGAAGCCGCCCTCGCCGAGCTGAAGGACGCCGCCCTCGCCGCGCGCATCGCCCAGCGCATGGTCAAGGAGGCGCTCACCCGCGGCCACCTCGACCTCGCCCGCTGAAGGTCCGGCGACAACCACCGTCGCTCACCCGCAGCCGTCGTCGACCTGCTGCCGTCCGACCTCACTCGACTCGCGCTACCGACGCTGGACGCCGGCAGCGCCCGGGGACCGGGACCACTCTCGTGCCCCACCTCTCCTGATCGCCGGCGACGCCCCCCGCGTTCGCGTCGCCGTCGGTCTCTGCTACGACCGACGCATGCGTGCTGCCGCCGCCCTCGCCCTCACCCTCTCGCTCGTCACCCTCGGCGCCTGCTCGGCCGAGGCTGCGCCGCCGTCGGGCCACGGCAGCACCCACGGCGATACCCACGGCGCCCCGCCCGCGCCGGCGGCCCCTACGGCGCCCCCCGCCGCCCTCCCCGCTGGGCCGCGCGGCGTCGTGCTCGCCCGCTACGAGGCGCTGCGCGCCGTCCTCGCCGACGACAAGGGCGCCGCGATCGCCGCCGAGCTGCCGGCGCTGCGCACCGCCGTCACCGCGATCGCCGCCGACAAGGCGGCCGGCGCCGCCGACCTGCAGAAGGGGCTCGACGGCCTCGCCGCGGCGACGGCGACGAAGGACGGCGCTGCCGTCGACCTCAAGGCCGCCCGCGTTGCCTTCGGCGAGCTGTCGCGCGGCCTCGTCGCCGCGATCGCCGCCGACCCGGCGCTGCAGGCCGGACGCTTCCTGTTCGAGTGCCCGATGGCGGCCGGCTACCAGCGCTGGGTGCAGACCAACGCGACGATGGCGAACCCGTACATGGGACGGCGCATGCTCGAGTGCGGCGCGGCCGTCGCCGCGTGGCGCGTTGAAGGATGACCGGGGCCGATCGGAGACCTTCCGGTCCCACATCCTGAGGCCATGCTGGGTGACAGGGAGCCCCCTCCCAGGATCCCCAGAATCGGGAGAGGGCAGCGGCGCAGCCGCGGGTGAGGGCCGGCGTCGTCGCGACGTCGCGGCGGCAGCCGTCCGCGGCGGGCGCTGCCGCGGCGGGCGCCGTCGACGTCGCGACGACGCGGCGGTCGGGTTGAGCGCTGCGGCGCCCCGTGAAAGAACCAGACGACGATGATCACGGCTGCCGCGCTCTCGCTGCTCCTGTGGGCCCCGGGACAGGAGGCCGCCTCGTGGCAGTCCCCGTCGAGCGCGTCGTCGTTCCTGACGCGCCCCGGCGCGCCCCTGCTCGTCGCCGGACTCGTCGCCGTCGGCGCCGGCACCCTCGCCGCGGGCCTCGGCGCCGGCGCGGGCTTCCAGCACGCCGCCGACAGCGCCGCCCTGGACGCGGCCGTGCTGGACTACGTCGCAGCGCCCGACCGCGACAACGCCAAAGACGTCGAACAGCTGCGGCTGCGTCTCGGGTCGGCGCGCTCGCGCGAGACGCTCGCCCAGCTGCAGGCCCTCGCCGTCGTCGGCGGCGCCACCGCGATGGTCGTCGGCTGGGCGGTCGCCGCCGGCGGCGCCTGGCGCCTCACCAGCGAGGACACCCCGTGACCGACCCCCGGCCGCCGACAACCCACCGCCCGTTCCAGCACACCCCCGCCGGGCCGTCTCTCTACGGCCCCGGTGTCGCCGCCACCATCGCCGACAAGACGCTGCTGAAGAAGGCACGCAACGTCGTCGTCGTCACCGACGCCGGCGTGCGCAAGGCCGGCTTGCTCGAGGCCATCGTCGCGCCGTTCGGCGTCCGCGTCGTCCACGTCGAGGACGGCGTCGTCCCCGACGCCGACTGCGACCACGTCGACGCCACCGCCGCGCGCGCCCGCGAGCTCGGCTGCGACGCCGTGCTCGCCGTAGGTGGCGGCAGCGTCATGGACACCGCCAAGGGCGTGATCGCCGCGCTGGCGAAGGGCGCGTCGATCAAGAGCCTCGAGGGCGTGGCCACCATCCGCGGCAAGACCCTGCCGCTGGTGTGTGTGCCGACGACGGCGGGCACCGGCTCCGAGGCGACGCAGTTCGCCGTGCTCAAGGACCGCGAGGAGCGCCGCAAGCGCATCTACGTCGACGCGTCGCTGGTGCCCGCCCTCGCCGTGCTCGACCCGACGCTGCTGGTCGGCCTGCCCCGCGCCGTCACCGCCGCCACCGCCGTCGACACGCTGACCCACGCCGTCGAGGCCATCGGCAGCAAGCTGCGCAACCCCATGGGCTCGGCGCTGGCCACCGAGGCGTGCCGCCTGCTGCTCGTCGAGCAGGCGCTGTCGCGCAGCCTGCTGCGCCCCGACGACGTCGAGGCCCGCGGCGCCTGCCTGATCGCCGCGCACCTCGCCGGGCAGGCGGTGTCGACGGCGATGCTCGGCGCCTGCCACGCCCTCGCCCACGCCGTGGGCGCCCACACCGGCGTCCCCCACGGCGTCGCCAACGGCCTGTTTCTCGTCGACGTACTGCGGGAGAACGCGGCGAAGGCGGCGCCGGTCTACGCCACGCTGGCCCGCGCGCTGGGCCTCGGCGCGGCGCGCGACGACGACGCCGCGCTGGTCGCCGCGCTGGTCGCCGCCATCGACGAATTCGTCTTCGACACCGCCGGTCTGCCGCGCCGGCTGCGCGACGCTGCCCCCGCCCTGACCGAGGCCGACCTGCCGATGCTGGCTGCGGCGGCGCTGGCCGACCCCGACCTGCCGACCAACCCCGTCGCCCTCGACGACGCGGCGCTGCACGCGATCCTGCGACGACGGTGGTAGGACGGGCACCTCGACGCAGCCAAGGAGCGCCCATGAGCCAAAGCAACCCCTCCGAGCGTGACACGACGTGGGTCGAGGTCGAGGTGCAGAAGGGCGAGGCCGTCAGCGTCTATCGCGGCCGCGCGCTCACCAGCGAGCTCGAGCGCTGGCGCAACGGCGAGTTCGTGCGCGGCGCGCTGACCCTGTTCGACGTCTATTGGTCCTACGAGGCCGGTGACGGCGAGGCCTGGGTCGTCGTCGGCGCGACGCCGGGGCCCTACGCCGCCGCCCTGGGCACGGCGCACATCCGCGCCGACCAGGTGCTCGTCGTCATCCCGCTGCGCGACGGCGGCGACCGCGACCAGCACCGGGCGGTCACCGTGCGCCGTGGCGAGCACGACGCCTGAGCGGCGCCTGCAAGGCTGACCGAGGAATGCCGTGCTCTTTCGGCGGCCTTCCGGCGGCCTCTCAGGACAGCAGGACAGCAGGACAGCAGGACAGCAGGACAGCAGGACAGCAGGACAGCAGGACAGCAGGACAGCAGGACAGCAGCACCTCGGTGGCGCGGGGGGCAAGGCGGCGCGCGGGCGGCGCGGCTAGACTCCCGCGCCACAGGAGCCCGCCCATGCGCCCGTCGCCTGCCGTCACCGCCCTCGTCGCGGCCCTCGCCTTCGCCGCCCTCGCCGGGCCGGCCGCTGCGTCGTCGGCGTCGCCCGCGCCGGCGTCGCCCGCGCCGGGTTCGCGCGCCGGGTTCGCGCGCGACGCGCGCCTGATCGCCGGTCGCCTGATCGTCAAGCCCCCCGCTGGCGTCGACGACGATGCGAGCCGCGGCAAGTGGCTCGCTGGCCTCGCGCGCGCGCTCGGCGCGCCGGTGACGCTGCGCCGCCCGCTGGCGCTCGGCTGGCTGCACGTCGACGTCAAGCTCCCCGCAGGTCTCGCCCGCCGCGCCGCCGAGGACGCGACGCTGCGCCTGGTCGAGCGGGCGAAGAAGGCGCCGGGCGTCCGCGGCGCCGCCGCCGAGTGGATCCTGCGCGCGTCCCGTACGCCCGACGACCCGCTCTTCGCCGACTTCATGTGGCACCTGCAGGCCATCGGCATGCCCGAGGCGTGGGACGTCACCGTCGGGCGCACGGGCAACCGCGTCGGAGTCGTCGACACCGGCACGCTGTTTGGCCACGAGGACCTGCAGGGCCGCCGCGGCCCCGAGTACGACTTCGTCCGCAACGACCCCGTCGACGTCGACGGCGACGGCGTCGGCGACATCGGCAACGCCAACGACGGCGACGGCCGCGACGGCGACGCCACCGACCCCGGCGACGGCTGCGGCGTCGTCGACTCGAGCTTCCACGGCACCCACGTCGCCGGCACGATCCTCGGCAACGGCGACAACGGCGTGGGCATCAGCGGTGTCAACTGGGGCGCGAAGCTCGTCACCGGGCGGGCGCTGGGCTGCGGC
Organism: Deltaproteobacteria bacterium; assembly: GCA_016874845.1. Classification (GTDB taxonomy): domain Bacteria; phylum Myxococcota; class UBA727; order UBA727; family VGSZ01; genus VGSZ01. The sequence continues at coordinate 38,635 of VGSZ01000001.1, forward strand.
GGCGGCAGCTCCGTCGACATCAACGAGGCGGTGCTGTGGATGGGCGGCTTCCGCGTCGACGGCGTGCCGCCCCTGGCCGTCGCCGACCGGCCCCGCGTGATCAACCTGTCGCTCGGCACCACCGGCGCCCTTTGCGCCGCCGACGGCACGCCGTCGCCCGACGGCCGGCCCATCGACCCCTACACCTTCGAGGTCTTCCGCGCCGTCGCCGGCGAGGGCGTGCTGCTGGTCGTCGCCACGGGCAACAACGGCAACCGCGTGCCGGTGGCCTCGCCGGCCAACTGCGAAGACGCTGTCGCCGTGGCCGCCTTCGGCCCCGAGCGCGCGCTCACGGGCTACTCGAACTTCGGCCCCGAGGTCGACATCGTCGCGCCCGGCGGCGACATCGACCGGCTCCAGGACCCGCGCGCCGGCGTGCTGTCGACGACGGACGCCCGCCGCTCGCAATTCGAGGGCGGCCTGCCCTACGCGTTCGAGCAGGGCACCTCGATGGCCGCGCCCCACGTCGCCGGCGTGCTGTCGCTGATGCTCGACGTCAACCCGAACCTCACCCGTGCCTCCGCCGTCGCCCTGCTGCAGAGCACCGGCGACGCCTGCACCAGCTGTCAGGACAAGAAGGCGCTGCGCGCCGATCTCGCCGTCGTTGCGGCGGCGAGCGCCGAGGTCACCACCGACCCTGGCGACTCCTGCGCGGGCACCGGCTTCTGCTCCGCCGACCAGCGCTGCATCTACGTCGAGGGCGGCGCCGTGTGCCTGCTCGTCTGCGCCGCCGCCGACGACTGCGCCGCCGATCAGGACTGTGTCGCCGTGCAGGAAGGCGGCAACGTCTGTGCCCCGAGCGGCGGTGGAAGTGGCGGCGTAGAGACAGAGTGCGACGTCCGCCGCGGTCACATGGACTGCGACGTGGGCACGGGCTGCGTCGAGCAGGACGGGCAGGGGGCTTGCGTCGAAGGGGTCGACGGCAGCATCGGGGTGGGCGCGCTGTGCGAGGGTGCGGCGGACTGCTCGACGGGGCTGTGCGATCGCGGCGTGTGCACGGTGCCGTGCGACGACGAGCCGTGCCAGGCCGGCTACGACTGCGATCAGGACGTCGGCGTGCCCGGCGGGCTGTGCCGTCCGGCGTCGTGCGCCGACGACCCGGGGATCTGCGGCGGCGACGACTTCGAGTGCTCGTACTCGCCGGCGGCGCGCTACGTCTGCTCGGTGGGGCCGTCGAACTACCAGGGCGTCTGTGGCGCGCAGCCTGGCGCCAAAGACGCCCTGGGCGCGCTGGCCGCCCTGCTGCTGCTCGGGCGTCGTCGGCGTGCGCGCGGGCGGTGACGGCGCGCGCGCCGCGGCGGTGCGGGGTGCGCGCGCGTCGGCCTGCCGACGGCTTTCCGACGACGAGGAAACGCGCTAGCGAGCCCCATGAGCCGTCATCCCCACGACCTGCGCTTCTCGTCTCCGGCCGTCGAGCGGGCCCGCGCCCGCCGCGAGGAGCAGGAGCGCGCCCGCGCCCACGGCAGCAGCGGCCGCGTGCGCGGCGAGCGCGTCGACCTGGCGGTGCTGCTCGACGACATCGGCGATGGGCAGATCATCGAGGTCAAGGAGCAGCTGCCAAAGGCGTGGGTGGGCGCGCTGGTCGATGACAAGCAAGAGGTGCACTGGACCGCTGGCGGCGACGCCGACGTCGACGTCACCCTCGAGCGCGAGGCGGCGTTCGTGCGCATGCAGGGCAAGGCGCGCTTCGCGCTGGTGCACCCGTGCGTGCGCTGTGGCCAGCGCGACGTGCCCTTCGACGTGCCGCTGAAGGTCGACCTGCGCCTCGTCGAGCGCGCGCCGGTGACCCACGCCGACCACGTCGACGCCGACTACGCCGCCCACGACGACGGCGACGACCACGCCGGCAGCCTGCTGGGTGACGCCGCCGACCTCGAAGACCTTGACGTCGCCAGCTACTCGGGTGACGCCGTCGCCGTCGACCAGGTGCTGCGCGAGCAGCTGTTCCTTGAGCTGCCGGCCCACCCGCACTGCAAGTCCGCCGGCGCCTGCCTGAAGGAGCGGTGCGGCCTCGACGAGCAGCAGGCGGCGCTGGCCGCCGAGCAGTCGCGCTTCGTCGATCCGCGCTGGGCCGGCGCGCTGCAGCAGCTGAAGCAGACGCTCGACCTGCCCGCCGCTGCGCCGCCTCCGCTCACCGATGACGTCGTTGCCGACGCGCTCGTGCTGCCGGCGATGCCCGCAGGGATGGCCAAGGCGCCCGGCGGGCGCACGCCGCCGCCGGCCGCGGCGAAGCAGACCGCGACGAAGAAGACCGCGACGAAGCAGACCGCGGCGAAGCAGACCGCGGCGAAGCAGACCGCGGCGAAGAAGACCGCGGCGAAGCAGACCGCGGCGAAGAAGACCGCGGCGAAGAAGACCGCGGCGAAGAAGACCGCGGCGAAGAGAACGAAGCCGAGCCGACGCTGAGGCAGCGGACCCCTCGGGAAGCAACGCGCCCGCCTGGCGGTTGCGCGATGGTGGACACGATGGCGAACGACCCGCACAACCCTGCTCGCCCCGCGGCCCGGTCCGCGTCCGAGCTGTCGTCGTCATCGACCGCGTCGACCTCCGCGCCCCAGGCGCCGTCTTCACTGGCCGAGGCCCTCGCCGCTGCCGCCGCCCACGCGCCGACGGTGCCGTCACGGCCGGCGCCGACCGTCGCCGAGCGCGTGGCAGACACGAGGAAGCGCCTCGACGACGTGCTCGGCACCGCGCGTACGTCGATCCCCGGCTGGGACAACCTCGCCTGGGTCGAGGCGTTCGCCCGCGCCGCCGGCCACGTCAAAGACGCGCTGCCGTCGACGATCGACCCGCTGGAGCGACGGGCGCTGGCGGCGTGCCTGCTGCGCTTCGTGCCCCCGGCGCTCTTGCCCGACGCCGCCAGCGCCTCGACGCCGCCGTCCTCGCGGGCCCCGTCGCCGGCGCGCGACCTGGCCGGCGCCCTCCGGCTGCCCGCCGACGTCGCCGCCCGCGTCGACGACGACTTCGCCTTCGCCGACGGCGACGCCCCCGTCGTGCACCCGTCGTGGTCGGCGTTCCTGACCCACGGCGACCTCGTCGACGCCGCGCTGCGTCCCGGTCGCCACGAGCGCCTGCTCGCCCCGCGCAGCCTGTCCCCCGGCGCGGCCCCCGGCGCGGCGAAGCAGGGTGCGGCGCTGCTCGTCTCCGTCGACGCGGTCAAGGGCGACGTCGCCTCGCTCACGATCCACGGGCCCGCCGGTCCCACCCAGCGCCGCCAGACCAGCGACGGGCGCGACGCCGGGCCCGCCGAGCTGCGCCTCGACGTGCTGAAGAGCTGGCTGCTCGCCGCCGGCGGCGGCGCGCGCGGCCTCGACCTGCGCCGCGCCGATGACCGCGCGCTACTGTTGACCTTCGGCTCGACGTTGCGCGCCCGCCGCCTCGACGGCCTGCTCGCCCGCGGCGCCACCGGCGTCGGCGGCGCCGCCGACCCCGAGCGCCGCGCTGACGTCGTCGAGGCCGTCGTCGACGCCGCCGCCGACGCCGTCGCCTTCGCCACCCTCGACCCCCACGCCGTGCGCATCTGCCTGCCCGACAACGACTGGGGCCGGCAGGCGGGCCGCGTCCTCGACGCCACCGGCCTCGTCACCGACGTCACCCCGCGCACGCCGTCCGCCGGCCGGGCGCGCCGCGAGCTCGTCTGGCTCGACGCCATCGCCGACGGCGGCTTCCTCGGCGGCGCGCTGTCGCAGGTGCAGCAGGCCCGCGCGTTCGCGCGCCTCACCGTGTCGCTGCTCGCGCCGCTCGGCGCGCTGCCCTGCGTGTCGGCGCGCGACGGCAACGGCGTCCTCGTCACGATCCTGTTCGAGGACGAGAGCGGCGGCCGCGCCCGCGGCCCATTCTGGGTCGACCCGAGCAGCGTCGAGGTGCGACTGAATCTGTCGCAGGCGTGGGCGGCGGGCGCCGGCCTCGCGCTGGCCGAACCGAAGGGTGGCTTCGCCCACGAAGTCGCCGCGCTGCCGGCATGGCTGGGCGCGTTCCTCGACACCATCCAGGCAGGCTGAGCATGCGCCGCGTCGACTCTCTCGAGCTGAAGAACCGAAGCCGCGGCGACGTCCCGCTGGTGGTCGTCGCCACCCGCCGGCGCGCGCCGGCTTGCGACGACGCCGTGCGCCACCTGCAGGCCGCCTGCGACGAAATCGGCGTCGAGCTGTGCGGCGTCGACGTCGACGAGCGCGACGCGGCGATGGCCGCGCTGCTCGATGAGTTCGGCGTCGTCGCCGTCCCGGCGGCGCTGCTCTTTTCTCGCGGGGTGCTCGTCGAGCGCGCCGTCACCGTGCGCGACCTCGCCGCGGCGCGGCGGCTGGTGGGTCAGGTCGCCGGGGGCGTGCGTGCCCGCTGAGAGTCTGACGGAAAAATTGGCTGCGACCTCGTCGCCGTTCGTCGCCGCTCGCTCACGGACGTCGCGTACACCCGCTTCGCTCCTCGACCGACGCCTCGTCTCGCTCGATGCTTTGTCAGACCCTGAGCGTCTGACGGCCGGTCGTCGTCGTCATCGCCGTCGTCGCGGGCCGGGGCTCGTCGCCGCCACGGCGCTCGGGCTGGCCGTGCTGTCGAGCGCGGCGACCTGCACGCAGGACCTGCCGCGGCGCGTGCCGCTGGTCGTGCCGGGTCACGGCGCCTTCACGCTCCCCGACCGCGCCCTCTGCGACGACGCGCAGGCCGACGCTGTCGACGTCGCCGCCGTCGACGTCGACGAAGCGCCGGCGCTGCGCGAGCTCAGCGGGCTGGCCGCCAGCTACGAGAACCCGTCGCTCCTGTGGGCCGTCGCCGACAGCGGCAACCCCGCCGTCGTCTGGGGCGTCGACGAGGACAGCGGCCGCGTCGTCGTCGCCGCCACGCTGCCGGTCGACAACGTCGACTGGGAGGACGTTGCCGTGGGGCCGTGCCCTGACCTGTCGGGCCCGTGCGTGTTCGTCGCCGACACCGGCGACAACGACGGCGACCGCGACGCCGTCGTCGTCCATGCCTTCCCCGAGCCGAAGCTCGCCGCCACGCTGCAGGCGACGACGACGACGGGGGCGCCGGCGACGGTGAAGTCGACCACGGCGACGGCGCGGGTGAGCCTGGATGCGGTGTGGACGATGCCGCTGGCGTTCCCCGAGGGCGCCCGCGGCGTCGACGTCGAGGCGCTGGCGGTCCTGCCCGACGCCACCGCGCTCTTGCTGTTCGAGAAGACCGAGGACGACGTCGCGCGCATCTTCGCCTACCGCGCACCGTGGACGCCGCTGTCGGCCGACGACGTCGGTGCGCCGGCGCCGCGGCTGTTGGAGCAGGTCGGCACGGTGGCGGTAGCGCCGGCGGTCGCGGTCGCCGACGGCATCGCCGCCGGCGCCATCGGCGGCACGGCCCGGGCGCGGGCGCGGCGCATCACCGGGGCGTCGTTGCACTGGTCGGGGCGGCGGCTGTTGTTGCGCACGACGGGCGGCGTGCTCGAGTACGGCGCTGACGATGCCAGCGCGTTCTTCGATCTGGCGGGCCTGCCGCCGCGCGCGTCGTGGCCGAGCCCGCCGGGCGAAGGTCAGGGCGAGGCGGTGGCCTTCGACGCCACGGGCACGGCGGTGTGGACGGCGAGCGAGGTGAAGGGCGACGACGCGCCGGTGCTGCACCGGGCGGCGTGCGCGGGGGCCGTGACGCCGCCGGCCCCGGCGGTGGCGCCGGTGACGACGACGACGTTGCCGCCGTCGTCGCCGTCGTCGGGAGCGACGCCGCCTACGCGGTAGCGCCGAGCACGATCGCCGCTGGCGACGGCCTCGAGGCCGCTCCGGGTCACCCGGGCGACCGCTCTTCCGTCAGGCTTTCACGCCGCTCGCACGCCGCCCGCACGCCGGGCTCAGGCCCAGGGGAAGGGCCCGCGGGTCAGGTCGCGGGTCATGTTTTTCTGGTGGGCCTCGATGGTGCCGCCGCCGATCTCGAGCAGCTTGGCGTCACGCCACAGCCGCTCGACGACGTACTCGCCGACGTAGCCGTAGCCGCCGAGCACCTGCATCGCGCGGTCGGCCACGACCTTGCCCATCGTGCTCGCCACCAGCTTGACGCCGTCGCTGTCGAGGCGGTTGCCGTAGGCGTCCAGCGGCATGCGGCGGGCGGTGTCGTAGACGTAGGCGCGGCAGGCCATGTACTCGGCGTAGCTCTCGGCGATGTGGCGCTGGATCTGGCCAAACTCGTTCAGCGGCTTGCCGAACGCCTTGCGGTCGTTGGCATACGACACCATCACCTCGATGCTGCGCCGCGCGATGCCGAGCGACATCGCTGCCAGCGTCACGCGCTCCAGCGCGAGGTTGCGCATCATGCACTTGATGGCGCCGCCTTGCTCGCCAACGAGGTTGTCCGCCGGAACGCGCGCGTCCTCGAGCACCATCTCGGCGGTGTTGCTGCCGCGCATGCCGGCCTTGTCGTGGATCTTCTGGCCGACGCCGAAGCCGGGCGTGCCGCGCTGAACGACGAAGCTCGTGATCTCGGGCCGCGCGTCGCTGCCGCCCGTGCGCGCGTAGAAGAGCATCACGTCGCAGGGCGTGCGCTCGTCGTCGACGGCGCCGTTCGTGATCCACATCTTGCGGCCGTTCACCACCCAGTGGTCGCCGTCCTTCTTGGCCGTCGTCCTCAGGCCGAGAACGTCGGTGCCCACCGCCGGCTCGCTCATGCCCATCGCGCCGATGGCCTCGCCGGTGAGCAGCTTCGGCAGCCAGCGCCGCTTCTGCTCGTCAGTGGCGTTCACCGCGAGGTTGTTCACGCACAACATCGAGTGGGCCAGATAGGCAAGGGCGAAGCCCGGGTCGCAGGCGCTCAGCTCCTCGTGCACGATCACCGCGGCGGTGGCGTCCATGCCCGCGCCGCCGTCCTTCTCGGTGACGGTGACGCCGAGGAGCCCGAGCTCGCCGACCTTCTCGAACAGCCGGCGGTTGAAGCGCTCGTGGCGGTCATGCTCCAGCGCCTGCGGCTCGACCTCATCGCGTGCAAAGGCGCGCACCTGATCGCGCAGCATCTTGTGCTCTTCGGTGGGGACCGCGAGGTCGAACGACGACAAGGAAACGCTGGTCATATCCGCGTCCTAGCAGCTTCGACCCCGCCCGAGCACGCGACGCCCTTTGTCCGGATCCTTCGGCCACCACCCTGCCAATCCCCGACATCTTTGACATGATCGACCCATGCAGCGTGACCTTCGCCCTTGGCTCGCCTATGTCGCTGTCACCAGCGTCCTCGGCGCCTGCGCCGTCGTCGCCGCCGTGCGCGGCCCGGCGGCCGTGGCCCCGTCGTCGCCCGACCGCACGACCGCCGCCCTGACCACCAGCGCGCAAGCGCGAGCCGCCGCTGACGACGACAGCATGGTCGACCGCGCCGCCGACCGCGCCGCCGACCGCGCCGCCGCCGAGGTCCTGCGCGGCCTGTGGTCGCTGCACCCCGAGGCCGACGGCCGCGACGACGCGCCGGTGTCATTCTATTATTTTCACGAGGGTGATATCGGTCTTTACCGATATGGTCATGTCGCTTATAATTCGACGAACAGCTATCACTGGGCGGTCCGCGGCGACGCCCTCGAGCTGCGCTGGAACAAGACCGGCGCGGTGACCCGGATCGCCTACCGCATCGACCGTTCGGGGGCCCGTCCGGTGCTCGTGCTCGATGACGACCCCAAGCACCCCGGGCAGCCGGCCACGCGCTACACTCTGGTGCCGGCCCGCGACGCTGCGGCGCGCGCCCCCGACCTGCTCGACGCCACGCGGGTGCTCTCGGTCTCGGCGAATCATTCAGCGATGGATCGCATCGATAACCGGCTGTGGATCGACCTGCAGAAGTACGCCACCGGCGGCATCGGCTTCTCGCTGTGGCAGCTGCGTGCGCAGGGCATCGATGGCCGCGGCACCGGCTGGCACCATGTGGGCGACTTCGACGACTGGTCGACGGAGCAGCTGACGTACCGGACGACCGCGTCGTCGTCGTCGGCGGCGGCGGCGGCGGGTAGCGTCGAGCTGTGGTTCGCCTGGCGCAAGGAGCGGGCGACGACGACTTGGTTGGTGCGGCGCGATGGCGACGCGCGGCTGCTGCGGCTGACCACCGATCCGCGTGACTTCGGCGTGGTGCACGACTACCTCGACGCCGGACCGTCGTTCGCCGGCTTCGGGTTGTCGGCGGACAGCGACTGATCTTATGCAGGAGCTGCCCATGGCCCGCGCCCTCCGTTCGTTGCTTGGCGCCACCACGCTGTCGCTGGCGGCGGTGACATCGTCGTCGGCCTGCCTGCCCGAGCCGGCGCCGCCGGTCGAGGACCAGATCGGCGGCGTCGAGCCCTTGACCCTCGAGCAGGGCTGGAGCCTGCACATCCCGCCCTTCGCGGTGCCGCCCGGCGTCGAGGTGCAGGACTGCTACTTCTTCGCCTTCCCCGACCTGAACGGCGACGGCAGCGACGTCTGGATCGATCGCTTCAAGATGGGCCAGCGCACCGGCAGCCACCACATGAACGTGTTCCGCGTGAACACCATCGTGAACCTCGACGGGCGCGACGGCGACGTCGTGCAGGGCGGCGAGTGCCGCATCTCGACCAACTGGGCCGACTGGCCGCTGGTGATGAACTCGCAGGATTCGCTGCCCGACAAGCCCGCCGTCGACTGGCAGCTGCCCGACGGCGTCGCCCAGAAGTTCACCCCCGGCGAGCTGTTGATGGTGCAGTCGCACTACGTGAACGCCGACCTGCAGCGGACGCCCCATGGCGGCGAGGTGCGGATCAATTTCTACAAGTCCGCCGTCGCCGAGCCCATGGAGATGGGCTCGCTGTTCGCGACCCAGCAGTCGATCCGCATCTGCGAGAGCCGCCCGCAGGTCAGCTTCGACGGCGCCTGCGCGTTCTCATCGACGACGCCCGGCCAGACCTTCCACATCGCGGCGATGAACGGCCACTTCCACAGCCGCGGCACGCGCTTCCGCATGTACCCGTGGGACGGCGGCATCGACCACCCCGGCGAAGACACGCGGATGTACGAGTCGACAGCGTGGGACGAGCCGCCCATGGCCATCGGCCTGAACGTCGTGGTGCCCGAGAACGGCGGCGTCTGGTGGACCTGCGACTACCAGTGGCGCGCTCCCGTCGGCGGCTGCCGCGAGGTCGACGAGCGCGACCCCGAGCAGGCCGACGACTGCTGCTACACGTTCGGCACCAGCGCCGAGCATAGCGAGCACTGCAACGCCTTCGTTTACTACTGGCCGAAGACCGAGAACGTCTTCTGCAACTGACGGCCCCGCGGCCGTCGTCGTCGTCGAGGCTTCCGTGAAGCGCATGTCGTGGTCGTCGCCGGCTTGCCCGGTCGTGTTGCTCCTCGCGGCCGTCGTCGGCGTCGGCGGCGTCGCCTGCGAGCCCGAACCGCCCGAGCCCGCCGAGGGCGAAGGCGAGGGCGAGCCCTGCTTCTTCGGCGACCCCGCGCTGCCCCCCGAGGGCGAGCTCGTCTGGCGCACCCTCGACGGGCGCATGGAGCCGTTTGTCGAAGGACAAACGCTCCCCCTGATCCTGCCCCCCCAGGGCGGCAAGGTCGTCATGATCGGCGCCCGCGTGCGCCACATGGGCTGCACCATCGCCCTGCGCGCCGGCGCCTTCGACGACTGCAAGGGCGTGTTCCTCGGCATCGACGGCCGCCCGCTGCAGCTGGAATGGAACGAGGCCTCGGGCTGGGCCGAGCCCGCCTTCCCCGAGACGCTGAACAACTACGGCAACGTCGCCATGTGCTTCAACAACAACAGCGGGCGCGACACCAACGACGAAGAGTACCGCTTCGAGGTCCGCGTCACCGACATCGACGACGACCGCCGCGCGCTGGTGCTGACGGGCCGCGCCACCCCCGTGTGCGCCGAGCCCGACTTCGCCGACGACTGCGACTGCGAGTGCGACGTGCAGTTCTCCTTCGACCGCTCCTGCGACGAGACCCGCGTCGACCCCGACGTCCCCACGGGCACCTGCCTTGAGGGCGACGCCGCCGAGGGCGAGGGCGAGGGCGAGGGCGAAGGCGAGGGCGAAGGCGAAGGCGAAGGCGGGTGACCCGTCCTGCCGACGATGGCGAAGGCGGCTGACCCGCCTGACGACGACGACGAAGGCGGCCTATGCTGCTGCCATGGCGCGCCGCCCCGTCGTCCTTGTCACCCCCGACCTCGACGTCCGCACCAACCACCGCGGGCCCGTCGGCTACCTGCAGGTGCAGCGCTACTACACCGACCGCATCCTCGACGAGGGCGGCCTGCCGCTGCTCGCCCCGCCGGTGCAGCACCTGCCCGACGCCCACGCCGTCGCCCGGCAGCTCGTCGACCGCGCCGACGCCCTCGTGATCTCCGGCGGCGGCCACGACGTCGACCCCGCGCACTACGGCGAGGCGCGCCTGCCCGCCTGCGGCGACGCCATGCCCGAGCGCACCGACTTCGAGCTGCTGCTGCTGTCCCTCGCCGAGCAGCGCGGCCTGCCCGTGCTCGGCGTCTGCGGCGGCCTGCAGGTGCTGAACGTCGCCCGCGGCGGCACGCTGTACCAGGACCTGCCCACGCAGCGGCCCGGCCCCGTCGCCCACACGATGATGGGACCAAAGACCCGCACCTGCCACGACGTCATCGTCGTCGACGACACGCGCCTGTCGTCCATCGTCGGCGCCGGCCGCGTGGCCGTGAACTCGACCCACCACCAGGCCGTCAAGGCGCTTGGCCGCGGGCTCGTCGCCAGCGCCCACGCCGACGACGGCATCGTCGAGGCCATCGAGGACCCGCAGCACCCCTTCTTCGTCGGCGTGCAGTGGCACCCCGAGGCCGTCGACGAGGCGGCCCATCGGTCGATCTACCGAGCACTTTGTAAGGCCGCCGCCACACGCATCGGGGATACTCCCTGATATGAAGACCCCGATCGTCGACGTCGCCCGCTCCTCGATCCCCTTCATGGTCGGCGCCGCCGCCGCGCCCAGTCCGCGGCCCGCACCGAGGCCCGCGCGGCCGATGATCGTTGTCCTCCTCATCGTCCTCCTCGTCCTGACGGCGGCGGCGTGTGGTCCCGCCGCGGTGGGTCCGCAGGGCCCGCAGGCCTGCTCCAGCGTGCAGCCCTGCGCCGCGGGTCGGGTCTGCGCCGATGGCTCTTGCGTAGCGCCGTGCACGGAGGGCTCGTGCGCCACCGGTCAGTGCAACCCGGCCACCGGCGTCTGCGTCGACTGCCTGCAGAACGTCGACTGCGGCGACGGCCGCGTCTGCAACACCTTCACCGGCCTGTGCAACACGCCCGCCGTCGACTGCGCCGACGACGGCGACTGCGACGGCGGCGCCCACTGCGACACGGCCAAGGGCGCCTGCGTCGCCTGTGTGGTCGACGAGCACTGCGGCCTCGGCGCGGTGTGCGATCCGCTGGCCCACGCCTGCGTCGTCGCGCAAGGCTGCGGCAGCGACGATGACTGTGACGGCCAGGTCTGCGACCCTGAGACGCGCACCTGCGTCGAGTGCTTCCACCCCGCGCACTGCGCGTCGGGGCAGTGCGACACCGTCGCGCGGCTGTGCGTCGCCGCCTGCGTCGACGACGACGCCACCGAGCCCAACACCGGCGCCGAGGCCGTGGCGCTGTCGTCGGGCGACGAGCACACCGGCCACATCTGCCCCGGCGACGTCGACGAATTCGCCTTTGACGCCGAGGGCGACGTCGAGGTCGCCCTCGTCGCCGACGGCGGCGCGCTGTCGCTGGCGCTGTCGTCGGCCGCGGGCTTGATCCTCGACACCGGCGCCGCCGGCGTGGGCGCCACGGGCCTCGCCGCCGGCCGCTACGTCGTCGTCGTGCGCGGCGCCGACGAGGGCGTCACCGCCGACTACGCGCTGCGGCTCACGGTGACGCCGCCGCGGGTGTGCGCGCAGCTCGACGCCGAGCCCAACGACGCGACGGCGCAGGCCGCGCCGTTGCCGGTGGACGGGTCGGTGCGCGCCGGCCAGATCTGCGCGGGCGACGTCGACCACTGGCGGCTGGTGGCTGCCGCCGGCGACGATGTCACGGTGACGCTGGGGGCCGGCGACGGCGACGGCGCGCTGGCGCTGTCGATCCTGTCGGCCACCGGCGCCGTGCTCGCCCGCGGTGACGCCGCCGCGCCGGTGACGGCCAACGACACCGCCGGCGGCGCGCTGTTCGTGCGCGTCGAGGCCGCGGGCGGCGAGGCCGGCTACACGCTGCGGGCCACCACGAGCGCGGCGCCGCCGGTGTGCGTGCAGACCGACGCCGAGCCCAACGACACGCCCGCGCAGGCGCAGGCGCTGTCGACCACGACGGCGGCGCTCGGCCAGGTCTGCGCCGGCGACGTCGACCACTGGCGCTTCGCCGCCAACCCGCGCGACGACGTCGTCGTGACGTTGTCGGGCAGCGGCCTGCGGCTGCGCGTGCAAGACGCCAGCGGCGCGACGGTGGCCACGGGCACGGGCGCGGTGTCGTTGCCCGACGTCGCCGCCGGCACCTATGTCGTCGAGGTCAGCGGGCAGCAGCCGGCCACCGAGGCGGGCTACGCGCTGTCGCTCGCCGTCACGCCCGAGCCCGAGCCCGACCCGTGCGCCGAGGGCGGGCTCGAGCCCGACAGCGCCGCCAGCCCGCGGCCGCTGTCCACCGACAACGTCGCGCAGAGCGGCCGCATCTGCACGAGCGCCGCGACCGGCGGCGCGACCGACGTCGACTTCTTCGGCTTCACCGTGGTCGGCGCCACGCGCGAGGTGGCCGTCAGCGTGCGCTTCGTCGACGCCGACGGCGACCTCGACGTGCGCCTGAAGGACGCCGCCGGCGCGCTGGTCAAGACGTCGGCGGGCGTCACCGACGAGGAGCTGATCCTGCAAGACCTCGCCCCCGGCAGCTACATCGTCGAGGTCTACGGCTTCTCCGGCGCGCAGAACGCCTACACGGTCGCGGCAGCGATCGTGGCCTGCGCCGACGACGACCTCGAAGAGAACGACCGCGCCGGCACGGCGACGCCGGTGGACGGCCGCGCCATCGCCGCCGTGCGCTGCCCCGGCGACGACGACTTCTACGCGGTGCGGCTCGAGGCCGGCGACGCTCTCGACGCGCGTCTGTCGGGCACGGGGCTGACGGTGTCGCTGCTGTCGCCGATGGGGGCGCTGCTGCAGGCCGACGTCGCCGACGGAGCCGGGCGCCGCGTGCAGGCCAGCGGTCTGGCCCCCGGGCGCTACGTGCTGCGCGTGACCGGCGCCGGCACCGCGCAGGCGGCCTACACGCTGTCGCCGACGGTGACGGCGACGCCGGCCCGCTGCGTCGACGACGGCGCCGAGCCCAACAACGGCACCGGCGACGCCTTCGTGCTCGACGCCAGCGGCCTGGCCGACGGCAGCTACGCGCTGTCGACGCTGACGATGTGCGAGGGCGCGCTCGCCACCGACACGTTCCTGCTCGACGTGCCCGCTGCCCGCTCGGTGCGCGTCGCCCTCGCCCACGCGACGACGTCGGATCTCGACCTGAGCGTGCAGGAGCAGCGCGGGACGAGCGGCCTGTTCCGGACCCTCGGCACCGGTCTGGCCTTCACCGGCGCCCTCGACGAGGTCGGCGGCGTGATGAACGCCGGCGGACGGCTGCTCGTGCGGGTCACCGAGTTCGGCACGCAGCCCGTCGCGGGCCTGCCCTACACGCTCGGGCTCGAGGTGGGCGACCCGCCCAACCAGGCCTGCGTCGACGACCGCTTCGACACCTTCACCGGCACGGTCAGCGACGCCGACGGCACGAACCGCCGCACGGCGCGCTTCAGCAACGACGACGACACCGACGGCGACGCCGACCCGCTGACCAACGTGGCGCCGGTGCCGTTGTCGGCGCCCGAGACGCTGACGGCGCTGCGCATCTGCCCCGACAACGCCGACTTCTTCAGCCTCAGCCTGACGCAGGGCCAGCGGGTCGTCGTCGACGTCGACTACGTCCACGCCAGCGGCCGCGACGTCGACCTGCGCGTCTATGGCCCCGACGGCAGCGTGACCCCCGACGACGCCGACGCGCTGCCCGACCGGCTGTCGTGCAGCTCGTGCGCCGGCGTCGACGGCAACGAGCGCTTCGAGACGACGGCGCCCACCGCCGGCACCTACTTCGTCGAGGTGTACGGCTTCTCGTCCGGCGAGAACTCCTACGACCTGCGCGTGACGACGCCCTGAACGAAGGCTGCGGGGCGAAGACGCCGACGGGCCGGCGCGCGATCACCGTGGTGATCCGCGTCGGCCCGTCGTGCTCTCGTGCATGTCCGCGTCGGCGGCTCAGAACGACGCTTCGGGCAGCTCCATCAGCGCCAGGTCGCCGCCCTCGATGACCTTCTTGTGCAGCGCGACGTTGGGCAGCACTTCTTTCGCGTAGAAGCGCACGGCGGCGAGCTTGCCCTCGTAGAAGGCGCGGTCGGCCTCGCCGGCCTCGGGGAGCTTCTTCACGGCGACGATGGCCTGCTTCAAGAGCAGCCACCCGATCACGACCTCGGCGGTGCTTTCCAGGATGCGGTTCGCGTGCAGACCCACGTGGTACAGGCTCTCCTGCATGCGCGGCATCATCACGCCGAGGATGCCCTGCAGCTGACCGAGCGCCTTGCCGAGCTGCTCCTTCTCGGCCTTCAGCTGCTCGCCGCCGGCGTCGCTCTCGATCGTGGCCGTGATCTCGCCGAGCAGCGCCATCAGCGTCTCGCCGCCGTCGCGGGCGACCTTGCGGAAGATCAGGTCGAGGGCCTGGATGTGCGTCGTGCCCTCGTACAGCGTGTCGATCTTCTGGTCGCGGATGTACTGCTCGATGGGCCAGTCCTGCGTGAAGCCCGCGCCGCCGAAGCACTGCAGCGACGAGTTCAACAGATCGTAGACGCGCTCGCTGCTGTAGCCCTTGATGAGCGGCAAGAGCAGGTCGTTGAGCCGCGTCAGCTTCTTCGCCTCGTCGTGGGCGTGGCCGCCGGCGAGCTCGACCTGATCCTGGATGAACGCGCCGTAGGTGGCCAGCGCGCGCAGGCCCTCGGCGAAGACCTTCTGCATCATCAGCATCCGGCGCACGTCGGGGTGCTGGATGATGCGGACGCGCGGCGCCGTCTTGTCCATGATCTTCGTCAGGTCCGCGCCCTGCACGCGGTCCTTCGCGTAGGCCAGCGCGTTCAGGTACGCCGTCGACAGCGTCGCCATCGACTTCACGCCGATGAACATGCGCGCCTGCTCGATGACCTTGAACATCTGCGCGATGCCGTCGTGCACCTCGCCCACCAGGTAGCCCACGGCGGGCTTGTCGGCGCCGAACTCGAACACGCACGTCGCCGACGCCTTGATGCCCATCTTGTGCTCGATGGACGTGACGAAGACGCCGTTGCGCTCGCCCAGGCTGCCGTCGTCGTTGACGAGGAACTTCGGCACGATGAACAGGCTCAGGCCTTTGGTGCCCGGCTTGCCACCCTCGGGCCGCGCCAGCACCAGGTGCACGATGTTGTCGACGGCGTCGAAGTCGCCGTTGGTGATCCAGCACTTCGTGCCCGTCAGGTGCCACACGTCGCCCTCGACGTGCTTCGCCTTCGTGCGCGCCTCGCCGACGTCGGAGCCGGCCTGCGGCTCCGACAGCTGCATCGTGCCGCCCCACAGCTTCTCGATGATTGGACGCACGAAGCGCTTCTTCTGCGCCTCGGTGCCGAGCTCGTCGATGATCCGCGCGATGAACGTCCCGAACGCGTAGAACGCCACCGGCGCGTTCGACCCCACCAGCATCTCGTTGGCCGCCCAGCAGATCGACGGCGGCGCCCCGACACCGTCGAGCTGCGTCGGCACCTCGAGCATGTGCCAGCCACCCTCGAACCACGCGTGGATCGACCTCTTGACGCCCTCGGGCAACGTCACGGTGCCGGTCGCCGGATCGAATTGCAGCGGCGTGCGGTCACCCTCGACGAACGACGCCGCGATCTCGTTCTCGCACACCTTCGCGACCTGCTTCAGCGAGTCGCGCATCGTCTCTTCGTCGAGGTGCGCAAACCCGCCCTGCCCGAGCACGTGCCGCTGCACCTCGAACACCTCGAACAGGTTGAAGAAGATGTCGCGGAGGTTGCTCTTGTAGTGCAGCGAGTTCGCCATCGTCGTCTCCCGTCCGTCCGTCCCGCCCGGCCGCGTCTGGCCGGTGCGTGCGTGCGTGTTTGTTGACTCTGATGTCAATCTAGCGTGACGCGTCGCGCCGTTCAACGGCGGATCCGGCCTCGTCGACGTCGCTCCGCCCCCGCCGGCCGCCCCCATCGCCGTCGCGACGGACCGCCGCCCGCGCCGCCAGAGCGCGAAAAGACTCGCCCGCCGGTCGGGAAATGCCCGTGTATCGTGCCGCCCCGTGACCCCGCGTCGTCCCGCCGTGCTCGCGTCGTCGGCGCTCGTCGCCGCGCTGCTCGGCTGTCCGTCGCCGTCGTCTTCGCCGTCGCCGTCGTCGCCGTCCTCAGGGCCGGCGACGACGTCCGCCCCGGTGGAGACGGTGGAGCTGTCGGGCAGCGCCTGGTGCGGACGCTGGCGCATCACGATGGCCGCGCCGACGGCGAAGGCGGCGGCGCGCGCGCGGGGGCCCTGGGCGCGTCCGTCGACGGAGCGCTCGCCGAGCTGTCGCGGCAGGTCGACCTGACGAACCCCGACAGCGAGCTGGTCGCGCTCCACACGCCCCTCGCGCAGCAGCCCCGGCGTGCTGACCCGCCGCCGCCGCGCGGCACCGTCTCGCAAGGCACCGCGCTGCTCGTGCAGCGCGCCCTCGCCGTCGCCGTCGCCACCGAGGGCGCCTTCGACCCCACGCGTCCCGCGTCGCCGTGGACGACGGTCACGCGACCGACGTTCCGTCGCCTCGCCGTCGACGGCGGCCGCCTGCGCCTCGACGGCTACGACGTCGTCGTCGACCTCGGCGCCGTCGTCGACGCCGCGGCCGCCGCCGCCCTCGCCCGCGTGGTCGAAGAGCACGGCTTCGCCGACGCCGCCGTCGCCGTCGCCGACGACGGCAGCGACGTCTTCGTCCGGGGCGGCCACGCGCGCGCCACCGCCCGTCGGCCCGCAGCGGGCGCGCTCGACCCGCGCGACGGCGCGCTGGTCACGACGGGCCCCCTCTCGTGCACCGTCGCCGCCGACGACGCGGTGGTCGCCGCCGGGCTCGCGCAGGCGTGCCTGGTGCTCGGCGCCGAGGGCGTGCGGGCGGCGGCAGCGACGCTGGGCGCCCACGCGGAGCCCACAGCGCCGTAAGCGCCGACGACGTCGTCGCCGGCGACGATGTCCACGTCGACGGAGGCGAGGTCAGCGGCGCTCGGCGACCATGTAGAAGGAGCCCTCGCGGTGCTCGCCGGCGGTCTCGAGAGCCTGTCGCGACACGTTCTTGCGGACGCCGCCGTTGGGGTCGAACATCTCGTAGCTGCCGTCGCTGTTCTTCTTCGACAGCACGAAGATGTGGCCGAAGCCGCTGGCGGTGAAGGGCCGGCCGAGGCCGACGATCACCGGGTTGCTCTTGGCCAGCTGCGCGTCGATGTCGCCGAAGCTGCGGGCGCCGCGCGGCCAGTCGCGGTCGTAGTGGGTGACGCCGGGCGGCAGGTGCCGCGACATCGCCGCGCGCAGGTCGGCGTCGCCGGGCTGCTCGGCGCGCAACGTCCGGTCGGTGATCGGCGCCTTGCCCGTGCCGAGCGACTTGTTCCACGCGTTGGTCACCATCGCCACCGACGTCAGCCCGCAGCTGGTGGCGTCGCGCTGCGCGAGCACGCGCAGCTGACTGGCCGGCGCGCCGGCCACCGCCGTCGACGACGACGTCTGCCGCACGTCGGCGGCGTCCTTGAGCGCGCGGTAGGTCAACGGCCCCATGCCGCCCCAGCCCGGCGACGCGGGGGTCATGCCGAGCAGCCGACGCTGCGCGTCCTCGACGGCGGCGCGGGTGGTGGGGCCGAACACGCCGGTTTGACCCGCCGGGCCCATGCCGAGCAGCCGCTGCATGCCCCGCACGTGCGAGCCGCTCTCGCCCTGCTGGATGGGGTTGCCCGTCGCGATCCGCATCTCGAGGTTATGGGCGTCGGACGAGGCGCTGCCCGCCTTCTTCAGCGCCGTCATCGTCGCGCCGCCGACGACGCCGTCGTCGGCCAGCCCCTGCTGCCGCTGGAAGGCGCGCAGCGCGCTCTCGGTGCGCGGGCCGAACTCGCCGTCCTGCTCGATGGTCTTCATGCCGAGGAACCGCTGCAGGTCGACGACCTCGGCCCCCTTCGCCCCCTGCCGCAGCAGCTGGCCGCGCTGCACCAACGCCTCGAGCTTCGTGCCCGGCACGTCGGCCACGCGGGCCCGCGCGGCGGCGTCGGCGGCCTGCGCGGACTGCCGGCTCTGCTGCACCGCCGCCGCGTCGGCGGGGGCGCGCGCCGTCGTCGCGGTCGTCGTCGTCGCCGCCGTCGTGGCCGTCGTCGTCGCCGGGGCTGGACCGACGTCGAGCTGCAGGCCGACGGGCAGGGCGGTGTCAGGGATCGACGCCAGCTGCGGGTTGCGCGCCCGCAGCGCGTCGACGTCGGTGCCGTACGCGCGCGCCAGGCCCCACAGTGTGTCGCCGGCCCGGACGACGTGCGACCGCGTCGTCGCGTCGGTGGTCGGCCGGGGCGTCGTAGTCGGGGTGGTCGTGCTGGGGGCGGCGCTGACTTGCATGGGACCTCCGGTCAGAGAGGATTTCGGCGCCGGTGGTCGTGCCGGTTCGGCCGCTCAGCAGGTTGACCGATGCGCCCGTGCGACCGGATGGATCCCCGCGCGCCAGCGCTTACATAACCATGCACCGTGACGGGCGAAAAAATGTGAATTCGTCGACGACAAACCGCGTCGCTCGTGCACGAAATCCGCGGGCCGACGGTAGAGAGGGTGAAGGCGGATGCGGCGGGGATGCAGATCAAGCTTCCCCGGCGATCCGGGTTTGATTAGTGTGAACACGCGTTCAGCCCTGAACGAAACCCCGTGGGGACTGAACATCCGGGACGAACGCAGCAGCCGGCGCGGGTCGCGTGCGGCCGACGCAACTGAGGAGCAGGCGATGAGCACCAACGGCAACCAGAACGACCGCGTCACCGAGATGAGCCGCAAGGACAAGGAGAAGGTCCTCGAGGCGGCGGTGCAGAACATCGAGAAGCAGTTCGGCAAGGGCAGCGTCATGCGCCTCGGCACGGGCGAGAACCTCGCCGACGGCGTCGACACGATCCCCACCGGCTCCCTCGGCCTGGACATGGCGGTGGGCATCGGCGGGCTGCCGCGCGGCCGCATCGTCGAGATCTACGGGCCGGAGTCGTCGGGCAAGACGACGCTGACGCTGCACGCCATCGCCGAGGCGCAGAAGAAGGGCGGCATCGCCGCCTTCATCGACGCCGAGCACGCCCTCGACGTCAACTACGCCCGCCGCCTCGGCGTGCGCACCGACGACCTGCTGATTTCGCAGCCCGACACCGGCGAGCAGGCGCTCGAGATCGCCGAGATGCTGGTGCGCTCCGGCGCCATCGACATCCTCGTCATCGACTCGGTGGCGGCCCTCGTGCCCAAGGCCGAGATCGACGGCGAGATGGGCGACCAGCTGCCGGGCCTGCACGCGCGCCTGATGAGCCAGGCGCTGCGCAAGCTAACCGGGTCGATCTCGCGGTCGGGCACGTGCGTCGTGTTCATCAACCAGATCCGCATGAAGATCGGCGTGATGTTCGGCAGCCCCGAGACGACGACGGGCGGCAACGCGCTCAAGTTCTACGCGTCGATGCGCCTCGATATCCGCCGCGTCGGCGCCATCAAGAACGGCGAGGACGTGATCGGCAACCGCACCCGCGTCAAGGTCGTGAAGAACAAGCTGGCGTCGCCGTTCAAGGAGGTCGAGTTCGACATCATGTACGGCGAGGGCGTCAACAAGCTCGGCGAGCTCATCGACATCGGCGCCGAGCAGAACATCCTCGAGAAGAGCGGCGCCTGGTTCAGCTACGCCGGCACGCGCATCGGTCAGGGCCGCGACAACGCGCGCGAGTACCTGAGGAACAACCCCGACGCCGCCGCCCGCGTCGAGGCCGAGATCCGCCTGCGCCAGACCGCGGCGCTGCAGCCGATGTTGAATGCGGCGACGCCGGCCAAGGACGCCGCCGCCGCCGCCCGCGACGACAAGAAGCCCAACGGCGTCAAGGCGGCCAAGAACGCCGAGGCCTGAGGCCTCTTCGCCGCCGGTCGCCTCTGGCGCCCCGCGCCTCCGCCGCAGCCACGGCGAAGGTGCGGGGCGCGCTCGTGCGTGCGCTCGTGCGTGCGCGCTGGCGCGCTCGCTGGCGCGCTCGTCGACGTCGTTCCTGACCGCTCGAGACCGGCGGGGCGCCCTGCGGCGACCGTCCCTGCCTCAGCGCTTCGCCAGCTCCTCGTCGACGAGCTGCTGGACCTGTTTGGGGTCGGCGCCCTGGCCGAGGGCCTTCAGGCTCTGGCCGACGAGGAAGCCCTTGATCTTGTCCTTGCCGCTCTTCACCTGCGCGACCTGTGCGGGGCTCTTGTCGAGCACCTCGCGCACGACGGCGCGGGCCCGCGCTTCGACGTCGCCGCCCTGCTGCAGGCGCAGGCCGCGCGCGTCGACGAGGGCGTCGACGTCGACGACGGCGCCCGTGTCGGCGTCGTCCGTGTCGTGCAGGGCGCGCAGCACGTCCTTGGCGCCGCGGCCGGCGACGGCGCCCTCGTCGACGAGGGCGACCAGCCGACCGAGCGCCGAAGGCGGCACGCGCGCGAGGCCCTCGGGCAGACCGAGCACCTCGTTCACGACCCAGTTGGCGACGGCCTTCGCCCGCGTCGCCGACGCCGCGGCGCCGCCGGCGGCGGAGAGCGCCGCCTCGAAGAACGCCGTCGTCGCCGGCTCGTCGACGAGGGTGGCGGCGGCGCCCGTGGCGATGCCCAGCGCCTCGTAGCGCGCGCGGCGGGCGGCGGGCAGCTCGGGCAGGGTGGCCTTGACGTCGTCGAGGCGCGCCTCGTCGATGACGAGCAGCGGCAGGTCGGGGTCGCCCAGGTAACGGTAGTCGGGGGCGTCCTCCTTCGTGCGCATCACGCGGCTCTCGCCGCGGTCGGGGTCCCACAGGCGGGTCTCCTGCGTCACCGTGCCGCCCGCCGACAGCAGCGCGATCTGGCGTCGCGCCTCGTGGGCGACGGCGTCGTGCAGGAAGCGCGGGCTGTTGATGTTCTTCAGCTCGACGCGGGTGCCGAGCGGCGCGCCGCGGCGACGCACGCTGACGTTGGCGTCGGCGCGCATCGAGCCCTCCTGCAGGTTGCCGTCGCACGCCGCCACCGCCATCGCCAACGACCGCAGCGCGCGAAAGAACCGCATCGCCTCGTCAGGCCCGCGCAGCGCCGGCTGCGTGACCACCTCGAGCAGTGGCGTGCCGGCGCGGTTCCAGTCCAGGCGCGTGCCGAGCTCGTCGTGGACGCTCTTGCCGGCGTCTTCCTCGAGGTGGGCGCGCACGAGCGGGATGGCGCGCGGGCCGTCGGCGCCGTCGATGACGACGTGGCCGTCCGACAGGAGCGGCTCGTCGGCCTGCGTGATCTGGTAGCCCTTCGGGCTGTCCGGATAGAAGTAGTGCTTGCGCGCAAAGCGGCTCGTCGCCCGCACCGTGCAGCCCAGCGCCACGCCCAGCCGCAGCGCCAGCGTCACCGCCTCGTCGTTCAGCACCGGCAGCGCGCCGGGCAGGCCGACGTCGACGGCGTCGATGTCGACGTTGGGCGGCTGCCCGAAGCGCACCGGCGCCACCGAGAACAACTTCTGCGCCGTCCTCAGCTGCACGTGGACCTCGAGGCCCACCACCGTCTCCCAGTCGCCGCCTGCTGCCATCGTCGTCTCCGCGCCGGGCGCGCCCACCCGCGCGACCCCGCGAAGTCTGCGCCAGACCCCCCGCCGCTGTCGCGGGAGGACGACGGGTGCGTCATCACGCCACGGCGCACCGGTTCGCTGCACAGCGGCGCCCCCGCCGACGAGGAAGAGATGCCGGGGCCGCTCGGCAGGAGAAAGTCATGGAGCAGAGCGAGCGGGATGACGCGTTGGAGGGGTTGGACATCGTGGGGGCAGCGCTGCGCGGGGCGCTGGCGCTGGCGCGGGGGGGCGAAGAGTCGCCGACGTCGTCCCGGATGACCGAGCTGGCGGCGGTGTTGACGTTGGCGTCGCACGGCCTCGCCGAGGTCATCCGTCGGCTGGAAGACGGCCGCTCCCCGTCAGGCTGAGCGGCGCGTCGGGGCGTGGGGTCAGGCGCGGCGCGCGAGGACTTCGGCCCGGCTTCAGCCCGCCGCGGCCATCGCCTGATCGTCGCGCCACCACGCCCGCGCCACGGCGAGGAACGCCTCGGCGAGGATGATGCCGGTGCCGAGCACGAGGAACGGCGGGAAGATCAAGAGGATCCCGGGGACGACCGACAACAGCACCGCCGGCCACACGCGGACGCGTGTGGCGTGGTCGCCGGCGGCGAGGCGGCGCGCGGCCAGGGCCATCGCGATGGCAAAGGCGAAGTGCACGTGCAGGGTGCCCCACAACGACAGCCCGACCCAATAGTCGAAGCTGCCGACCAGCGATGGGTCTTCGGTGAGGACGCCGAGCAGCCACAGCGGCAGACCGATGCTCGCGTGCAGCGACAACGGGCCGGCGACGGCGACGCCCACGGCGGGTGCGACGAAGCTGGCGACGGCGAAGGCCCCCGCGTCGAACTGCGCCAGCGCCGCCCGCGATCGCCCGAAGCGGCCGGCGACGACGGCGACGAGGGCGGCGGCCACCCAGACGAGAGCGATCAAAGGCGCGGTATGCAGGACCGACTCGCCGCGGGACAGCCAGCCGGCTGCGACGATGGCCGGCGCCAGCGCGAGCACTGCGCCGAAGCCGACGCGGGCGAGCCGCCGGCCCAGCAGGGCCGACGACACGCCGGGAGCACGAAGCGCGACCACGGGGAGCGAGACCGACACGGGGCACCTCCACGTCGTGGCGGCGAGCGAGGCGCGCGCCGCGGACACGACCGGCCGACACGCCTTGTCGACCGGGCTGTCGACAAAAGCTGCCGGTACAGACGAGCGTGCCGTGGCTTCGTCGCATTCCGCACCCGTGGCAGATCACCCCTGTGCTGCTGCTCACTCCTGTTTCGCCGCAGGCGACCATCGGTCGTCCGTCCGAGCGGTCAGGGCGGGATCCGCCTTGCAGGGGGGGGGATGTCGGCTACGGTCCCACCCATTCGCGATCGCTCCGATCGCCCGAGGTCCTCCCCGATGAATTTCCGCGCTCTCCTCGCCGCTGCCACCCTGCTGCCCGCTGGCGCTGCCTTCGCCGCCGTCGGTGACCCGTGCGTCGCCGACACGTTCAGGAACACGTGCAACGCCGACGGCTCCATCCAGTTCTGCGACAGCCAGACGGCGCCGGCGGCTCCCGTCGAGGCGGCGATCACGTGCGCCAACGCGTTTGGTCCGGGCGGCGCCGACGCCTCCTGCGCCACCGCCGGCTGCGTCGGCGCCTGCGAAGACTTCGGCGTCAGCTGCGTCTCGGCCCTGGGCGAGCGTTGCATCGGCTTCTCGGTGTTCCTCAACGGGGACGAGGCCGACAACGAGCTGGTCGGCGCCGTCCTGTGCGAGGGCAACATGACCTGCGCCGTCGCCGTCGAGGGCCAGGCCGTCGTCGACCGCTGCGTCGACCGCGTCGGTCCGGCCTGCACCACCGAGGGCCTCGCCGGCTGCACCGGCGCCGTCTTGAACATCTGCCTCGCCGATGTCGACAACACCTTCGGCCTGACCTCGAACATCGCCCTCGACTGCGCCCTGCTCGGCTCCACCTGCGGCGACCAGCCTTGCGCCTGCGACGAGCAGTGCGGCGAAGGCGGCACCTGCACCAACGGCACCTGCGAGGGCGGCGTCACCTGCGTGGCCGCTGACGAAGACCTCCCGGCCTGCCCGACGGGCGAGGGCGAGGGCGAGGGCGAGGGCGAGGGCGAGGGCGAAGGCGACGGCAACAACAACCGCGACGACCAGGCCGAGCCGCCGCCGTCGGCCGGCTGCGCGCTGAACGCCCTGGGCGCGATGCCCGCCTTCGGCTCGCTGGCGGCCCTGCTGCTCGCGCTCCGTCGTCGTCGTCGCTGAAGCACCGCCACCGGGACTGCCCGGTCGGTACGCGCGGGGTCCTTCGGGGCCCCGCGCCTCGTTTTGGGGCACCCGCCGCGCGCCCGTGAAGTCGCATTCACTGGGCAGCTGGTGTCAGAATCCTGAGGGTCGGCGGCTCTGGTTGCCGCAGTCGAACCGGATCGCGGCGGGGCATGCGCCTTGCTGTCGAGGCCGGAACCCCGGAGACCCCATGAAGACCCTGCGTGCCACGCTCCTTGGACTCACCCCGTTGTTCCTCGCCGGCGCCGCCGTGGCGCAGGGCGAGCCGCCGCCGCCCCCGCCGCCCCCTCCGGGCGGCGGCGGCGCCATCAGCTGCAGCAGCGACGCCGAGTGCCCGCTCGGCGCGACCTGTCAGACCCCCGACTGTCCGACCTGCGACCCCGACGACCCGGCCTGCGAGCCGGCGGCCTGCACCGGCGTCTGCGTCGCCGCCCCGCCGCCGGGTGTCGCCTGCACCACCGACAGCGACTGCGCCGACGACCAGTTCTGCGCCGTGTTCGACTGCCCGGCGACCTGCGACTCCGCCGACCCGGACTGCGTCCCTGTCGACTGCCCCGGGAGCGGCGTCTGCTCGCCGCACGGTGAGCAGACGCCGCCGCCGCCGCCGTCGTGCACCACCGACGCCGACTGCGGCGACGGCACCGTCTGCATCACCCAGACGGTCGAGAGCTGCGCCAGCGAAGGCTGCGCCTGCCCGGACAACGGGAGCGGCGACGGCGACGGCGACCCCACCAACGACCCGCCCTGCGAGTGCCCGCCGCCGTCTGCGCCCGACTGCACCACCGAGACGGTGTCGTTCTGCGGCCCGCGCTGGCTCGACGAGTGCGCCACCGACGCCGACTGCGGCCCCGGCTTCACCTGCGAGCAGGCCGAGGACTGCACGTGCTCCATCGACTCCGCCGGCAACGAGTCGTGCGACTGCAGCGACGCGCCGACGAGCGGCGCCTGCCAGCTCGTCCGCGTCGAGTGCACCGACGCCGCCGACTGCAGCGACGGCTTCGTCTGCGTCGAAGAGGCCGCGACCGAGCCGTGCGCCACCGACGAGCAGGGCAACACCGACTGCGGGCCGCCGCTCGTGACCCGCATCTGCGTGCCGCCGGACTACGTGTCGCCGGTCGACAAAGGCGGCGAGGGCGAGACGCGCAACGACGACGACACCGCCGCCGGCTCCGACGGCGACGGCGACGGCGACGACGCCGTCGACGACACCGACGACGGCAGCGCGTACATCTTCAACTGCGCGCAGGGCGGCGCCGGCGGCGCCCTGCCGCTCGCGGCCCTCGCGCTGCTCCTGCGTCGTCGTCGTCCGGCGCAGCCCGCGCGCCGCTGACGGCGGCGCGAACGCACGAAAGCCAGAAAGCACGCGGGGAGCCCCTTCGGGCTCCCCGCGTGCTTTCTGGCGACGGCGGCGAAGCCTGCCGTCAGCCGGTCAGGTGCAGTTGGGCTGGTAGACGACGAGGGCGCCGCCCATGTCCGTCAACGTCGGCTGGGACTCGCAGTCGACGTAGACGTCGGTCTGGCCGTTGTTTGCGAACGTCGGCGACACCAGCGTCACCGACCTGCCGGTGTTCTGCAGCCTGATGCCGCTGTTGCCGCCGGCGTAGTCCTCGCCCGCCTGCCGCACCGTGACGTTGGTCAGCGTCGACGACGCGGTGGCCTCGCCGAACACGAGCCCGATCCAGGACGGCGACGTCGCCTCCGCGTCGGTGGAGGCGAACGTGGCGCCCGTGGCGTTCAGCGCGCCGCCGCCGTCGCCACCGATCGACAGCCAGAAGCCGGTGCGGAACCGGTACGTGCCGCCGCTCAGCGTCAGCGTGGCGATGCCGGCGCTGTCGTTCTCGACCTCGACGTCGCCCAGCGCGTGCCAGTCCACCGACTCGGTCGGCCACGTCGCCGTGCTCACCACGATCCCCGGGCGCAGCTCGTTGCGCGCGACGTTAGTGAGCGTCGTCGCCGTGTCCAGCGACCCGACGGTGTTGGGCGCCATCGACAGGCCGACCTCGCTGTCCTCGACGGTGTTGTTGGCG
Source organism: Deltaproteobacteria bacterium (assembly GCA_016874845.1). GTDB lineage: Bacteria > Myxococcota > UBA727 > UBA727 > VGSZ01 > VGSZ01. Next base: position 64,761 of record VGSZ01000001.1, read on the forward strand.
AAGGCGGCGAACTGGGCGCCGGGCTCGAGCACGGCGACGCCGGCGCCTTCGCATCGGCGGAAGGTCGTGTGGTCGATGGCCAGCACGTTGGCGTTGGTGTTGTAGACGGTCAGGCACCCTTGTCCGTTGGATATGGGCTGCCCGGCCTGCTGGATCACGGCGTGGCTGATCGACGAGCCCGACAGCGTGTTGTTGAGGAACACGAGCCCGATCCATGCGCCCTCGCCGGCGCCGGCGTCGACGGCGCTAAAGACCACCGGCTCGCTGGCGGTGCCCGCCACGATCAGGCGGCCGGGCGCGTCGCCGCCGGTGATGAGCCAGCTCGCGTCGGAGAAGCGCAGCTCGTTGCCCGCCGCGATGGTCAGCGCCGGGCTGCCGTCGCCCTCGACCTCGAGGTCGCCTTCGAGCACCCAGGGCAGGCCCAGCGATAGCCACGTCGCCGTCTCGCTGACGATGCCGGGCAGAAGCTCGTTGCGCGCGACGCCCTCGAAGGTCACCGCCTCGACGATCGAGCCAATGACGTCAGGGGCCAGCCGCAGGCCCGCGGTCGCGTCGCGCACGGTGTTGCGCACGAACGAGTCGAATGGCTCGACGCTATACACGCCGACGCGATCGCAGTTGGTGAACGTCGAGTCGCCGACGTCGACGCGGCCGGCGCCCTCCTCGACGGTCAGGCAGCCCTTGCCACCCGAGGCGTCCTGGCCGGCGTCGGTGACGGTGACGAACGACAGCGTCGTGCGCGCGCTCTCGGGCCGGAGCACCACGCCGATCCAGCTGCCCGCGCTGGCGTCATCGGTCGTCGAGCGCAGCACGATGGGGTCGTCGGCGGTGCCGTTGGCCAACAGCGTGCCGCCCTCGTTCAACAGCCAGCAGCCCTCGGCGAAGCGGATCTCGGTGCCCGCCGCGATCGTCAGCGTTGCACCGTCACGGACATTGATGTCGCAATCGGGCGTGTAGACCGCGCACGACGACGGCGACAGCGTTGTGTCCGCCGTGATCTCGCCGATCGCGCAGCCCTCGCCCTCGCCCTCGCCCTCGCCCTCGCCCTCGCCCTCGCCGCCGGCGCCGCAGGCCGACAGGGCGACGCCGAGGGGCAACAACAAGGCCAGCGGCAGCACATGGATTTGCTTCATTGGTTCCTCCCGCGCGGCAACGAACACGGCCGTCCCACCGCAGTTGCGCGAGTCTCTCTCAAATCCCGGGCCGGGCAACAGTCCCGGTGCGGCAGTCGCGCCGCGACCGCCAGCCCGGGGTCGCGTCGTCCTCGCGGGCTGCTATGGTCTTGACGTGCTTGCTCGTCGCCGCTTCCTGACGTCGTCTGTCGCGTCCGCGTGCGCGTTCGCCCTCGGCAGCGGGTCGGCCCGCGCCATTGGCCCCACCAGCGAGCTGTCCATCGGCGTCGTCCGCCACGGCGGCCAGTGGGATCACCGCCCCGAGGCGCTGCGACGACTCCTGTGGGAGACCGGCAAGCGCACGAGCATCAACGTCGCCCGCGAGCGCACGGTGGTCAGCCTCGACGACGACGGCAGCGACGAGGCGGGCGCCTTGTTCTGGCAGCCGCTGCTGTTCCTGACCGGCGAGGGCCCGATGCCAGCGTGGACCCCGGCGGCGCGCGCCCGCCTCGAGCGGCACCTGCGCTACGGCGGCATGCTCGTCGTCGACGCGCCGTCGCCGTCGGACCCGTTCCTGCTCGACGCCGCCCGCGAGCTCGACCTCATGCTGCCCGGCCTGACCCGTCGCCGGCTGCCCGCCGACCACGTGGTCATGAAGAGCTTCTTCTTGATCCCGCGCGCCGAGGGGCGGCTGCGCCTGGACGAGACCCTCGAGGGCATCGACCTCGGCAACCGCACCGCCGTCGTCGTCAGCAAGAACGACCTGCTCGGCGCCTTCGAGCGCGACCGCTTCGGCACCTGGCGCTTCGAGTGCGAGCCTGACGGCGACACCCAGCGCGAGCGCGCGTTTCGTCTGGGTGTGAACCTGATGATGCTGGCCACCTGCCTCGACTACAAAGAAGACCAGGTCCACATCCCGTTCATCATGAAGAAGAAGCGGCGGTGACGTCGCGCTCGACGGTGTCGTTGCCGACGCTGGTGTCGTCGCCGACGCTGCCTTCGCCGCTGGAGCTGCCCGGGCTGCTGGTCGTCGACGACGGCTTTGTGGACGACGCGGTGGTCGAGGGGCTGCGCGCCGCCATCGCGTCGTCGAAGCTGCCGGGGGCGAGCCAGCTCGACGGCGGCTTTGCCGCCACGCGCGGCTTTGGCGTCGCCTGCCACGTCCGCGCGGTCGACGACGCGCTGGCGCGGGTGCCGTGGCTGCGGCCGTTCGTCGCTGTGGCCTTGCACGAGGCGGTGTGGGCGCGGCTGTTCCGGCCGGGGCTCTTCGAGCGCGTGGCGTCATCGTGGCTCGGCCGGGTGAACGCGCTGTACCTGAACGTGCTGACGGTGCCGCCGGGCGCGGGCGTCGGGCGGCACGTCGACGCGACGCTCGGCGTGGCGACGGCGCGGCCGGGAGACGACGCGCCGCTGTCGCCGCGGGCGGTGGTGGTCCTGTATGTCGACGTGCCGGCGGGGATGACAGGCGGGGCGCTGCGGCTTTCGCGCGGCGACGACGTGGTGGCCGAGGTGGCGCCCCGGGCGGGGCGGCTGGTGGTGTTCCGTGGGGCGCTCGGCCACGAGGTGACAGTGGTGACGCCGGTGACGCCGGTGACGCCGGTGACGCCGGTGACGCCGGTGACGCCGGTGACGCCGGCGACGCCGGGACTCGAAGGCGCAGGGTGCGTGCGCGTCAGCTGCGTCGCCGAGCTGTACGCGCTGCCTCGCCGGCGGCTGTGGCGGCTGCCGCGGGTGCGGGTGCAGAGCCACGGGTTCGCCGGAGTGCTGGCGCGGCTGCGCCGCGAGCGGGACCCGCACCGGGCGACGACGACGACGACGACCGAGTGACGCCGTACCGCCCCGACGGTGGGGGCTTGCATGATCGGGTGCGGTGCTGTCTACAGACGCCGTCGGATCGAACCCGTCCCCGGTTCTTTTTGGAGAAGACCATGGCCCGCGACTTCCCCCTCGAGCGCACCCGCAACATCGGCATCATCGCCCACATCGATGCCGGCAAGACGACGACGACGGAGCGCATCCTGTTCTACACGGGCATGACGCACCGGATCGGCGAGGTGCACGACGGCGCGACGACGACCGACTACATGGAGCAGGAGCGCGAGCGCGGCATCACGATCACGTCGGCCGCCGTGACCTGCTCGTGGCGTCGCCGCATCGGCCAAGAGGGGTTCGACGCCAAGACGAACCCCGAGTACCGCATCAACATCATCGACACCCCCGGGCACGTCGACTTCACCATCGAGGTCGAGCGCTCGCTGCGCGTCCTCGACGGCGCCTGCGTCGTGTTCGACGGCGTCGCCGGCGTCGAGCCGCAGTCCGAGACCGTGTGGCGCCAGGCCGACCGCTACGGCGTTCCGCGCATGTGCTACGTCAACAAGCTCGACCGCACGGGCGCCAACTTCTTCCGTTGCGTCGACATGATCGTCGAGCGCCTGAAGGCGAAGCCCGCCGTCATGACGCTGCCCATCGGCTCCGAGGCGTCGTTCACGGGCCTGATCGATCTCGTCCGCATGAAGTCGATCACCTGGAAGAACGAGGACATGGGCGCCGAGTACCAGCTGAATGACATTCCCGCCGAGTTCAACGAGCAGGCGCAGATCTGGCGCGACAAGCTGATCGAGCAGCTCGCTGACGTCGACGACGCCATCGCCGAGAAGTACCTGAACGGCGAGGACATCAAGGAAGAGGAGCTGGTGCCGGCGCTGCGTAAGGCGACCATCGGCCTGAAGCTGGTGCCGACGTTCTGCGGCTCGTCGTTCAAGAACAAGGGCGTGCAGTACCTGCTCGACTCGGTGCTCGACTACCTGCCGTCGCCCATCGACATCCCGTCGGTGAAGGGCAAGGACCTGCGCGACGAGAGCAAGGAGCTCCTGCGCAAGGCTGACGACGCCGAGCCGCTCACGGCGCTGGCGTTCAAGCTGCTGAACGACAAGTTTGGTCAGCTGACGTTCATCCGCGTGTACGCGGGCGTGCTGAAGAAGGGCGACACGATCCTGAACGCGCGCACCGGCAAGCGCACGCGCATCGGCCGCCTGGTGCTGATGCACGCCGACAAGCGCAACGAGATCGAGGAGTGCTTCGCCGGCAACATCTGCGCGGCGATGGGGATGGAGTGCGTCACCGGCGACACAATCTGCTCCGAAGATCACCCGATCGTGCTCGAGCGCCTGACGGTGCCCCCGGCCGTCGTCACGCTGGCCATCGAGCCGAAGTCGAAGTCCGACCAGGAGAAGATGGGCACTGGCCTTGGCCGTCTGGCCGCCGAAGATCCGTCGCTGCGCCTGAAGACCGACGAGGAGACGGGGCAGACGACCATCGCCGGCATGGGCGAGCTGCACCTCGAGATCATCGTCGACCGTCTGAAGCGCGAGTTCGGCGTCGAGACCAACGTCGGCAAGCCGCAGGTCGCCTACCGCGAGACGGTCACCAAGCGCATCGAAGAGGACAACACCTACAAGAAGCAGACGGGCGGCAAGGGCCAGTTCGCCAAGGTGCGCATCGTCGTCGAGCCCAATGAGGCGGGCAAGGGCTTCGAGTTCATCAACGACACGGTCGGCGGCTCGGTGCCCAAGGAGTTCATCCCGGGCGTGCAGAAGGGTGTCGAAGGCGCGCTGCTGCGCGGCATCCGCGCCGGCTACCCCGTGGTCGACGTCAAGGTCTCGCTGACCGACGGCGCCTACCATGAGGTCGACTCCGACGCGCGCACGTTCGAGATCTGCGCGTCGCAGGCGTTCCAGGAGGCGGCCCGGAAGGCGACGCCGATCATCCTCGAGCCGCTGATGAAGGTCGAGGTCGTCACGCCCGAGGACTGGATGGGCGACGTCATCGGCGATCTGAACTCGCGCCGTGGTCAGGTGCAGGGCATGGAGGAGCGCGCCGGCATGAAGGTGGTCACCGCCAACGTGCCGCTCGCCGAGATGTTCGGCTACGCCAACGCGATCCGCAGCAAGACGCAGGGCCGCGCCAGCTACACGATGGAGTTCTCGCACTACGACCAGGTGCCGAACGCCATCGCCGAGCAGATCATCGCCAAGGCCGGCGGCAAGTGAGCTGAGCGCTGCGCTCGCCAGCAGCGACGAAGGGCGCCCCATGGGCGCCCTTCGTCGCTGCTGGTACCGTGTTCGCCGGAGTCGTCGGCCCACCACTCGTTGCCTCGACGCGGCCGTGCGATGTCGGCTCCAGGGGCGCCGTGCGCGCAAGCATCGGCGAGGTCTGGCCGCGGACTCTGCTCGCGCTCGTCGGCCTCGTGGCGTGCATCCAGCTCGCGCCGCCCGGCTGCACGGCCGGGCGCGCCGACGACGGCGACGAAAAGGTCGGCGGCGACGGCGGCGCGCGGGTGAGCATCGCCGTGCTCTACGGCGACGACGACGGCTGGGTGTTCGCGCGGCAGGGGGGCCCGTGACGCTGCGGCCCCTCGTGCGCCACGGCAGCGGCGGGTGCTCGCTGACGATGCGTTGGCCCGTCCCATGCACTGTTCATCCGCCGCAGCGATCGCGGCGGGCACGGTGTGCCGGAGCCGCACGCTTGTCAGCGGGTCGGCCGTCGGCCATGCTGGCTGCTAATCGCGCGTCGACGCGCCGTGTCCGGACGCCCTGTCCAGCCACCGCGGCGCCGCGCAGGAGCGGGTGGGTCGTGCTCAGGCGTCTCTGGTCGTCGTCGTCGCTGCGTCCTCGTCGCTCCGGGGCGGCCTTGGCGTGGGCGCTTGCGGTGACGGCCTGCGGCGTCGAGCCCAATGTCGACACGGTGGCGGTCACGGTGCTGCCGCGGGTGCTGCTCGACGGCACCGTCGAGCTGTCCGACCGCAGCGGCGGCCGCGTGCTCATCGAAGAGGTCGTGGCCCACGCGCCGCGCGCCCGGCTGCAGAGCCCGGTGGCCGGCGATCAGGGCGACGTCGTCGTCACCGCCGACGATCCGCTGCTGTTCCACTACGAGCTGGCGGCGCGCACCGGCTTCGGCGCCGACGTCGGCGGCGAGCGCGTGTGGGCGGTGCCGTCGTCGGGGGGCAGGCTGCTCGTCGGCTTCGCGCCCTACCGCGCCACCGGCAGCACCGCTGCCGACGAGGGCGCCGACGCCAACGGCGCCATTGACGCGGCGCTCCCCGGCCACACTGCCGTCGTGCACGGCACCATCGCCATCGAGACCCGCCAGCCCCTCGGCGACGTCGCCGTCGGCGGCTTCGTCGACGACGTGGCCGACGCCGACCCCGACGGCGCTCCCGCCGACGGCGTGGGCGGCGACGTGGGCGACGCCGACCCCGACGGCGCTCCCGCCGACGGCGTGGGCGGCGACGTGGGCGACGCCGACCCCGACGGCGCCCCCGCCGACGGTGTGGGTGGCGACGTGGGCGACGCCGACCCCGACGGCGCCCCCGCCGACGGCGTGGGTGGCGACGTGGGCGACGCCGATCCCGACGGCGCTCCCGCCGACGGCGTGGGTGGTGACGTGGGTGACGCCGACCCCGACGGCGCCCCGGCCAAGGTCGACGCCAGCGACGTCGATGCTGAAGGTGCGCCGGCCCATCCGGCAAAGCCTCGCAAGGTCGAGCTCGTCGAGGGCTTCTACCGCAGCGTCGTGCGCGTGCCGTTCTCGCTGGTGCTCGACGGCGCGTTCGAGCGCAGCGTTGTGCTGTCGCCCGACGAGTTCGCCGACCTCGGCGCTGACGAGGTGCTGCCGCTCGATCTGCACTTGTCGGCGAGCGAGCTGCTCGACGCCGAGGGCCTGGCGGCGCTCGACGCCATCGCCGCCGCGGCGCTCGCGCGCGGCGAGCGCGAGGTGACGATGCACGTCTCAGCCCGCACCACCGCCGCCGCGGTGGGCGTCACGGTGCAGTCGACGGTGCAGCGCCCGGCGCGCCGGCTGGCCACCGGAGGCAGCCGAATCGACGTCAGCGGTCGCTGGCGTGACGACTGAGCGCCGATCGCCAGCGCCGATGCCCAGCGCTGATGCCCAGCGCTGATGCCCAGCGCTGAGCATCAGCGCTGATGCTCAGCGCAGCGCCGCCAGCGCCGCCGGCGAGAACGTCGGCCGCTGCCACGTGAACGACATCGCCGCCCACATGTAGCCAAGCCCCGCCGAGGCGAAGACGACGACGTCGCCCGGAGACAAGAGCCCGCGCTGCTCGGCGAGGCCCAGGGACAGCACCTGGTCGGGCGAGCCGAAGTGGCCGTAATGGTCGAGGTAGAGCGCGCGCTCGGGGGCGAGCTCCAGCGCGTCGACGATGCCATCGTGGGCCGACCGCTTCATGTGCAGCAGCGCGAGGTACCCGATCTTCCTGCCACCGGCGGCGCCGCGGATGACGTCGAGGAAGTTGTCGAGACTGACCTTGTCGAGGCGGCCCTTCATGCCCTCGGGGTCGGGCACGCGCAGGAACGTCGAGGCCGGGTCGGGCCGCGCGCGCACCGGCGTCTTCGTGCCGCCGGCGGGCAGCACGACGTCCTCGGAGAAGTCGCCGTCGGTGATGATCTTCGCGTCGAGCAGCGCGTTGCCGCCGTCGCCGTCGCCGTCGCCGTCGCCGCGCTCGACCAGCATCGCGCTGCCGCCGTCGGCGAGGTTGTACAGGAAGCGCGTCGCTCGGTCGGTGTAGTCGACGAGGTCGCCGGTGCGGTGGCCGCCGCACAGCAGGATGCGCCGGTACGACGGGTTCGCCGCCAGCAGGTCGGCGGCCAGCTTGAGACCGAGGATGCCCGTCGAGCAGCGCGCCGACAGGTCGAAGGCGAAGGCGCGCCGGCAGCCGAGCAGGCGCTGCACGTGGATCGCCGCCGTCCACACGACGTGATCCTTGTACTCGCTGCCCGTCCACACGATCACGTCGACGCTGTCGGGGTCGACGCTGTCTAAGCACAGCCGCGCCGCCCGCACCGCCATCTCGCTGGGGTGCAGGTCCGCCGGCGCGCGACGCTTCTGCACGATGCCCAGCTTCGTCGCCACCACCGCCTCGGGCAAGCCGCTGTGCGCTGCGATCTCGGCCGCCCTCTCTCTTCCCTCGGGCAGGAACACGGCGGCGCGCGCCAATCGGACCTGGGACATGCTGCACCCCACGAGGCGACGCCGACGCGTCGGTTTTTTGTGCGGATGCGTTGTTGCATTGCAACATCACGCCGTCAAGTGCGTGGTGCAGTGCAGCAAGGCGGGCGGGCCGGCGCCGCCGCGCTCAGTAGAGGAAGCCGAGCCCCACCGAGAAGCCGAGGGCGTAGTTGCGGGCGTTGCCGCCCTGCAGGACGACGGGCTCGGCGCTGCCGGCGATGGTGGTGACGCGGTCGCCCTGGCCCTCGAACGTGATCACCGCCGCGGTGCCCTTGCCGGCGACCTCGACGAAGACGCCCGACAGCACGTCGAAGCGGGCGAGCAGCTCGCCGTGGGCGCCGAACGCCACCGAGGAGGCGCCGGGGTTGTCGGGGGTCTCGCCGTAGAAGGTCAGGGGCATGGCCTCGGTCTTCAGCTCGAACTCGAAGCGGCGGTTGGCGACGAAGATGGGCAGGTAGAGCTCGGGCCCGACGGCGAGGCCGCGGAACTGGAAGCCCGGCACGATGGTGAGCTTGGTCTGCGTGCCCTGGATGACCTGCGTCTCGATGGACGCGGACCACGAGCGGTAGCCGAGCCGACCGCCGAGGCCCACCATACGCAGCGGACCGTCGTCGGCGAAGCGCACGAGGTAGCGCCCGCGCACGGCGCCGCCGAGGTTCAGGTGGAGCGAGCCGAAGCTCTCGGGCGACACCGTGACGGCGTTCTCGACGCCGGCGGCGCCGCTGGGGCGGATCTGGAACCGCACCGCCGCGAAGGCGACGGTGGCGTCGACGCCGATGAACTCGAACGGCCACAGGTCGAAGCGCAGCGAGCCCCCCGGATAGAAGTTCGCCACCACCGGCAGCGGCGCCACCGCGTTGCTCGTGAAGTCGTAGCGCCACGTCGCCCCGTCGAACGCGCCGGAGACCGCGATCAGGTGACCGGACTTCACCTGGCCGACGGCGCCGTCGATGCTCTCGTCATCGAGCGCGCTCGGCGAGCGCCGCTGGCGCTCGCCGAGCGCGTTGTCGTCGTCGCCGTCCAGCGCCCGCCGCTCGCGCGGCGAGGCCTCCTCGAGGGCGCGTGACGCCGGCTTCTCCTCGGCGTCGCCGTCATCGCCGCGGCGCCGGCTGCGCCCGCTGTCGTCGCGCCCGCTCTTGCGCGGTGTCGGCGTCGCCTCGCCGTTGTCGCCGGGGTCGCGGCCGCGGGCGTCGCGCCCGCCGCGCGGTAGACGGGGCGCCGCTCCATCGTCGTCCTCACGGGGGGCGCGGCGGGGACGGTCGGCCTCGGCGAGGACGTCGTCGTCGTCGACGGCGCCGCGGCCGCGCCCGCCGCCGGTCGCGGGCAGGGGCAGGGGCTTCAGCTTGGCCCACTTGCCGAGCGCCGGCTTCAGCGCCGCCATCGTCGTCGCGGCGAGCTGGTCGGCGGCGGCGCCGCGCGGCAGCTCCTTGACGACGCGGGGCTGGCCATCGGCGGCGAAGGCGACGACGGTGGGCCGCCCGAGGCCCGCCGGCGCGGCGACGAGGACCTCGATGCCTCGGCGCTTGAGCACGCCCGACAGCGAGCGTGGCGCGAAGGCGTCCTCGCCCAGGGCCTCGAGGTCCTGCTCCAACGCCTCCGACGACTGCACGCGGGCGTTGTCGACGAGCTCGAGCTCGAGCTCGAGGCTCTCCTTCGCCTCGGTCTGCGCGGCGCGGCTCGACAGCGCCGCAAACGGCAGCACCACGACGTCGAGCGCCTCAGCGCCGCGGCCGCGGGCCGCCCACGCCGGCGTCGCGGCGAGCAGCGCCACCGCCAGCAGCGGAGCCAGCCTGTGGACAAGGGGCGCGACGACGACGGGCGCGACGACGACGGGCGCGACGACGACGGGCGCGACGACGACGGGCGCGACGAGGGCGGGCGCGACGAGGGCGGGCGCGACGACGGCGGGCGCAACGACACGAGGGCGTGACGACACGTTCACGACGGCGCAGCCTAGCAGGCTGTGGCGAAGACGCCGCCGGCGTTTCACCACGGCCTGCTATCCCTCTGGCAGGTCTGTTCCAGACCCGCCCCCCGTCGAGCAAAGCTCGAATGGGCCCCCCACCCGAGACACAGCCCTCGGCGGGGTGTCGAAGAACGCCATGGGTTCTTCAGCACCGAGCGCGCCGGGCGGCGGATGAAGGCTCTTCGTGGTCGGGCGCCCGGCGTCCTGATCGGCGTGGGTCGGCGGCCGCTTCGTCACAGCGGGGCGCGGTCGGTGCGACCGAGGGCGCGCCACACCTCGCGGGCCCAGGTGGCGGCGATCCCGGCGCGCCAGCTGTCGCCGGCGCGGGCGGCGGCCGCCGCGATCTGCTCGGCTACCACCGCTAGCTCGCCGTCGCGCACGCCCTGCTTCAGCGGCTCGAGCAGCGCCGCGCAGTGCGCATCCACCGCCGAGCCGTCGCCCGCCTTCAGCGCGCCGAGCGCCAGCACGCCGTGACACGCCGACAACAGCGAGCGCTCGCCGGCGCGCTCGACGTCGGGGAGCAGCTGCTCGACGCGGGCGACGGCGCCGTTGACGTCGTCCTCGGCGTCGCACAGGGCGCGGTTCAGCGCCGCCACCCGCGCCTTGCCCGAGCCGCAGGTGGCGAGCTGGCGCTCGGCCTCCTCGTAGTGCCGGCGCGCGGTGTCGCGGTCGCCGGCGAGCCGCTCGACGTCGCCGAGGGCGTTCCGGCCGAGGGCGCCGAGCACCTTCAGGCCGGCGCGGCGCGCGATCTTCTGCTGCCGCGCCAGCAACACGCGGGCCTCGCCGTCGTCGCCGCGCCACATCGCGACGAAGGCCATCGCCCACAGGCACTGCGCCACCGCGGCGTCGTCGTTTCGGGCCTCGGCGCGGCCGAGCGCCCGCGCCAGCGTCGACGCCGCCTCGGGCAGCTGCCCGCGGTAGTAGTGGCCGTCGGCCAGCCCGAGCAGCGCGTCGTCGACGGCGTCGTCGAGGGCGGCCCGCTCGTTCCCGGCGTCGGCCTCGTCGCGCGCCGGTGCGCTCTGCTCGGCCAGCGCCAGCAGCCCGCGGTAGCGGTCGACGGCGACGTCGAGATCGCCCTGCAGCAGCGTGGCGCGGGCCAGCGCCCGGCCCGCCCACAGGCGCGCCACCAGCGGCGCGCCCTCGCCGACGAGCCGCGCCCACATCGCGCCCTCGGCGTAGCGCCCGGCCTCGATGAGCGCCCGCGCCCGCAGGCCCATGGCCATGTCGCGCAGCGGGTCGTCGTCGGGCAGGGCGTGGGTGTCGAGGGCGGCGAAGATCTCGTCGACGAGCGCCAGCGCCAGCCCCGAGCCCTGCGCCGACAGCGTCGCCGCTGTCACCTGCAGGAACAAGGGCAGGCCCTCGCGCACCTGTCCCCCTTGCAGCAGGTGGCGGGCGCAGCGCTCGCGGTCCGCCAGCGTCGTGCGGCCGTTGCGCTGCAGCACGTCGGCGATCACGCGGTGGCTCTGCTCGGCGCGCCCCGCCTCGGCCGCCAGCCGCACCATCGACTCGCGCAGAGACGCCGACGCGAAGCGCAGTACGCCGTGGTCGACGACGAGGAAGCGCGCCCGCTCGAGCGCGTCGGTGACCGCGGCGATGGTCGCGTGCGCATCCCGCAGCCCGGCGGCGACGCACACCTCGCGCCACTCGCGGTCCTCGCCGTCGCGGCCGAGCAGCGCGCCCAGCTCGAGGCACACACGCGCGTCGGCCGGCAACGTCGACAGCAGCCGCTGCAGGCGTGCCGACCACGCCGCGTGCACGTCGTCGGGTACGGCGACGGCGGCGCCGGCGCGCAGCGCGAACCCCGCCGGCGCCGGCTCGAGCACGCCGCGCTCGACGAGGTCGCCCACCAGCTCGACGGCGAAGCGCGGGCTGCCGCCGCTGCGCCGCGCCACCAGCTCGGCGAGGCCGGGCTCGAGCCCGAGCAGACCCTCGACCAGCCGGCGGTGGTCGCGCTCGGGCAGCGGACGCAACGCCAGCACCGCCACCGCGGCGTCGTGCTCGCCGGGGGGCTCGACGTCGCCGTCGTGCTCGCCGTCGAGGTCCGCGACGGCGTCGGCGGCGGCGCACAGCGCGCCGGTGGCCAGCGCCACTGGCGGGTGCTCCACCAGCGCCTCGTCGCCGACCTCGAGCAGCACGACGATGCCGCAGCGCCCGGGCGCACCGCCGTCGCCGGCGACCGACCCGGCGGCGAGGGCGGCGGCGAAGACGACGGCGTCGAGTGTGGCGTGGGCGTCCTCGAGTACGAGCACGACGGGCCGCTCGTGGGCGATGGCGCCGAGCGCGCGCCGCAGCAGCGCATGGGCCTCGGGACGCGACAGGCGCGCGGGATCCTCAAAGAAGCGGGCGAGGGCGGCGATGTCGTCGTTGTCGAGATGCGGCCACGCCGACTCGAGCGCGACCCGCAGGGCGCCGGCGCGCAGCCCGCCGGCGCGCGCCTGCCGCAGTAGCGCGGCGACGAGCCCGGCGAACGCGCCGTCCTCGGCGCCGTGGTGCGCGATCAAGGCGTGGGCCGCGCCGACCTCGGCGGCGCGCTCGGCGAACCACGCGCACAGCCGGCTGCGGCCGACGCCGGCGGGGCCGCGGACGACGACGACGCTGTCGCGCGGCGGCGCGCCGTCGGGCGGCCGGTGGGCGCGCTGCAGCAGCGACCACAGGCGCGAGCGCTCGACGATGCGCCCGACGAACGGCGGCTGCCGCAGCCCGAACAGCCCAAGGCCGGCGCCCAGCAGGCGCCGCGTGCGCGCCGCGCCGGGCAGGAGCGCGTCCTCGTCGGGGCGTCGCCACGAGGGCGGCAGGGGCGGGGGCAGGGCGGCGGCGCGCTCCTGGACGAGCGCGCCGAACAGCTCGCTCGCTCGCCCGCGCGCCGGCCTCGCGAGCGCGCCGCCGATGGGGGCGTAGATGTCGACGTCGCGTCGGGCGCGCTGCTCGCGCAGCGCCACCAACTCGGTCCACGGGCCCTTGGCGCCCCACGTCCACGGGTTGGTTCCGTCGTCACCGTCGCCGCCGTTGTTGTCGCCGTCGTCGCCATCGTCGTCGTTGCCGTCGGGTCGGCCGCGCGGCGGCGGTGGCGGCCGGCGGCGGCGGGCGCTGGTGGTGAGGTCGTCGCCGTCGCGCGCCGTCGACGCCGCGGTGAGCATCTGCGCGAACGGGTCCTCGTCGCCGAGGCGGGCGACGCCGGTCTCGTCCGGCGGCAGCGGCCCCTCGGCGGACGCGGCCGGCGGCGCCGGCGGCAGCGACATCCCCCGGGGCGCGCGGCCCGGCGAGGTCGGCATCTCGCCGTGTTGGACGACGACGACGTGCACGTCCTCAGGGCGGGCGATGGGCGCCTGCTGCGGGCCGGTGGCGTCGTCGCGCCCCGCCGTCGAAGACGGCGGGGGCGGCGTGGGGTCGGGCTCGCCGCTGTCGAGGGTGTGGGCGTCGGTGTCGTCGGGGGCGGCGTGGTTCGACGGCGCGTCGTCGGGGTACAGCGGCCGCGGCCGCAGCGAGCGCAGCGCGTCGGCCCACGAGCCCGAGCTCAGCGTGGTCTCGTCGTTGGGGGACAGCTGCAGCAGCGCCCAGGCGGCGTCGGCGGCGACGCGGAAGCGATCGCGGGGCTCCTTCTCGAGCAGCCGCAGCATCCACGCCTCGAACCCCGGCGGGAACGACTCGTGGACGCCGCGCATCGTCGGCACCGGGTCGTGGCTGTGGGCGACGGCGAGGCGCAGCGGGTCGCCGGCGAACGGCGCCTGCCCCGTCGCCAGCTGGAACGCGATGCAGCCAAGGGCATACAGGTCGGTCCACGGGCCGATGGCGCGGGCGCGGCCAGCGAACTGCTCCGGCGCCATGTAGCGCGGCGTACCCGAGTGCGCGTCGGCGGCGGCGCCGTCGTGGTCGAGGGCCTGGGCGATGCCGAAGTCCGAAAGCTTCAGGCCGGGGCGCGGGTCGTCGGGCGCCGACAGCAGGATGTTGCCTGGCTTCAAGTCCCGATGGACGACGCCGCGCGCGTGGGCGTGGGCCAGCGAGTCGAGCAACGACAGCAGCAGCAGCCGCGTCGGACGCCACGGCAGCGGGAACCGCCGCGGCGACAGCGCGCCGTGGGAGCACATCTCCATCGCGAACCACGGGCTGCCCTTCGTCAGGCGTCCGCCGCTCTGCTCCTCGGCGAGGCCGGTGACCTCGCCGCGGTCGTACAGCACGATGATCCCCGGGTGGTCGAGCCGGGCCACCGCGCTGATCTCGTTCTTCAGCGCCCGCACGTACGCCTCGTCGCGCGCGCGCGGCCCCGTCAACACCTTCACCGCCGCCGGCATCTGCTCGCCGGTGTGCACCCCACGCCACACCTCGGCCATTCCGCCCCGCGCGATGGGGCGCTCGAGCACGAACGAGCCGAGGCGGATCTCCGAGGCCGACACGCGCGGGACCCTACCGCGCCCGCCCGACCGGATGCCCGCACCGACACGCACCGTCCCGCGCACCGTCCCGCGCACCGTCCCGCGCACCGTCCCGCGCACCGTCCCGCGCACCGTCCCGCGCAGCGCAACGTCGACGGACGCTCACGAGCCGCAAGCGGCGAACACCGCCGCGTCCGTCAACGCCGCCGCGCACGACGCCTCCGCCGCCGCGATGGCGTCGGTGGCGGCGGCCGGATCCGTCGCCCGCTGCGACAGCACCTGCGCCGGCCCGCAGCCGGGGTTGTCGACGCACGCCGCCGTCGGAGGCGCGCCGCCACACACGCGCTTCATCAGCGTCGCGCACGACGACAGCGTGCACGCCGGGTAGGTCTGCTCGTCGGCGAGCGCCGCGGCGCACCCGTCGGGCTCGTAGCGCGCCAGCAACGTCGCCGCGGCGCAGGCCGCGCTCTCGGCGCACCCGCCGCACGTGCGCGCCAGCAGCGCTGGACATACGTCCGCCGTCTCGCCGCAGCCCCAGCCGTCACAGGGGGGCTCCAGCGCGCGTGAGGCCAGCTCCCCACTGTCGTCGCCGCTGGCGTCTGGGTAGAGCCCGACCCCGTCGGCGCGGAGCGCCACGGCGCAAGCGACGGAGCTGGCGACCAGTACCAAAGCCGCCGACGCAAGGATCGAGGCCGACAACGCGCGTGACGACGGCTGCATTCAGGGCTCTCCACAGAAGGGTTCGACGACGAGCGCGGCGGCGGCGGCGAGATCGACGATGTCGTAGGCGCAGCGCACGCCAGTGGTCGCGGCCAGCCCGCGCAGGCGAGCGTCGACGTCAGGGCTCGTCGGCACCACGCGCACCCGCACGTCGTTCTCGAGCAGCTCGACGATGCCTCCCGCCGCCCCGCCCCGCGAGAGCACCGCGAGGACGCCGTCGGGGAAGGGTTCCGACAACTCCACCGCCACGCCGCTCCTCGACGATCTGCCCGACGACTCGTCAGGGGGCGCGGGCGGGGCGTCAGGGTCGCGCTCCACCGTCCACTCGGCGACGTTGCCCGCCAGATCCGCCAGCGGGCGGCCTTGCCCGCGGTCGACGAGCGTCGACCCGTAGCTGCCCACCCGCTCTGGCCCGTCGGGGCAGTCCTGCCCGCGCGCCGCGTGGTTCGCCGCCACCAGCCCGCCGCCCTCGCGGCAGCCGACGACCGCCGCGCCGTCGCCGCCGTCGGCCCCGACCACGTCGAACGGATAGCGCCCGCGGCCGCCGTCGACCCGGT
This sequence comes from Deltaproteobacteria bacterium, assembly GCA_016874845.1. Taxonomy (GTDB): domain Bacteria; phylum Myxococcota; class UBA727; order UBA727; family VGSZ01; genus VGSZ01. The sequence continues at coordinate 80,509 of VGSZ01000001.1, forward strand.
GCGCGGCCGCAAAGTCCCACTCGTCGTCGTCGGGCAGGCGCCCGCCCTGAAAGCGACACAGCGCCTCGGCCTCGCGCGGCAACAGCCCCGTGACCGGCGCGTCGACGACCAGCGTCGCGTCGGCCAGACGCTGCCGCGCCGGGTGTTCCGAGTCGCCGAACAGGCAGCGCCCGGCGGCGACGCACCGGGCGAACGTCGCCCACGTCGCCTCGGTGGCGTCGAGGGCGAACGGCGCCACCGTCGTCGTCGTACCGTCGGCGCGGACGTGGTCGTCGCCGCCGGCGAACGCCCCGCGCTGTCCCTGCAGCGACGACGGCGCCCTGCTGCAGCAGGCGTCGTCGGGGTCGAGGCACGCCTGCGGGGGCAACGCGCCGTCGGCGGCGTCGAAGCGGCCACACACCGCGCGCTCCAGCGCGTTGACGATGCCGTCGTCGTCGTCGTCGAGGTCGGTGCGATCGAGCCGCAGCGTGACCGCCGCCTGCTCCTCGCGGGTGACCGTCACCGGCTCGACCCCCGAGGACAGCGTCACCGTCGTCGCCACCGTGCCGCAGCGGTCGCGCTCGCGGACGTCGGCGGCGAAGCGATAGGAGCCGGGGTCGAGGGTCAGCGCGATCTCGCAGCGCACCCCGGTCTGGCCGCCGCAGGGCAGGTCGAGCTGCCCGATCGCGCGGTACGTCGCGTCGCCGACGCGTACGTCGAACGGCGCCGGCGCGCCGCGGTCGTCCTCGACGGACAGGATCGCCGTCGCCGCCGTCGGCAGCCCGAGGCCGACGAGCAGCCCGGGGGGCAACGGCTCCGGCGCACACGCCGCCGCCAGCGCCGTGGCCAGCATCGTCAGCCGCCTCGTCAGCCGCCGCGCGCTCACTTCGTCCCCCGCAGCGCCTCGACGTCGCCCACGCCCCACACCGGCACGTCGGCGGTGACCGTCGCGCCCCTGCGGGTCGTGGCCCACACGATCCCCAGCGTCGCGCCGACACCGAGCACCGCCGCCGTCGCCGCGCCGCCCCACACCAGCGCGTCGGGCACCGGCGCGTCCTCGAGCACCGCCGGCACCGCCAGCGCCGCATCGCCCTTGACGACGACGTGGTGCACCGACGGCCGCTTGCCCGCCAGCGTCACCTGCACCTCGTGGGGGCCGGCGGCCACCGGCGCGAGCACGCCGCCTTGCACGGCGTCGGTGCGGTCGCCCGCGTCGACCAGGACCCGGGCCCCGATGGGCAGCCCGACGAGATGCAGGCGTCCCGGGGGCCGCGCCGACGCTGGCACCAGCAGGTGCTGGGTCGCGCTGGCGATGACGTCGGGCAGCGCCGCCGCCGCACCGCGCCACGCGAAGGTCACGCGGTTGACGACGACCAGCGCGCGGGCGTTCAGCAGGGTCAACGACACCACCGGCGCGCGGTCGCCGGCGTCGGTCGTCGTCATCGACAGCGAACCGTGCACGAGCAGGTCGGCGTCG
>VGSZ01000002.1 GCA_016874845.1 Deltaproteobacteria bacterium
GCGAGCGTGTCGTGCGCGAGCGTGTCGTGCGCGAGCGTGTCGTGCGCGAGCGTGTCGTGCGCGAGCGTGTCGTGCTCGAGCGAGCCGTCGTCAAGCGCGCCGGCAGCGAGCGGACGGTGCGGCGGGTCGGCGCCGGGGGGCGGTGTCGTCAGCATCGACGGCACGAATACAGTAGGGTCCACGTTCGCGCCACGCAGGAGGGTCCGCGTTGTTTTCTGCCCGGGGAGCGCTCGAGCACCTGCTGCGCCCGGCCGACTACACGGCGGCGGCGGCGCGGGCGCGCGACCTCGCGTGGCTGCGCGGGCACTGGCACCTGCACGCGCTCGCGTGCGATCTGCAGCGCGACGGCGACCAGGTCGCCGACGAGGTCGCCGGCGTCCCCGTCGTCGTCCGCAACGACGGCGGCCGGCTGGTCGGCTTCGTCAACGTCTGTCCGCACCGCCACTCGCTGCTCGTCGGCCCGGGGGCCACGCACGCCGCGACGCTGCGCTGCATGGTGCACGGCTGGACCTTCGACGACGCCGGCGCGCTGTGCCGGCTGCCCGACGGGCCGAGCTTCGTCGGCCTCGACGGGAGCGCGGTGCGTCTGCGCCGGGTCGCGGTGGAGCGCTGCGGCGCCCTCGTGTTCGTGAACCTCAACGTCGACGCGCCGCCCTTCGTCGACGGGGTGCCCGACGGCGGCGCCGAGCTGCGCGCGCGCTTCGGCGCCCACCGGCCGGTGGACCGCTGGACGACGTCGCACGCCGTCGACTGGAAGGTGATCGTCGAGAACGCCGTCGAGAGCTACCACGTGCCGCTGGTGCACCCGGCGACGTTCCGCGCGTTCCGCCCGCCCGAGCTGCACGACCACCGCCTGTGGCCGGGCGGCACGCGCTACGCCGACCGCAAGCCGTGGGGTCGCGAGCCCATGGGGCTCGCCGCTCGTCTGCTCGGCGCGCTCTTTGGCGCGGGCGCGGTGAGCCGCTTCGTGCACACCCACTACTTCCCCACGACGATGACCTACGCCAACGAGCTGGTGTCGACGGCGTTTGCCGTGATGCCCCGCGCCGACGGGACGAGCCGGGTCACGGTGGCGTCGTTCCTGCCCGACGCGCTGTCGTCGTCGCTGCTGCGGCCCTTGCAGTGGGCCTTCGGGCGGGTGTTCTCGCAGCTCGGCCGGCGGATCGTGGCCGAGGACATGCGGCTGTGGCCCCACGTGCAGCGCGGCCTGCAGAGCAGCGAGCACGCCGGCGTGCTCGGCGCGCGCGAAGAGCGCGTGCACGCGTTCCAGCACTTCGTCGTGCAGGGCCGCGGCCACGTCGACGATGACGACGCGGTCGACGCGGTCGCGCCGCCCGTGGCCTGCCCGGCGCCGCCGCTGCGCCTCGGGCGGCGCGGATGATCGACGCCTTCGCCGCCAGCGTCGTCGACGCCGTCGACTCGGTGCCTGCCGTCGTGCACCGCGTGCTGCACGGCGAGAGCCTCGCGCGCGCCAGCGACCCGGTGACGACGTTCGTCCACTACTGCGTCGGCTTCGCCGCGCGCTACGCGCTGTTCTGCGGCGGGGCCTTCTTCGTGTTCCACCGCCTGCGCCTGTGGCGACACTTCAAGATCCAGCAGGCGGACCCGTCGGCGAAGATGGTGCGCCACGAGATCCTCTGGTCGGCGAGCAACACGCTGTGCACCGGCCTGTTCTCGATGCTGCTCGCCTGGCTGATCGCCGACGGCCGCACGGCGATGTACGCCGACGTCGACGACCACGGCTGGCCCTGGTTCGTGGCGAGTGTCGCCCTCGGCACGCTCGGCTTCGACACGTGGTTCTACTGGCAGCACCGGGCGCTGCACACGCCGTGGCTGTTCCGCCACGTGCACGCCATCCACCACCGCCCGACGAACCCCACGGCGTTCGCCGGCTTCGCCCACCACCCCGTCGAGACCTTCGCCGAGGACCTGTACTTCCTGCTGTTCGTGCTGGTCGTGCCCATCCACCCGGTGGCCTTCGGCCTCGTCGGGCTGCACGCCTTCACGCTGGCCATCCTTGGCCACATGGGCTTCGAGTTCTTCCCCCGCGGCTTCACCGCACACCCGCTCTTCGGGCTGCACAACACCGCGACGCACCACAACATGCACCACTCCCACGTCGGCGGGAACTACAGCCTGTACTTCAACGTCTGGGATCGGCTGATGGGCACCAACCACCCCGACTACCACCGCGTGTTTGCGGCGACAAAGGACGCCCAGGCGGCCGCCCGCGACGTCAGCGTCGACCGCGCGGCAGGCCCCGGCAGCCAAGCCACGTGACCTTGTGCACCGGCCGCTGCGCCTCGGGGTGGTCCACCGAGAAGTGGTAGACCTCGGGCGGCAGCGTGACGCGTTGCTCGACGACGACGTCGAGGGGCAGCCGCAGCGGCCGCGACGACAGCACGCACACCGGCGCCGGGCCTTTGTCCTGCAGGTAGGCGCCGAAGGCGTCGCCGCTCCTGTGCAGCTTGGAGACGAACACCGTGACGTCGCGGACGCCGAGGTCGTGGCCAAGCGCATAGACGTCGTCGAAGACCGCCATGTGGTCGACGTAGACGGCGACGGGCCGGTCGCGCAGCGCCGCCTGCGTGGGCGTGCCCGCCAGCGCCGCGAGCGGCGAGGCGTACCGGCCGCCGGTGAAGCACTTAGCGACGACGACGGCGACGAAATTGTGGACGAACAGGACGACGACGGCGCCGGCGAGCGCCCCGCGCAGCGCGCGCGGCCCGTGGTCGACGGCGACGACGACGAAGGACGCGAGCGCCAGCACGACGTACAGCGTGCCGTTCACCGAGCGCGCGGTGTTCATCAGCACCTCGCCGACGACGAAGCCGATGGCCCAGAGCGCCGCGAAGAACCAGCGCGACGCGAGCCCGCGGGCGAGGGCGGTCACTGCCCCGGCCCCAAGGACGACGGCGACGACGATGCGGGCGGCGAGCCGGGGCGGGTCGGCGATGCCGGCGACGAGTCCGGCGCCGATGGCCCGCGCGGCGTCGACGAAGCGCTCGGCGAGCGGCGGAGCGGCGCGCGGCAGATCGGCGTAGAGCGCGACGAGGCGACGGTAGGCGTCGAGGTCGGGCAGCTCGAACAGCAGCACCGGCAGGACGACGAAGACGCCGACGAGCGCCACCGCGCCGATCAGGGCGGCGGCGAGCAGCTCGCGCCACCGCCGGGCGCGCACGAGCACCGCGCCGGGCACGAGTCCGTAGAAGACGACGGCGACGTTGAAGGCGGCGCCGGTGCACCACAGGAGGGTCGGCAGCAGCGCGACCCGCAGCGCGGTCGGCGTCGTCGTCGCCCCCGGGCGCGCGACGGCGACGAAGGTGCGCTCGAGGGCGGCGAGCAGGAAGGCCCACGAGATGACGTGGGCCTCGCCGGCGAAGGCGGCGAACAGGAAGGCCTTGGTGGCGGCGACGAACACGACGCCGACGAGGGCGGCGGCCGGGCTCGCGCCGGCGTGGCGCAGGACGCGGAACGCGAGCACGAGCGCGACGGCGGCGGCGAGCTTGTTCACGGCCACGGTCAGCGTCAGCGCGCCGGCCCCCGTGGGGGCGCCGAGGGCGACGAAGAGCGCGCGCGCCGTCGCGTGGAAGAGCGGGTGGTACGGGTGGAACAGCGACAGGTCGGGCAGCGCGTGGCCGCCGGGCTCGCCGAACAGCTCGGCCAGCTGCACGAAGCCCTCGGCGGAGGCGGCGTACAGCGACGACTCCCAGCTGTGCACGTCGACCCAGCAGACGACGAGAGCGCCGAGCCACGCCACGAACGCCGCGCGCGCCAGGCGCCCGGTGTGTGCGGCGCTCGTGGCGTGGCTCGGCGCAGCGTCGGCGTCGGCGTCGGCGTCGGTACGGAGGTGGGCGGGCGCGGGGTCCACGCGGTCCGGATAGCCCCGGTGGACGACGGCGGCGAGGGGGGGCGGTGGCGGCCGGTGCGCCGTCAGGGGATCTGCAGCAGCTTGTGCGTCTGCAGCGACACGCGCCACTGCGGGTGCTGCCGGCAGTAGTCGACGACGAGGCGGGTGTTGTCGGCGACGTCGGGGCCGTCTTTGGGCTGCAGGAAGAAGTGCGTGAACGACAGGTGCGCCACCTGCTCGGGGACGAGGCCCTCCTGCGGCTGCACGAGCTTCAGCTCGTCCCCGGTCGTCAGCACGAGGGGCGCGCGGGCCTTGGGGCTGACGCACACCCAGTCGAGCCCGCGCGGCGCCGGCTGCGTGCCGTTGGTCTCGGCGGCGACGATGAAGGCGTGGGCGTGCAGCGCGTCGATCAGGGGCTCGTCGAGCTGCAGCAGCGGCTCGCCGCCGGTGCAGACGACGAAGCGCTGGCCGCGGGCGTCTTTGGCCGGTGTCCAGGCGCGGGCGACGGCGGCGGCGAGGGTCGCGGCGTCGTCGAAGCGGCCGCCGCCTTCGCCGTCGATGCCGACGAAGTCGGTGTCGCACCACGCCGAGCAGCCCCCGGCGCCGCGGCCGCGATCGGCTTGTCGGCCGCTCCACAGGTTGCAGCCGGCGAAGCGCAGGAACACGGCGGCGCGGCCGGTGTGGGCGCCCTCGCCCTGCAGCGTGAAGAAGATCTCCTTGACGGCGTAGCCCACGTCGTCGTCGCTAACAGCGCGCGGCGTCGTCGACAAGCACGCCGGGCGACGTCCGGGCGCGCGGACAACCCCGCGCGCGAGGGCGTTGAAGGCGACGGCCCGCCGGCGCAGGGTGGTCGACGACGGAGGTGACCATGCTCGATCCGCGCGCGGCGCTGGTGGTGTTCTCGGGCGGGCAGGACTCGACGACGTGCCTCGCCTGGGCGCTCGAGCGGTACGAGCGCGTGGCCACCGTCGGCTTCGACTACCGCCAGCGCCACCGCGTCGAGCTCGACTGCCGCCAGGCCGTGCGGCGCGCCATCGTTGGGGTCAAGCCCGCGTGGCGCGCGCGGCTCGGCGACGACGTCGTGCTCGACCTTGGCCTGCTCAAGGCGATCGGCGGCACCGCGCTCACCGACGCCGTCGCCATCCACCACGCGCAAGCGGGGCTGCCCAACACGTTCGTGCCCGGGCGCAACCTGCTGTTCTTGACGGCCGCCGCGGCGTGCGCGTACCGACAAGGCATCGCCCACCTCGTCACCGGCGTCTGCGAGACTGACTTCTCGGGCTACCCCGATTGTCGCGACGACACGATGAAGGCGCTGCAGGTGACGCTGAACCTCGGCATGGACGCGCGCTTCGTCGTGCACACGCCGCTGATGTGGCTCGACAAGCAGGCGACGTGGGCGCTCGGCCAGGCGCTCGGCGGCGACGCCTTCACCCGCCTCGTCGTCGAGCAGACGCACACCTGCTACGAGGGCGACCGCGCGACGCTGCACCCGTGGGGCTACGGCTGCGGGCGGTGCCCGGCGTGCGGGCTGCGCCGCGCCGGCCACGAGGCCTTCGTCGCCGCGCCGCCTACAGGTAGTTGAAGACGACGAGGTCGCCGCCGCCGCCGCCGCCGCCGCGCCGCTGGCCGGCGTTGCCGTTGCCGCCGTCGGCGCCCCGGGCGCCCGCGGCGCCCCCCGCGCCGCCGCCGCCGCCACCCCTGGCCACGGGCAGCACGAGCTGCTTACGCGCGAGCACGACGACAGCGACGACCCACCACAGCGCGGCGGCGACGACCCACCACAGCGCGGCGGCGCGGACCCGCCAGCGCGACGAGGACGTCAGCGCGCCCAGCGCGCCGAACAGCACGACGAGGGCGAGGGCGACGCGGGCGGGGGTGGGGCGCAGCGGATCGCCGCGGATCGCCGCGAAGCACGTCGCTCGCCAACGTGACGTGCAGCGCCGCGCCGGGCAGCTGCGGCGAGAACGGCGTCGCCACGGTGTCGGCGCCGAGCTTGCTGAAGGCCACCACCGCGATCCTGTCCTTCAGGCGCGGCCCCGCCGTGCCGTCGAGCACGGCGGCCGCCGACACCGCGCAGAACACGTCGGCGGGGCCGCGGTGGTTCAGCCACAGGCGGTGGTCAGCGGTTGCCTGCCGGCCCGCGCCACGCGAAGCGCGCGTCCGCAATCGCCTTCTCCAGACGCGTCAAGGGCCCGTGCCCGCGCGCCGTGGGTTCGACCAGACCGCCGGGCACGGCCAGCACCACCGCCCAGAGCGCCGGCGCCAGCGCGGCGCGCCCCGGCGTCAATGCCGGCGTCGTCACGGAGCGGCCGCGCCGACGAAGCGGACGGCGACGACCAGCTCCACCGCTCCGTCGCGGGGCGGCAGCTTGCTGCGGGCGATCGTGCGGACGACGCAGGCGTCGACGGCGGCTACCGTGGTGCCGGGGCCGTCGACGCGGGCGCCCGACACGGCGCCGTGGACATCGACGCGGAGGCGGACCTTCAATCCCGTGCCCGCCGGCCCACCGCAGGAGCCGAGCGCGCCCCGCGCGCTCCGCAGCGCGTCCATCGTCGCCGTCCCCGCCGGCGCCTCGCCCGCCGCGGCGTCGACGAGGCGCAGCTCGACCCGCACGCCGGCGTCGACGGCGGCCTCATCGCGCGCGCGCTTCGCCGAGGACGGGGGCGACGGCGTCGCGGCCGCCGGCGGCGCGCCCTTCGCCTCCTCGCTGGCGACCGCCTCGTCACGGCGCGACGCGACGCTCGCGTCCGCGTCGCCCGCGAGCGCCCCGCGCGCGGCGCCGCGGCCGAAGCCGCCGCCACCTCCGCCGACGCTGTCGACGTCGCCGACGGGGGCGGCCACGCCGTCGGCGCGCTCCAGTGCCGGTGCCGGCGCCGACGCCACCGCCCCCGCTGACGAGGAGGACGACCCGGGCGAAGCGAGCGGCGCCGACAGCGACGAAGCCGCCGCCGGCACAGCGACGAGGGTGTCCTGCGCGGCGGACGTGGTCTGCGCCGGGCGCAGGCGCGCCTGCACACCGGCGACGCGCTGGAGCAGGACCTGCTCGGTCGGCAGGCGATCGCGCTCGCCAGCGGTGAAGTAGAGCTCGAGCTGCTCGGCCACCGACGTCGTCGTCGGGGGCTTTGCGAACGCGACCAGCTCGGCGACCCGCGGGTGGTTGTCGGCGTCGAGCCGCGTCAGCCAGCCATTGGACAGGTGCAAGAGCACGAACGACGCCGGCCCGACGTGCACGGTGTCCATCGCGCCGAGGGTCACCTCGGCGACGAGGGGCTCGGCGCCTCGACCGCCGCGGTCGACGGTGACGGTGCCCTCGACGTGGAGCACCTGGGCGGTGCGCTCGATGGGCGCCACGTCCGACGTGCAGGCGACGAGCGGGGTGACGAGCGGGGTGACGAGCGGGGCGACGACGGCGACCACAGCGACAACGACGACGCGCCCGAGGGCGACGAAGCGGCGGGCGACGAAGCGGCGGGCGACGAAGCGGCGGGCGACGAGGCGCGCGAGCAGGGACGCAGGCAGCGGCGACGGCGTCATCGGGGCTCCGCGAGACCGGGGTTCAGCGAGGGTCAGGGGTCATAGCGGTGGGCGGCGGCGCGCACGCTGCCGGCGATGGCGTCGCGCAGCGCGCGGGGCCTCTTCACCTCGACGGCCTCGCCGAAGCTGAGCAGCCACGAGCGCAGGACTCGGGTGTCGGGCACGGTGGCGGTCACCGTGGTGGCGTCGCCGTCGACCTTGACCACCTGATCCTTCGCCAGCGGCGCCTCGAGCACCGAGCGGCCGGCGGCGCCGAAGAACACGAGCTCGAGGCGGATGGGGTCGGCGGCGAGGCGCCACTCGATCTCGCCGGCGGCGAGGTGCGCGTCGAGCTGGAAGCCGTCGGGCGCGCGGCGGGCCTTGTCGTCGCCGAGGGACGCGTGGGTCATGCGGTGCAGCGCGTACTGCCGCACGTCGTGGAATTCGCCGTTCATCGCGAGCACGTAGGCCACCGAGTCGCGCCAGACGAAGCCGAGCGGGTGCAGCGCGTACTCCTTCGCCGTGTCGCCGGCGGCGCGGCGGTAGCGGACGCGCAGCGTGCGGTCCTCGATCATGGCGGCCTGCACGGCGGCGAGCACCTCGACGTCGACGCGCGGCGCCGACTGCGGCTGCGAGCGCTGGACGACCCGCACGCGGTCGAGCCACCGACGCGCCGGCGCACCCTCGACGAGCTTGCGCGCCGCGTCGAGCTGCGGCTTCAGCGCGAGCCACGTCGCCTGCGGCACCAGCGACGACAGGTGCTTCTCGAGGGTCAACAGCGCGAGCGCCTCGGGCTGGCCGAGGCCGGGCAGGCCGCTGACCTTGGCCTTCGCCGAGAAGCGCCACTGAAAGGGCTTGCTGTCGCCGATGCGCTCGAGGCCCAGGGCCTCGGCCTCGAGCTTATTCAGGTCGCGCTGCACGGTGCGCGGCGTGACGTTGAAGCCCTCGGCGGACAGCTGCCGCACCAGCGCCGAGGTGTCGGTGCGCCGCGGGTACGGCGGGATCAGCTGCAGGATGCGGAACAGGCGGGCGAAGCTCGACTCGGACATGCGGGGTGCGACGATATCCGTCGCACCCCGGGGCCGGCAAACCGCGCCGCCGCGCTCGTCGGCGCGGGCTCGTGCAGGGCACGGCGCCCGCCCGCGAGCGACGACGGTGCGGCCGGACGGCCCGCGCGGCTGTCGCCGTCACTCCTGATCGTCGCCGTCGCCGGTGCCGTCGCCAGCGCCGCGACCGCCGCCGCGCTGCTCGCGGCGGGCCTGCGCGATCAGGCGGCGGGCGTCCTTCATGACGTCGGGCCACGCCACCACGAGCTTCGCCTGCTCGAGGGGCGTCAGGAACTTCGCGGTGTCGTCGAGCAAGGCCTGCAGCTGCTCCTCGCGGTCGCTCTGGTCGACGACGGCCTTGACCTGGGCCTTCAGCGCCGCGTCGGCGGCCTTGCTCTGCACGAGGTCGCGCAGCTTCTGCAGCTCGGCGTGCTTCTTGTCGCGCGTGGCCTGCCGGCGGTCCATCTGGGCCTTGATCGCGCTGCCGAGCTGCAGCGCCTTCTGCTCGTCGAGGCCGGCGCGCGACGACAGCTCGACGGTCAGGTAGGTCTGGATCTTCTGCTGCACGCGCTCGCGCAGCGCGGCGCGCTCCTCGGGGGACAGCCGGCCCCCGCGCTCGCCGCGCTCGCCGCGCTCGCCGCGCTCCTTGCGCCCTTCGCCCTTGGCGAGGCGCTGGCCCCGGCCGTCGCCGTGGCGCTGCCGCCCGCGGTCCTGACCGGGGGCGCCGTCGTCACCGGCGACGGCCAGCGTGGGGACGGCGAGGGCGCCCACGACGGCGGCGACCAGCAGGTGACGAGCGAGGACGGACACACGGCGGGACATGGGGACTCCTTGCGGACAGCAGGTCAGAGCTTCTGCGCCAGGGCGGCGTCGAAGGCGCGCTCGATGTCGTCGAGCTCACGATCCGACGACCCCTCGAGCCCGTCGAACGCAAAGCCCGCCGGATCGGCCGCCGCCGGACCGGCGAAGGCCAGCAGCGCGACGTCGTCGAGGTCGAAGGCGTCGGCCACGGCGTCGCCGCCCACCGCGTCGAGGTCATCGTCGACCTCGGCGTCGATCGCGTCGCGGTCGAAGGCAGCGGCGCGGCCCTCGACGTCGGCAGCGACGACGACCGCGGCGGGCGGCGGGCGCGGCACCAGCGACGACGGCGCGTTCGGCGAGCGCGAAAAAACGAAGGCGAAGATCGCGCAGCCGACGCTGAGCGGCGCCAGCAGCGGCACGAGGGCGCGCAGACCGCCACGGCGACGCGCGACGTCGGCGGCCACCGCGCGGGCGAAGGCGGCGTCGGTGCGGCGCGGCGCGGCGTCGTCGCGCAGGGCGGGCAGGTCGTCGTCGGGCGTGGTCATCGGGGCGCTCCGGTCGCGGGGGCAGCGGTCGCGGGGGCAGCGGTCGCGGGGGCAGCGGCGTCGACGGGGTCGGCGACGAGGGCCTGCAGCTTCTTCTTCGCCAGCGAGAACGTCATGCGGGCGTTCGCCTCGGTGATCTCAAGCGTCGCCGCCACCGCCGCGAAGTCGAGCCCGGCCACCGCCCGCAGCTGCATGACGTCGCGCTGCCGCTCGGGCAGCGTCGGCAACGCCGCCCGCAGGCGACGACGCTGCTCGTCGTCGAGGAGCCGCTCGTCGGGCCGGGGCGGCGCGCTGGCGACGGCGCCGCGGGCGCCCAGGTCGCTCGGCGGCGCCTGCGCCACGATCGCAGCGCGTCGACGACCGTCGCGGCGGCGGTTCTTCGCCAGGTTCAGCGCGATGCGCGTCATCCAGCCGCCGACGCTGCCGGTGCCGAGGAAGAGGAGGCGCCGCGTCACCGCGCGCACCAGCGCCTCCTGCGCGACGTCGTCGGCGTCGTCGGCGTCGCGCAGCACCGCCAGCGCCACCCGGAACAGCCGCGGCCGCATCGCGCGGCACAGCGCGTCCAGCGCCGCTCCGTCGCCGTCGCGGGCCCGGTCGAACAGCGCCCGCAGCGCGCGATCGTCGGGCGCCGCGCCCTCGGTCTGCGGGGCGACGGCAGGGACGGCGGCGTCGGCGGGCGCGGTCACGAGCAACACGGCACCACGACCCGCCAGCAGCGGCGGAGGCAAAGCGAGGATCTGGCGACGGCGCCGACCACGCTCACACCAGCAGGTCGTCGAGGCCGCCGGTCAGATCGACCCGCTCGCCCTCGGTGGTGAACAGCTCGCGGCCGCCGACCGACGACAACGGCGCCCCCACCGCCTGCGCCAGCGTGACCAGCAGCTGCTGGTGCGGCCGGCCGACCAGCCGCGTGACGCCCGGCCAGGTCGGGTTCGGGTTCGGGTTTCTCGTCTGCGGCACGTAGCGCAGGTAGCGCCCCGTGCGCAGCGCGCCGCCGGCGCCGCCGGCGACGAACGCCGGCCAGACGTTGAACTTGTGCGTGCCGGTGGCGAGCTCGCTGCACCACAGGACGGCGCAGTGGTCGAGCAGCGTGCCGTTGCCCTCGGGCACGGCGTCGAGAGCCTCGAGCAGGCGGGCGAAGTGGCCGGCGTGGACCTCGCCGTAGCGGCTCATCACCTCGATGGCCTGCGAATTGGTCTCGGAGTTGTGGGCGAAGTCGGCGTGGACGTCGCCGGCGATGCCCAAGTGGTCGTTGCGCAGCTGCGACAGCTGGAGCGTGACGACGCGGGTCAGGTCGCAGGCCAGCGCCGCCGCGGTGATGTCGACGAAGGCGTCGAAGCGGCTCTCGTAGAAATCCAGGCGCGAGAAGTCGTCGACGACGCGCGGCTCGTTGGGCCGACGGCACTGCAGGTCCTGCAGCTCGCCCACGCGCCGCTCGGCCTGCCGCACGAGATCGCGGTGCAGCGCGAGCTTGGCGCGATCCTCGCCCGACAGCCGCGGCAGCAGCGCGTCGTATTGGTCGGCGACGAGGTCGAGCACCGAGCCCTGCGCGGCGCGCACCCGATCCGACGTCGACAGCCCGCCGCCGTCGTCGACGGGCGGGAACAGCCGGGCGAAGGCGGCCAACGGGTTGCCGTCGGGAGGCAGCGGCTGCCCGGCGTCGCGCCAGACGGCGCCGCCGTTGGTGGCGCCGGTGACAGCGAGGGTCAACGACGGCAGGCGCCCGTCGGCGGCGATGGCGCGGGACACGAGCTGGTCGATGGACGGGCCGCCGGCGAAGGTGCCGCTGTCGGTGCGCAGGATCGGGGCGCCGGTGAGCGCGTGGCGCGTGCCCTTGTCGTGCTCGTTGAAGACGACGTCGCCCTCGGCCGACACCATGGCGAGGCCGTCGACGACGCTCAGCTTGTCGCGCATCTCGGCCAGCGGCAGCAGCACCCGCGACAGCGACGCGTGGTCGAGGTCGGCCAGCGACACGTCGAAGTCGGCGTCTTCGCGCGTGCCCGGCGGCCGCACCTTGACGCTGTCGTAGACGAAGCCGTGCTGCGTGAACAGCACGACGAGCCGCCGCGGCGGCGCCGGCTGCGCCCGCGCCTTCGGCGACCACAACGACGGCAGGAACAGCGTGCCCGACGCGAGCCCGGCGGCCTGCAGGAACCGTCGACGGCGCAGCCGCAACGACGGTGACCGCAGCGGCGCGGTCGACGGGGACGACGACGAACGGGTCACGGAGCACCCCCGGCGACGCGGGTGCGAAACGCGTCGGTCAACACGATCGAGGCCAGCAGGGCACGGATGTCGCCGTCGCTGGCGACGAGCGCGGCCTTCAAGAGCTGCAGGTCGGCGTCGTCGGAGAGGTGGTCCTCGTGGCGGCCCTGCGCGAAGCGGAACCAGTGCCGCGCCACGCAGTCGGCGACGACGGGGCTGTCGGCGAGGATCGCGCCGAGCGCCGCGGCGCCGTCGAAGGTGCCGCCCACCGCGGTGGCCGAGAGGTCGCCGCTGGCGTCGACGGGCTGGCCGCCGTCGGTGGTGCGGAAGCGTCCGACCGAGTCGAACGCCTCGAGGCCGAAGCCGATGCCGTCGATGGGCGCGTGACAGCTCTTGCACGACGGGTTCTCGGTGTGGGCGGCGTAGCGCGCGCGGTTCGTCGTCGGCGCCCCCGGGTCGTCCGCCGACGGCGGCGTGATGTCGATGTCGCCCGACGGCGGCGGCGGCGACGCGCACAGCAGGCGCTCGAGCACGAACACGCCGCGCAGCACCGGGCTGCTCTCGACGGCGTGCGACCGCGACGCCAGGAACTGTGCCTGGGTCAGGATGCCCGAGCGCTCGGGCGGCAGCGTCACCAGCGCGTCGTCCTCGGCGACGCTGACGCCGTAGACCGGACCCAGGCCGGGCAGCAGGCGCGTCTGCCGCGACGTCAGCAGGGTGCGCAGCTTGCTGTCGGTGGAGAACACCAGCTCGAGGAAGCGATCGGCCTCGCGCCGCATCGCGCCTCGCAAGAATTCATTGTACTCTGGAAAACGTGACGGATCTTTGTTGGTCCGCAACACACGGTCGAGGTCGAGCCACTGCCGGTGGAACGACTGGATGGCGTCGAGCGCCCGGGCATCGTCGAGCAGCCGGCGGGTCTGAGCGGCGAGGCCTTCGGGGGTGGCCAGCGCGCCGTCGACGCCGGCCTGCAGCAGCGCGTCATCGGGCATCGAGCCCCACAGGAAGTACGACAGGCGGGTGGCCATCGCCACCGACGACACCGGCACCCGGCCGCGGTCGTCGGCGTTGCCGGTGTCTTCGAGCTCCAGTCGATAGAGGAACGACGGGCTTTGCAAAATCCCCTGCAACACCAGCTGCAGGGCGACGTCGCTGCCGTGAGTGGCGGCCTGCGCCGCGAAGAAGTCGACGAAGCGGGCGCGCTCGTCCTCAGTCACCGGGCGGCGGAAGGCCCGCGGCAGGAACGACTGCAGCCACTCGTCGACGACGGCGCGGGCGTCGCCGTCGCCGGCGGGCGCCCGGGGCCACAGCACCAGCGGGTCGTCGTCGACGGCGAGGGCGACGGCGGCGGCGACGGCGTTGGCGCCGGCGCGCAGCTCTTCGACGCCCAGATCGGTGACGACCTGATAGGCGGCGTCCTGCACGAAATTCTTGCCCGGATCCTCGGTGATTTCGACGGCGGGCACGGTGACGCCAGGGAACAGATCGCGCAGCGTGCGGTTCAGCTCCTCGGTGGCCAGCCGCCGCAGCGGTGACGGTGCCGTCGCTGTCGGCGGCTCGGGGGGGGGCGGTTCGGGCGGGCGGCCGTCGTCGCCGGGCGGGCAGCCGCCGAGCGCCAGGAGCAGCGGGACGAGCAGACCGAGCACGGTGGCCGCAGCGGCGAGCGAGCCGGTGCGGCGCAACGTCGTGGAGCCGAAGCGGGAGTCCATGCGGAGAAACGTAGCGACGACGGGGCGGTGGGCGCCAGCGGCCCCGCGACCGTCCGTCGACCGTCTGTCGACCAGCCGTCGACCGAACGGCGCGCCGCGGCTGCCGCTGGGCGCGGCGCGACGCTTCAGAGCGACAGCGTGACGCCGGCGCGGGCCTGCACCAGCCGGGTGACGGTGGCGAACAGCTCGTCGTCGTTGCGCTTGTCCCGCCAGCGCGCGCCGTCGTAGCGGAAGTGCCAGGCCTGCCGCTCGGCGGCGAGCCACACCTCGCGCACCGGGCGCTGCATGTTGAGCACGAACGGCAGCCCCGTCGGAAACGCGATCTTCACGACGTCGGCCTCGGGCACGCACTCGACGACGTCGGGGTCCTGCGCGTCGAGGGCGCGGCGCACGGCGGCCACCGCCTCGCCCGCCAGCGCGCGGAACGTCGCCTCGTCCATCGTGTCGCTGGTGGTCTTCGTCGTCGTCATCGCGGCCCTCGTCGTCGACGGCGCGTGCGCCGTGCACGGCAATCTGGCGTCGTCGTCGCCGCTGTCAAGCGATCTGCCGCTGCCGGCACCCCCGCCGGTCGCCCGCCCGCCGCAGTCGACACGCCCCCGCGCCCTCTGGGATGCTCCGCAGCGATGAACGGACCGCTCTCTCTCGTCGTCAACGGCGTCACCGTGGCCCTGCCCGCCGACGTCGACTTGAACCACACGACCCTGTCGCAGCTCCTGCGCGGCAGAGGCGCCACCGACGTGAAGGAGGGCTGCGCCGAGGGCGACTGCGGCGCCTGCAGCGTCGTCGTCGCCGACGCCGACGACCCCGCCCACCGCTGGCGCGCCATCGTGTCGTGCGTGACCCCCGTGGGCCAGCTCGTCGGCCGCGAGGTGCGCACCGCCAAAGGCCTCGCCGACGCCGCGGGCCTGCACCCCGTGCAGGCGGCGATGGTGCGCTGCGGCGGCTCGCAGTGCGGCTACTGCACGCCGGGCTTCGTCGCGTCGATGTTCGAGGGCTACGAGCGCACCGACCTGCGCCGCGATGACTGCGCCGGCGTCGCCGACCAGCTCTGCGGCAACCTGTGCCGCTGCACGGGCTATCGCTCGATCCGCGACGCCATGACCGAGGCCCTCGCCGTGCGCGACGGCGCCGTCGCCGACGCCGACCTCGTCACCCTCGGCACCCGCCGCGCGCCGCCCACGCCCCCCACGCCGCTGCCGCCGCCCGCCGCCCTCGACATCGCCCACGCCGCCGGCCGCTTCGTGCGCCCGACGAGCCTGCCCGACCTGCTCGCGCTCAAGGCCACCCACGGCAACGACGCCGTGCTCACCGGCGGCGCCACCGAGCTCGGCGTGCTCGTGCGCAAGCGCGCCGCCCGCTTCCCGCTGCTCGTCGACACCACCGCCGTCGCCGCGCTCGCCCACATCGGCCGCGTCGACGTCGACGACGAGCTGGCCGCGCTGCTGTCGCTGTCGCCGGCGCGGCGCGCACGGGGCGCGTGGGCCATCGGCGGCGCCGCCACCCTCGCGCGGCTCGAAGAGGCGTGGCGCGACGACGACGCCATGGCCCCCGCGGTGCGCATGCTGCGCGTGTTCGCGTCGCGGCAGGTGAAGAACCGCGCCACGCTGGCCGGCAACCTCGTCACCGCCAGCCCCATCGGCGACATGGCCCCGGTGCTGCTGTCGCTGGGCGCCGTCGTCGAGCTGGCGTCGGCGCGCGGCACCCGGCGCGTGCCGCTGTCGGCGTTCTTCACCGGCTACCGCCGGACGGTGCTCGAAGGCGACGAGGTCGTCACCCGCGTCGTCGTCGTCCGCCCCGCCGCCGGCGCGCGCTTCGCCACCTTCAAGGTCAGCAAGCGGCGCGAGCTCGACATCTCCATCGTCGCCGCCAGCTTCCACGTCGAAGTCGACGACGCTGGGGTCGTCACGGGGTCGAGCCTCGGCTACGGCGGCGTCGCCGCGACGCCGGCGCTGGTGCGCGACGCCGGCGTCGGCCAGACCCTCGCCACCGGCCGCGACGTCGTCGCGGCCGGCCTGGCGGCGCGCTTCCAGCCGCTGTCCGACGTGCGCGCCGGCAAGGAGTTCCGCGCCGGGCTGCTCGCGTCGCTGTGGGGGCGCTTCTGCGACGGCGTCGTCGACGAGGCCCACGACGGCGACCTGTCGTGGCACGCCGTCGACGACGCCACCTGGCCCGACGACGACGCCACCCGCGCGCTGCGCCACGAGAGCGCCGCCGGGCACGTCACCGGCGCCGCCCGCTACGTCGACGACATCGCCGAGCGGCGCGCCGTCACCGGCGCAGTGGCCAGCGCGGTGACCGGGGCGCCGGCGCTGCACGTCTGGCCGGTGCTCTCGACGGTGGCCCACGGCACGCTGGTGTCCCTCGACGTCGAGGGCGCCCGCGCGCGGCCGGGCGTGCGGCGCGTGCTGACCGCCCGCGACGTCCCCGGCGACAACGACGTCGGCGCCGTCCGCAAGGACGAGCCGCTGTTCGTGCCCGCGGGCGGCGTCATTCAGTACGCCGGGCAGCTGCTCGCCGTCGTGGTCGCCGACACGATCGAGGGCGCCCGCGCCGCCGCCGCCGCGGTGACCGCGACGGTCACGCCGCTGCCGCCGGTGCTGGGCATCCGGGCGGCCATCGAGCGGCAGAGCTTCCACAAGCGCCTCGACGGGCACGACGAGCCGCACACGATGCGCAAGGGCGACGTCGCCGCGGGCCTGTCGTCGTCGCCCCACCGGCTGTCGTTCTCGCTCGACATCGGCGGGCAGGAGCACTTCTACCTCGAGACCCACGCCGCCTTCGCCGAGCCCGGCGACGACGGTGAGGTCACGGTGTGGTCGTCGACGCAGCACCCGAGCGAGGTGCAGGCCGTCGTCAGCCACGTGCTGCACGCGCCGCGCAGCCGCGTCGTCGTCGTGTCGCCGCGGATGGGCGGCGGCTTCGGCGGCAAGGAGACCCAGGGCAACGCGCCCGCGGCCCTCGTGGCGCTGGCGGCGACGCTGCTCGGCGAGCCGGTGCGCCTGCAGTGGGACCGCGACATCGACATGACGACGACGGGCAAGCGCCACCCGTTCTTCGCGCGCGGCGAGGTGGGCTTCGGAGACGACGGGCGGATCCACGCGCTGCGCGCCGAGCTCTACGCCGACGGCGGCTTCGCCCTCGACCTGTCCGAGAGCATCCACGACCGCGCGCTGTTCCACGCCGACAACGCCTACGACATCGCCCACGTCGAGCTGTCGGGCCGCGTCTGCAAGACGAACACCACCAGCCACACGGCGTTTCGCGGCTTCGGCGGCCCGCAGGGCATGCTCGTCATCGAGGACGTGGTGACCCGCGTGGCCCAGCACCTGGGCCTGTCGCCTGACGTCGTGCGCGCGCGCAACTTCTACGCGCCGCCGGGCACGAAGGCGCCGGGGGTGACGCCCTACGGCCAGGTCGTCGACGACTTCCGCATCGCGCCGATGTGGACGCGCCTGCTGCAGGAGGCCGAGGTGCCGGCGCGCCGCGACGCCATCGCGGCGTTCAACGCGCGCTCGCCCCACGTGAAGCGCGGCCTCGCCGTCACGCCGGTGAAGTTCGGCATCTCGTTCACCGCGAGCTTCCTGAACCAGGCCGGCGCGCTGGTGCACCTGTACCGCGACGGCTCGGTGCAGGTGAATCATGGCGGCACCGAGATGGGGCAGGGGCTATACACCAAGATCCTCGGGATCGCCTGCCGCGAGTTGGGACTGCCGGCGTCCGCCATCCGCGTCACGCAGACGCGCACCGACAAGGTGCCCAACACGTCGGCGACGGCGGCGTCGTCAGGGGCCGACCTGAACGGCGCGGCGGTGGCGGCGGCGCTCGACGAGCTGAAGGGGCGGCTGCGGCCGCTGGCGGCGACGCTGCTCCAGGAGAAGCTGGGCCGGCCGGTGGCCCCGGGCGACGTGCACTTCGCCCACGGCCAGGTGCGGGCCGGCAGCCACCAGGACCAGCACAAGGGGGTCGGCTTCGACGCGCTGTGCGAGGCCGCGTACCTGCGGCAAGTGTCGCTGTCGGCGACGGGCTTCTATCGCACGCCAGACATCGGCTACGACAAGAAATCCGGCCACGGCAAGCCGTTTCATTACTTTGCCTACGGCGTCTGCGCGGCGGAGGTCGAGCTGGACGGCACCACCGGCATGAAGCGCGTGCGCCGCGTGGACGTGCTGCACGACGTCGGCGACTCGTTGAACGCCCACGTCGACCGCGGCCAGATTGAAGGCGCGCTGGTGCAGGGCATCGGCTGGCTCACCGGCGAGGAGCTGGTGTGGGACGACGCAGGGAGGCTGCGGTCGCACTCAGCGAGCACCTACCAGATCCCCTCGTTCTCCGACGCGCCGGCGGCGCTGCGGGTGCGTCTGTGGGGCCAGCGCGACGGCGACGGCGCGGCGGCGCAGCCGGGCGTCGTGCACGGCAGCAAGGCGGTGGGCGAGCCGCCGTTGATGCTGGCGCTGGCCGTGCGGGAGGCGCTGAAGGACGCCGTCGCCGCCTTCGCCCACGGCGACCGCGTCGTCGTCGACGTCGCGTCGCCGCTGACCCACGAGCGCCTGTTTGCGGCGGTGCGCGCCGTGCGTGGCCGGTAGCAGGGCGTTGTTGGTTTGACGCGCGTCGACTCAAGCGCCCTGCGTATGGATATAATCCTAAATTGCGGGCGAAGAGTAATTCATTGTTTCCTATGGTGATTGTTGGATGACGTTTCGCGGTGGTCCGCGTGCGCGCGACGAACTCGAACGAAGCCGCGGTCGGTGGTCGAGGACCTTCCGTTCGACAAGGTCCTCGCCGACGATGTCAGCGCGGTCTGTCCACGCTGTGGTCGGCGGCTGACGCCGCCATCGGCGCCGTCGCCCTCATCGGCTGACGAGGCCCGACGCCGGCAAGCTCGGCCTCGCGTTGGCGCTCCGCCGCCTCGGTATCGCTGGCGAACGCACCGCTTTGGACATCAAACCGAGCATGAGCAGCGTCTCCGACTTCAACGCGCACAAGAGCTCGGTCCTGCACGAGCTCGAGCCGTTCCGCGAAGGCGTGGACGCGGAGCGCCTTGCCCCCATGCCGGCCGGCGGGTCGAGGATCGCGAAGACGAGCCCCTCTCGAACGCTCTCGCAGTAGGTGACCATCGCGTTGTGAACAGCGGCGGTGGCGCGCCCCGGGACGAGCAGCAAGCTCAGGTCCTGAACGGCGTCGAGCGCACGAATGCCGGTCTTGGCGATCTCGGAGCCGATGAAGTCGCCGTCCTGCAGTCCGACCAGCCCATCGTTGCCGCCGGTGAGTCCGACGGTTTGCACGTTGAGTCCGGGCGATCCCGGGACGGCCTGGTCGACCACGCGTACGAGGGCCGAGCCACCGCGCGAGGCGTTGACGATGGTCTCGACGAAGCGCGCGCTGGTCCGTGACATCGACAGGTCGGCGAAGACCTCGCGGTAGGCACCGTCCTCGATGACCGCGAGGTCGAAGGTCCCCGGATCGCCGCTGGTCGGCGCGCGGACCTCGACCTCCAGCCGGTTCGCGTAGCTGCCCGGGTCCTTGCCCTCGACGCGGAGCGCGTTGACGACGCCGCCCGAGCTGCCCGTGTGCACGACGTTGTCGAGGCCGAGGCGCTCGTCGAGCGATGACGCGGCGAGCACCTGGAGGCTCGCGCCTGCGCCCGTTGCGACGGTGCGAAGCCGCAGAGCGCCATCCACGACGGCGGCGACGACGCCGGGCGCCGCGGACATCACGATGCTCGCGATCTCGGCGGCGGTGACCTCCGCGGCGAGGCCGACGTTGCCCGAGCCAAGCGCGGTGGACGTCGGGAATGCGAGCACGGTGTTGGCGTCGCCGCCTCCAGGGCCTCCAGGAAGTCGCTGAACTCCACCTGCCGCTTCCGGTCGTAGCACCGCCCCGACACCGCCCCGGTGCGCGTGTTGAAGGCCGCGAGTAGCTTGAGCGCTCCGACCCGGCGCTACTCGTGCTCACCGCGCATCGGTCGGCCCGGCGCCGCGGGCGTGGTCGGTGAGACCCGCGGGTGCGGCCAGAGTGAGGTCTTATCGTCGACGCACAGGACCGCTTCGTGGGGCTGGAGGGGGCGCGTGGAGAGACCGCAGATCGTCTCGACCTGCGCAAGGAAGGCCTTGTCGCGCTCCACCTTGGGGCTCATCCACCGGCGCACCCGCCAGGGCTTAAGCTCGTGGTGCACGAGCATGCGCCGAACCGTCTTCGCGCGGATGGCGTGCGAATCAACTCACGCGCGAGCTCCAGACAGTCCCAGGTGGAGCGCGAGCGACCGCGCAGCTCAGGTTGCTCGCGCGCGATCTTGACGATCGCGAGCGCGACCCCCGGGGGAAAAGCGGCGGTCGGCGCAAGGCGCGCGTCCCCGCGTCCAACCATTACGTTCGAGAGGATTCCATGAGCAACCGCAAGACCGCCGCTGGCAAGATTCAGGTGAAGACCTGAGAGTCGCTCCCCTTTGACACGAGCGTGGGCCCCTCGCTCAACGAGCTCCGCGTGACTGAGGACTTCGTTGGTGACCTCGCCGGCGAGGGGGCGGCGCGCATGCTCCAGACCCTCCGCGCCGACGGGTCGGCGTACTTCGTCGCCGTCGAGCGGGTCACCGCGACCCTCGACGGACGCGCGGGCAGCTTCGTGCTGCAGGACGAGGGGAGCCTCGTGGGCAACCGCGTGAAGGGCACCTGGTTCGTGGTGCCGGGCTCTGCCACGGGCGACCTCGCGGGGCTCCGCGGCGAGGGCGGCTTCGAGGCCGAGCTTGGACAAAACGCGGACTACACTCTGTCCTACTGGTTCGAGTGACATGACCCTCGACCCCGCGGTGACGGTGCTGGTGACGCGTGCCGTCCGTGCGGGGTGCGAGGCCAACTACGAAGACTGGGCGCGCAGGGTGGCCGACGCGGCCCACGCCTTCCCCGGGCACCGGGGGCTCCACCTCGTCCGTCCGCGCGATGACTCGCGGGTCTACACGCTGGTGTTTCGCTTCGACACGGCGGAACAACTAGCGGCCTGGGAGGCCTCTCCCGAGCGGAGGCTCTGGGTCGAGCGCGCGGCGTCGCTCTGCACCGACGTGCGCGTCCAGCAGCTCACGGGGCTCGAGGGCTGGTTCGAGGCCCCGTCGCCGGGGCTCGCCCCACCGCCGCGGTGGAAGATGGCGGCCGTCACCGTCTCGGTGGCCTTCCCGACGATCCAGACGCTCCAAGCGGTGCTGGGGCCGCCCCTCGCGCCCCTGCCAGCCCCCGTGCGCGGCGCGGTCGTCGGGCTCGCGATGGTGCTCTTCATGACCTACGTCGGGCTGCCCTTCGTCACGCGTCGGCTCGCGGGCTGGCTCTACCCTACCCGCTCGTGACGAGGGCCCGCTCGGGCGCGTTCGCGGCGTCGAAGACGGCCTCCCGCACCCACGCGTGCAGCGGGTCGTCGTTGAGTCTGGCGTGCCATGGCGCGAGGACGTCGCTGGCCGGCAGGGCCAGCGGCGGCGCGTAGGCGGCGAGGTCGAGCTGTCGGGCGAGGTGCCGCCCGGGCCGTCGCGGCAGCGTGAGGACGAGGTCGCTCTGCGCGACTGCGACCGCGGCAGCGATGAAGTAACGGGTGCGGTAGGCGATTCGACGGGACCGGCCGAGGCCGTGGAGGGCGCGGTCGACGCCCGGGATGACGTTCTTCACGAGGCCAAGCGCGATGAGCGTTTCGGACAACGACTGGTGCAGCGCCTGGGCACCGCGGGAGGCTGTTCCGAGGGCCAGCGGGAGTTCGCTCGCGTTGAGGGCGAACACGTTCACCGCTTGGAGCATCCGGTCGACGGAGATCAAGGCCTCGTCGATGGAGATGCCGAACGCCTTCATCGCCTGGGACGCGAGGCCCGCCGCCTGTTGCGGAGAGAGCTCGCCGAGCGAGCCCGCGGCGAGGTCGAGCACCGGGATGAGGAGCCGCATCGACTCCTGCGCGCTGAAGCCTGCCGGGGAGAGTTCGCGCAGGCCGAGCGTCGCCTCCGTCGGCGAGAACTGGGTCGCGATGCCGGCGGCGATCGCGGCGTCGCGCAGTTGCTGGAGCTCGACCGCGGAAGCTCCCGACACCGCGGCCACCGCGGCGATCGCCTGCTCGAAGCGCCCAGCCGCGTCGGCTAGCGCGAAGCTGCCCGCGACGACCGCGCCATCTTCGCCGACGCGAGGTCCCGCGCGGTGAAGACGAAGCCGAGTCCGACGTTGTTGAGGGCCATGGGCGACTACCTTCGTTTGCCTGCTTTCTCGATCTCGCGTGCCTCGCGTTCGCGCTGCCGCCCGATGCGTTCGAGCAGCCAGCCCCGGTCGGCGGTGGGGAGCTCGAGGGCCTCGCTCAGCGTCGCCCCGAGTCCGGAGCCGCCGTGCTGCTGCCAGCAGAGCTGGAATAGGCCCTCGCGCCAGTCATCGAGGCTCAGCATCGGGAAGAGGACGTGCGGTCCCGGCGTCTCGCCGTCCGGCCCGTCCCAGGCAGGAAGAACCCCCGGTCGAAAGGGAGCTCCACCTCCTGGACGGTGAGGCACTCGGGGCACTCGACCTCGATGGCCGTGTCCACGCCGCAGTCGACCCGGTCGAGCTCATCGACGAGGAAGTCGGCGTCTCTGAGGCTGAGGTCTTCGAGGAAGCGGCGCTTGTCCTTGTCGGGCACGCCCTCGATCTCGAGGACGCGCCAGGCGAGCATCGCCGAGAGCATCCGGTCGCCCGCGGTCTTGCGAAGCTGCGGGAGCTTGCGTTCGTCGGCGCCGTTGAGCAGCCGGAACCACACGCGCAAGCCTGCATCGGGCAGGCGCGTCTCGAATCGGTTGCCCTGCGTGAACGCCGAGCGGCTCGCGTCGCTCAGCGTGCGGACGGGCAGCCCCCCGAGGTCGAGCTCCCACTCGAAGCGCGCCCGGCACGCGTCGTTCTGGCAGCCGAGCGAGAACGCGTACTCAGGCCCGTAGGTGAGCGCGCGGACCTGCAGGAGCGCGTAGAACCGATCGCCCTGCAGGACGACACCCCAGTCGATGCCCTTGTCGCCGAAGTCGTAGGGACCGGCGTCGGTCGTCTCCTCCCAGCACGCGGCGAGAAGCTCGTCGATCTGCCCGCCACCCTTCGCGAGCTTGCGGTCCGTGAGGATGCGTTCCTCGCGGACCTTCATGCCGCGGATACGGCCGGTAAGCCCCGACGGGCACGTGATGAGCTGCGACATGGCGGTCCTCCGAGGAAACGGTCATCGGAGGACAGGCGCGCCGCCTCCACCGGAGTAGAGCCGGGCGGCGACGGGGTTGGGACGCGAGAGCGTGCGTCGCGAGCTTTACTGAACCCACCGACTTGCACGCCGAGTAAAGCGGCGTGGTTTCGTAAAGTCGGCGGGGTTTACTGCACCAGCTCGAAGAAGTCGTAGGTCAGCGTGACCGACTCGATGACGTTCTCGTCGCTCTCGTTGTCCCAGTCGCCGGCCACGAACTTCACCGGCCAGGCCCGCGAGAGCGTCCAGCGACGCAGCGCCGTGCCGTCCCGGTCCTGCTGCACGATGTCGAGGTTGCGCTTGTAGTTGACGTCAGCGAGGCCGAGGCCGCTCGAGGTGATCGCGACGTCCTGAAACCAGTCGAACAGGTCGCGGTCCTGCGTCGCGCCGCGCTCGAGCGTGACGTCGGCGAAGGTGAGCCGTCCCGGGCTCTTGTTCGGGATGAGCGAGCCGCCCTCGAAGTACTGGACGTTCGCCACCTCGACGGCGAGCTCGGAGCACTTCTGAAAGCCGGCGTCGCCGACGTCGTCGATCTCGACGACGAACTTGAACTTCTTGTGGAAGCTGCGTGGGGTTCCGATGACGGGCATGGGTCTCCTCCTCGGGCGCCCGCGGCAGCCAGCTCGGCCTCGAGGGCCCGCGTGTCCTGGCTGATGCGGCGGATGATGAACTCGGCCGGCTTGTTCGTGGCGAGGCCGATCCGCGCGATGAGCTTGCCCGCGAAGATGACGGTGGGCGTGTTGAGCGTGTCCGAGACGTCGATGAAGAACGCCTTGTCAGGCTCGCGGCTGCGGAAGGCGCCGTTGTTCATCTGCGTCCGCAGGAACGCCGTGATGGTCCGGAGCACCTGGGCGCGCAGCCCCTCGGTGTTGTTCTTGTGCCGAGCGAACTGCAGGCCCTGCTTGAGCGAGCGCTCGATGAAGCTCACGCCGCGTCGCTCGGCGACGTACGGAAAGTTGCCGTCGCCCTTGAGCGTGCGCGAGCCGTCGATGTAGCGCGGCAGCCCAGGGCCCGTCGTCAGCGAGTTGATGCGCTTCGGGTACACGAGGTCCCGCTTGCGCTCCTCGAGGACCTCGTCGGTCTCGAAGCCGAACACGCCGAACAGTCGGCCCGTGTCGACGCCGGCCGGCGGGTCGTAGACGCCGCCGGGACGGGCGCTGTCGGTCCGAGAGTAGACGCCCGCGAGGATGCCCGACGGCGCTACGACGATCTGGTCGTTCGACCCGAACACGCTGCGAGCCGGGTTGAGCACCTTCACGCGCGGCCAGTAGATGGCGGCGTGCTCGCTCACGTTGGAGAGGCCCGCGGTGTTGACGACGTAGTCGATGATTCCGCAGGCCGCGGCGTCGGTGCGCGTCGCGCCGGACCTGCGCTCGACGCTGTCACGGATGCCGAATTCGGGGCGCTTCGCGCTGCGCTTCCTGTGGACCGGGAACCCGTCGAACCCCTTCGAGCACCCGCGCGGGTTGCGCCGCATCTTCGAGGCCGAAGAAGAAGAGGTCGCGGCTGAGCTCGTCGATCGGGTGTTGCCCGCGCTCGCCGAGGTCGAGGGCATCGGGGCCGTGGCGCGGTATCAAGACCAGATCGCGGCGGTCAAGACCGACGTGTTCGTCTTCGTCGCCGTGTCATCGACGCTCGCTGCCGCGCGGGCGACGCTCGCCACGACGATGTGCGCGACGCACCCGGGGTGCACGACTCACGCAGTGACGACGACGGTGCGGGGCGAGGACTGGTCGGGGATCGAGGTGCGTCGCCCCGGCAAGCCACCGGTGTCAGCGTTCGTGACGGTCGAGGGGCGCGCGCTCTGGGTGTTCCGCAACCTGCCGAGCGAGGGGTGCGTGGCGCGCGAGCTGCTCGAGCAGGGCCTCGGCGAGCACAAGCTCTTCGCCTACGCGGAGCTGCGCCGCGCCGTGGAGGCCCTGCCGGCGCGCTTCACCGCTGAGGGCGAGGAGCTGGCCAGCGTCTCGCTGGTGCAGGTCGGGAGCGCGTACATCAAGGCAAAGTACGGCGCCGAGTGGGCGCAGCTCATGCGGGGCCATTGGGCGGCGTCGTTCGCGTTCCGCGACCCGCGGGGCGCCTGGTCCATCGACATGTTCGACTTCATGAACGACGACATCGCGCTGCGCGCCCACCATGCGCGGTACGGCAGCTCATGCAGTCGTTCCACGCCAGCGACGTCAACCGCTTCATGCGTCGGCTGCGGATGGACGCGGTCTGCAAGACGAAGGTGCACGAGACCGAGGCCTGCTGCATCGATCTGTTCCAGATTGCGCGGCTCAAGGAACTCAACTTCGTCCGCGACGGATTTCTGTATGCGCTCGACTCGTACGTTCTCGACCACCGACCGGTGTCGCTGATGGATGCCCGGCGCGCGCGTGCGGAGGCGCTCCCGGCGTTCTCCGCCGGCCGGCGGCGGTCGGTGGTGATCGAGAATGGACCCGTCTTCCTCGACTGAAGCGCCGCGCCGGGCCAGACCGTCATGCTCTGGCCTTTGCTCCCAATTCTGGAAATTCTCGGAGAAGGGAGACGTGAGGTTCGAGCGCAGCAGCGCCCCGGCCCGACGTCATGCGGGGCGAGCGCAGGCCCTCTCCCAGAATTCCCTGCATTGGGAGGGCAGCGGCGAAGCCGCGGGTGAGGGCCAGTGTCGCCGCGACGGAGTGTCTTGCGATGTGGCTGCAAAGACGTCCACAGAGCGCCTCGGCGACGACCAACAAGCCGACAGCGCGCCCCAAAAAAGTCGATCCCCGATGACGCGCCGCGCCAGCCATGGCAACGATTGAACAGGCAAGTCGTTGTCGGGCAGATCGCGACCCACGCCCGTTCGTTTGTTACACTGCAGGGCCCGGGGTGCCGATGAAGTTCTCCTGCGAACGTTGCCAGACGCGCTACTCGATCGGCGACGACAAGGTGAAGGGCAAGGTCCTCAAAATCCGCTGCAAGACGTGCGGCAACATCGTCGTCGTCCGCGAGCAGCAGGCCGTGTCCGAGGGCGCGGCCGCGGGCGAGGTCGCGGTGGCGGCGGCAGGCGGCTCGTCGTCAACGCCCTCACCGCCGGCGGCGCCGGCCTCGTCGAGCGCGCCCTCGTCGTCGAGCCACATCGACTGGTTCATGGCGATCAAGGGCAAGCAGCACGGCCCGGCCAAGCACGCCGAGATCGTGCGCCTGTACCGCGACGGCAAGATCACCGAGCGCACGCACCTGTGGCACGAGAAGCTGACGGCGTGGACCCGGCTGAAGGATCTGCCCGAGTTCGCTGCCGTCGTCGCCGAGGGACCGGCGCCGCGCCGCGCGCCGACGATAGCGCCGCCACCGCCGCCAGCCGAGGAGAGCGGGGCCGAGATCGTCAACTTCGAGGCCGCGCGCGCGCAGCGACAGGGCGCCTCGGTGCCGCCGACGCCGGCGCCGACGTCGCCGGGGGCCGTCACCAACGATCCGTTCGCCGCCATCGCCGGCGTCACCACCGGCAACGCCAACGACGCGCCGCGCGAGTCGACGCGCGTGTTCATCATGCAGGCCGGCCTGCACAACCGCGCCAAGAAGCAGCGGATGTACGCCGGCGTCGCCGTGCTGTGCGTGCTCGGCTTCGTCGGCCTGTGCGTCGCCGACTACCATCTCGACATCCTGGGCCTGAAAAACGTCGTCGAGCGCGTCGCGACGTCCACGGGCATCATGGACCAGCCGATCAAGAACGATTGGGACGACGTCGAGGCCGACCCGATCCTGAAGTGCCGGCTGAACCCGAACCCGGCCGAGTGCGTGAAGAAGGAGGTCGCGGCCCAGGCCGAGCGCCGCGCCCGCCGCGCCGGCAAGAAGGCCGTCGTCGCCGCCGGCGGCTCGGTCTCCGACGAGGACCTGAAGAAGGGCTTCGAGAACGGCATCGGTGGCGAGGCCGACATCGTGCGCCGCATCGGCGAGAGCAGCGGCGGCATCGACGTCACCGGCCCGTCGCTGTCCAACGACGAGATCAAGGCGATGTTCGCGAACAAGGGCGGCCCGTCGGGCCCGCGGGTGAAGGCCGAAGCGCCCAGCGTCGCCGGCACCGCCATCGACGCCGAGAACGCCAGCAAGGTCGTGCGCGAAGGGCAGCCCGGCATCCAGGCGTGCGTCGAGGCGGCGATGAAGCTCGGCGAGGACATCCCGCCCAAGGCGCACGTGACGCTGTCGATCCAGACCAACGGCACCGTCGAGCGGGCCATCGTCAACCAGGCCGTCATCAACGCAAGCAAGCTCGGCTCCTGCCTGACGAACACCGCGAGGAAGTGGAAGTTCGCGCCGACGCCCGAGGCCGCCGATCTTGTGATCCCCCTCGTCCTGAAGTGAGCTGACCCGCCATGCGCCGCTCGGGACTGTCGGCGCGCATCGTCGCCGGATTCGCGGCGCTGTTGGTGGTCTTTGGCGCCGCCAGCGCCTTCGCCTTCGTCACCCTGCGCGCCGCGCGCCGCGACCTCGTCGTGCTGTCGCGCGGCTATCTGGCCCTTGGCCGCGCCGCCACGCAGCTGCGCACGCTGCAGGAGCTGAAGGACGCCACCGTCGACCGCGCCTTGAACGAGGACGACGGGCGCCTGCGCCGACCCCTCGTCGGCTTCGCCCGCGACCTGTACCCCGCGGCCATGCGCGAGCGGCTCGACGAGATCCAGCTGCTCGCCCGCCAGCTGCAGGGCACCTCCACCGCCGACGCGCTGGTCCTCGAGACGGTCTTCGCCCAGACGCGCCGCGCCCGCGACCTCGCCGACCGCTACGACGACTCCGTCGACCGCGTGCTCGACACCACCGAGGCCGTCGACGACGCCGAGCGCGCCGCCGTCGTCGGCGCGTGGCGCAAGCGCAGCGAGAGCTACTCGCGCGAGCTGCGCGCGATCGCCCTGGGCGTCGACACCCGCGCCGCCGACGCCCTGCTGCGCGTTGAGGCCGCCGAGGCTCGCGGGGCCTGGCTGGTGCTTGCGGTCGTCCTCTTCGCCGGCTTCGTCGGGGTGCTCGTGCTGTGGTCGATGCTGCGGGCGCTGCGCCCGCTGCGCGGGCTGGTGGAGGCGACGCGGGCCCTGCAGCAGGGCGCCGGCACCAACGTCGTCGGCGATGTCCTCGCCAGCAGCCGGGGTACCGGCATGGACGACGAGGTGACCGTGCTCGGCCGCGAGCTGCTGGCGCTGGCCCGCGCGCTCGATGAGCGCAACGTCGCGCTGGCGCAGCGCTCGCGCGAGCTGTGGCGGCTGTCGGCGTTCGCCGAGGACGTCGTGCGCTCGGTGCGCTCGGGCATCTTGGTCGTGGACGACGGCGACCGGGTGCGCTCGCTGAACCCGGCGGCGCGCTCGGTGTTCGGGCTGCCGCTCGTCGACGTCGAGGGCAAGGGCGTCACCGAGGTCCTGGGCAGCGTCACGCTGGGCACGGGCACCGAGACGTCGTCGTCGGTGGCCGACGTGGTCGCCGCGGTCAGGAAGAGCGGCAACCTGCGGTCGTTCCCGCTGGTGAAGCGGGGCGACAAGATCGTCGACGTCGCCGTGGTGCCGCTGCGCGACCGCGCCGGCTCGTCGGGGGGCGACGTGCTGCTGCTGGGTGACGACGTCACGGCCCGCGAGGACGCCCGCGGCCGCCTGGTGCAGTCGGAGCGGCTGGCGGCGATCGGGCGGCTGGCGGCGCAGATCACGCACGAGATCAGGAACCCGCTGTCGTCGATCGGCCTGAACATCGAGCTGCTCGGCGACGACGTCGAGCACCTGCCCGCGTCGCGGCAGGCCGAGGTGCGGACGATCCTCGACGCGGTGCTGTCCGAGGTGCGGCGGCTGGCCGAGATCACCGAGGGCTACCTGCGCTTCGCGCGCCTGCCGGCGCCGCAGAAGACCGAGACCGACGTCGGCGACCTGTGCGCCGGGCTGGTGGCGTTCACGCAAGGCGACGCCGCCAGCCGCGGCGTGAACGTCGAGCTACACGTCGAGCCCGCCCTGCCCGCCGTCGCCATCGACGCCGACCGGCTGCGGCAGGCGCTGTTGAACCTGCTGCGCAACGGGCTCGAGGCCGCGGGCAAGGGCGGCACCGTGCGCGTATCGGCGCGACGGCTTGACGGCGCGCGCGACGCAGGCGAGGACGACGGCAGCGACGGCGAAGGCGTCGAGCTGGTGGTCGAAGACAACGGCCCCGGCGTGCCGGCGGCGTCGCGCGACCAGATTTTCAGCCCGTTCTTCACGACGAAGAAGGAGGGCACGGGCCTTGGCCTCGTCGTCGCCCGCGAGATCGCGCGCGAGCACGGCGGCGACCTCATCGTCACTGACGGCGCCCTGGGCGGCGCCGCCTTTCTCGTCACGCTGCCAGCGGCGTCCTGATCCCGGCACGCCACGGCGGCGGGCCTGCGGCCCGTTCGGCAACGGGCCTGCTGCCCGTGCAGCAAGACCGCCTCCTCGGCGCGAGCCAGAGCCCGCGGTTTGCCCCCGCCGTGCGATTGGTTACGAGGACGCCGTGGATCTCGCAAAGCTCCTGTCACCGACGCAGCACGAGGCGGCGACGCGGGTCGACGTGCCGGTGTGCATCCTCGCGGGCGCGGGCTCGGGAAAGACGCGCGTGATCACGCACCGCATCGCCTGGCTGATGACCGAGAAGCGCCAGACCGCCGAGAGCATCCTCGCCGTCACGTTCACCAACAAGGCCGCCGGCGAGATGCGCGAGCGCGTCGAGCGGCTCGTGCCCGGTCGCGGCTCGCGCGTGCTGCTCGGCACCTTTCATGGGCTCGCCGCGCGCCTGCTGCGCCGCTACGGGCGCATCGTGGACGTGCCGCCGGGCTTCGTCATCTACGACGCCGACGACGCCGATCGGCTCTTGCAGCGCCTCGTTGTCAACGACCTGAACATGGCGAAGGAGTCCGCGGGCCCCATCGGCCGGCTCATCGACGGCTGGCAGTGCGAGGGCCTCGGTCCGCGCGACGTGCCCGAGGGCCATGAGCTGCTCTTCCGTGACGCGCTCAAGGCCTACGACCGCTACCTCGACAAGCTGAAGGAGGCCTCGGCGCTCGACTTCGGCGGCCTGCTGCTGAAGCTGCGCGAACTGGTGCGCCACGACGACGCGGCCGCCGCGCTCGGCCACGTGCGCCACGTGCTCGTCGACGAGTACCAGGACGTGAACCGCGTACAGGCCGACATCGTGCTCGCCCTCGCGCGACGCGCCGCCACCGTCGCCGTCGTCGGCGACGACGACCAGGCCATCTACGGCTGGCGCGGCGCCTCGGCGGACAACCTGAAGAAGTTCTTGATCGCCTTGCCGAGCGCCACGCTCATCAAGCTCGAAGAGAACTACCGCAGCACGCCCATGATCCTGCACGCCGCCAATGGGATCATCGAGAAGAACGACGTGCGCCTCGGCAAGGTGCTGCGCCCCGCCGGCGGCGACGCGGGCGCCGAGCGCGGCCGGCCGGTGCGCGTGGTGCGCGGCGCCGACGACGTCGAAGAGGCCCGCCGCGTCGGGAGCATCCTCATCGAGCACGTCATGGCCGGCACGAAGCTCGACGAGATCGCGATCCTCTACCGCGCCAACGCCCAGTCGCGGCTGATGGAGGACGAGCTGCGCCGCCTCGCGCTGCCCTACCGCGTCGTGGGCGGCGTGCGCTTCTACGACCGCAAAGAGGTCAAGGACGTCCTCGCCACCGTGCGCGCGGCGCTGAACCGCCGCTCCGACGTCGACGCGCTGCGCTTCCTGGCCGCCGTGCCGCGCGGCGTCGGCGACGCCAGCGTCAAGAAGGTCGACGCCGTCGCGCGCGCCCGAAGGCGTTCGCTGCTCGAGGTCTTCGCCGACGCGGCGCTGCTCGCCGAGGCCGGCCTCGCCGCCGGCGCGCAGAAGAAGTGCGCCGCCGTGGTGCAGCAGCTCGACGAGCTCGCCGACAAGATCGGGCGCCCGCAGCGGCCGTCGTCGCAGGGCGCGCTCTTCGCCGCGACGTCGGCCCTCGGCGCCAAGGACGCCCTCGCCCTCGCCGTCGAGGCCTCGGGCGTCGCCGAGCGGCTCGCCGCCGAGGGCGGGCTCGAGGCCGAAGGGCGGCTCGAGAACCTCGCCGAGCTGGTGAACGCCGCCGCGACCTTCGAGGAGCTGGCGCGCCGCAACGGCGAGGCCGGCGACCTCGAGGCCTTCCTCGAGAGCGCGGCGCTGCTCGGCTCCGCCGACGAGAGCCCCCGGGAGGACGGCCGCGGTCAGGTCACGCTGATGACGCTGCACGCCGCCAAGGGCCTCGAGTTCGACGTCGTCTTCCTCGTCGGCCTGGAGGAGCACGGCTTCCCCCACAGCCGCGCCGTCGACGACAACACGGCCATCGAGGAGGAGCGCCGCCTCGCCTACGTGGGCATCACCCGCGCGCGGCGACGGCTCGTCTTGTCGTACGCGTCGCGCCGCATGGTGCAGGGCGTCACCATGGAGCGGCACCCGTCGCGCTTCCTGCTCGAGATCCCGCAGGACGCCCTGGACGGCGACGTGCCCCGCCGCGGCGGCGACGGCGCACGCTCGTCGACGCTGCTCGAGCAGTGGCGCGCGCGCCGCGCCGCCGCCCGCCGTGACGACGACGAGGGCGGCGGCGAGCCGGGCCGGGCGCGGGTGGTCTACGACGACGACGACGGCTTCGGCGGCGGCTTCGGCGGCGCGCCCCGACGACCGAGGGAGCCAAAGACCCGGCTGTTCCCGCTGCCGGCCGACGGCGACGACGGCGACGACGGCGACAGTGGCCGCGCGCCCCCGGGGCCGGTGGTGGTGCGCGACGAGCCCGACGGCGGTGGCGTGGGCGGCTTCGGCGGCGCGGCGCGGCGGTTCCGGATGGGGAACACGGCGAAGATCGTCGCCGAGCGTACGCAGGGCCCGCGCGTCACGGCGGCGCCCAGGACGTCGACGGCGCCCACGACGACGAGGACCGCCGACGTCAGCGACGTCCGCGACGTCAGCGATGTCAGCGACGTCACCAGCTACGCGACGGGGGCGCGGGTGTTCCACCGCCTGTTCGGCGACGGCATCGTCGTGGGAGCGCGCGGCGGTGGGCGCGCGTTGAACTGTCTGGTGCGCTTCGACAGCGAGCGCGCGCCTCGCTTGATCGCGGCGCGGCATCTGAAGCCCGCTTCGGCCGCCGGAGATCCTGCATGACCCGCTCTCCCTGCCCCCTGTCTTCGCCGACCTCCTTCTCCGCGCTTTGGGCCGCGGGGGCCTTCGCCATCGTCGCCGCGCTGCTTCCGGCGTGCGTTGTCGGCGCCGACGGCGGCGAAGGAGAAGGAGAAGGAGAAGGAGAAGGAGAAGGAGAAGGAGAGGTGGAGCCGTTGCCCGCCGACGACGCCGCGTGGACGTACACGCTCTTGGACGGCGCCGAGTGCGGCAACGGTGACCCGGTGGGCGTGGCGACGAACCGGGGCAGCTCGTCGCGGCTTGTCGTCTACCTCGAGGGCGGCGGCGCCTGTTGGAACTCGTTCACCTGCAGCAACGGCTTCGCGGTGTTCGTCGACACTGGGCTGCCGCAGAGCGTGATCCGCCAGATCACGTCGCTGGCCATAGGGATCTTCGATCGCGACGCCGTCGCCAACCCCTTCGCCGACGACTCGTTTGCCTACGTGCCCTACTGCACCGGCGACGTGCACTCCGGCGCGCGCGCCGAGACGCCGTGGGGCGTCCGCCACGTCGGCAGCACGAACCTCGCCGTGATGCTGCCGCGCATCCTCGCCACCTGGCCCGACGCCACCGAGGTCGTCCTCGCCGGCGCGTCGGCGGGCGGCTACGGCGTCGTCTACAACGCCGAGCGGCTGCGGGCGCTGCTGCCGCTTTCAACGACACTGTCGCTGGTGATCGACTCGGGCATCCCGCTGCCGCCCTTCCCCGGCGCCGCAGTCTACGCCGCCGAGCAGGTCGCCGCCTGGCAGCCCACGCTGTGCGACGGCTGCGACACCGTCGACGAGATGTTCGATCATGTCGTCAGCGCGCTGCCCGACGCGCGCATCGGCCTGATCCAGAGCAACGCCGACTCGACGCTGCGCCAGTTCTATTCGCCCGACGGCAACCGCCTGCCGGTCGCCACCTGGAAGGCCGCCGTCGACGCCTTCGTCGACGCCCGCGGCGACCGCGCCAACGTGCGCTTCTTCGTCACCGACGAGGAGCGCCACGTCTACGTCTACGACCGGGATCTTGCGGCCACCGTCGTCGACGGCATGACGTTGTCCGACTTCATGGCCGGGGTCGCAGGCGACGGCGACTACGTCTCGGCCGTAGCTCCCTGAACGATCAACCCCGCGCACTGTCGCTGACGGAGAAGCCCCATGCCATCGATGGACATCGTCTCGAAGCCCGACCAGCACGAGGTGCGCAACGCCGTCGAGCAGGCGCAGAAGGAGCTGAAGACCCGCTTCGACTTCAAGGGCACCGACGCCGCGCTCGAAGAGGTCGAGGGCGGCTACAAGCTGACCGCCAACACCGAAGAGAAGGTCAAGGCGCTCGCCGACGTGCTCGAGGACAAGTTCATCAAGCGCAAGCTCAGCATCAAGTTCCTCGAGCGCAAGGACCCGGTGGCATCAGGGGCGCGCTTCACGATGAGCGTTCTTTTGAAGAAATCGCTCGACACCGAGAACGCCAAGAAGATCGTGGCGGTCATCAAGGAGAACAAGCAGCTCAAGGTGACGGCGTCGATCCAGAACGACAAGAAGACGGGCGACAGCAAGGTGCGCGTCGAGAGCAAGAACATCGACGACCTGCAGGCCGTGCAGGGCGTCCTGCGCGGCAAGGAACTGCCCGTGCACCTGACCTTCGAGAACTACCAGCGGTGAGACCTCTTCTTCGTCGGGGGTGCTCTTCGCGCGTCACGCTTCCGGCTGCTTTGCCTGTGGCGAGGGTTTCGTCTTCGGCGGGCTCGTCGGCGCGACTGGCCGCGTGGCTGTCATCGCCATGGGCGCGAGTCGCTCGGTGCCGCGCGGCGGGCGCCACGCTTCCTGCCGCTGTGCCGATGTCGAGGTTTTCTTCTTCGGCGGGCTCGTCGTTCGACGCTGCCGCGTGGCGGGCTTCGCCTTCGGCGCGAGTCGCTCAGTACCGCGCGGCGGGCGCCACGCTTCCGGCAGCCTCTCCTGTGTCGAGGTTTTCGTCTTCAGCGGGCTCGTCGGCGCGCCTGGCCGCGTGGCTGTCTTCGCCTTCGGCGCGACCCAGGGGGACGGCTGGCCCCGTCCCCCTGAGAACCCCCGGGCCCTGGGGGCTGCGTG
The DNA here is from genome assembly GCA_016874845.1 of Deltaproteobacteria bacterium. Classification (GTDB taxonomy): domain Bacteria; phylum Myxococcota; class UBA727; order UBA727; family VGSZ01; genus VGSZ01. Next base: position 34,057 of record VGSZ01000002.1, read on the forward strand.
CACCAGCACACGGCCCAAGCGGCGGTCGCTCATTGACGACGAGCATGCAGCCGGGCCGCCGACAGCGGGCCGTGTGCCTCGCCGCGAGCGCTCGCTCTGCTCGGCTGCAGACGCGCTTCGCGTCGCTGGTGCCGTCGTCGCTGGTGCCGTCGTCGCTGGTGCCTTCGTCGCTGGTGCCGTCGTCGCTGGTGCCTTCGTCGCCGTTGGTTGCTGCGTCGCCGCCTGCTTCTTCGTCTTCCTGCTCGCTCTGCGGAGGTCGGTGATGCCCGTCGCTCTCGTCACCGGTGCCGGCGTGCGCGTCGGGCGCGCCGTCGCGCTGGCCCTCGCCGACGCCGGCTACGATGTCGCGCTGCACGCGCACAGCCACCGGGCCGCCCTCGACGACGTCGCCGCCGCCGTGGTCGCGCGCGGGCGCCAGGCCTCGCTGCACGCCGCCGACCTGTCGACGGTCGAGGGCGCGTTCGCGCTCGGCGAGGACGTGATGGCCCGCTGGCCTGGCCTCGACGTCGTCGTCCACAACGCCGCGCTGTTCGCCGAGGTGCCCTTCGCGCAGCTGACGCCCGCGCAGTGGCGGCTGATGCAGGCGGTCAACCTCGAAGCGCCGGCGTTTCTGACCCAGCGGCTGCTGCCGGCCTTGCGAAGGTCGCCCGCCGCCAGCGTCGTCTGCATCGCCGACGTCGCTGGCGAGCGCCCCATCCGGCGGCACGCCCACTACTGCGTCAGCAAGGCCGGGCTGCTGATGCTCGTGAAGGCCCTCGCCCTCGAGCTCGCCCCGATCCGCGTGAACGCCATAGGCCCCGGCGCCGTCGCCTTCCCCGACGACTACGACGCCGACAAGGTCGCGCGCATCCTCGCGCGCGTGCCGCTCGGCCGCACCGGCAGCCCCGACGACATCGCCGCCGCCGTCGTGTTCCTCGCTGCGCAGGGCTACGTCACCGGGCAGATGCTCGCCGTCGACGGCGGCCGCAACGTCGGGCTCTGACCGGCGCTCGACGTCGGCTGGGATTGCGCCGCGGTCAGAAGAACCGCGCGAAGAAGGCCTTCAGCACGTTCGTCCCCGCCGCCGGCGCGCTCCACACCGCGTGGGCGACGCCCAGAGGCTCGCAGTAGACGACGTCGGCGCCGCCGCCGCAGCCGACGAACTCGAAGCACTCGCCGTCCAGCGCGCTCGACGTCCCCGACAGCGCGCCGCAGCCGTTCTGCGCCGCCCAGCGCTCGGCGACGAAGAGGCTCTGCTCCTCGAAGATCGGCCCGAGCTGGACCACGCACTCGCCGGGGCTGCCAAGGCAGATCGCCGGGGCCCCGCAGTCGGAAGTGCTTGCGCACTGGGTCGGCGGGTCCGTGGTCGGCTCGAAGGTGCCGTCGAGGGCGCCGTGGACGACGAGCTGCGGCACGCGCGTGGTCGTGCAGGTGGCCGGATCCAGACGCAGGAACTCGCCCCGGTCGTCGCGCAGGAAGCCGAACTCGCGGCCCGACGTCGACGGCGACGGCTGCCCCTCGAAGCCGCCCTGGTACGTCGCCAGCGCGGTCATGTCCTCGTCGAAGCAGCGCAGCGACTGCGCAAAGAACGCGCCCCCCGAGAAGCCGGCGAAGAACGTCTTCGCCGGGTCGACGCAGGCGCCCTCGGCGACCAGGGCCTTGAACGCGCGCACGGCGGCGATGTCGTTGTTGGCCTGGCAGTCGTTGTTGTTCGCGCAGCGGGTCAGCGAGTTCCACGAGACGAAGGTGCTGAAGTCATCGCGCACCTCGGGCGCCAGCCGGTTCTGGCCGTGCAGCGCGATGACGATGGCGTTGGCCGAGTACTCGTCGGCGCCGAAGATGCCCGTCGCCCGCGCCGACGGATCGAGAGGAGCGCCGGTGTCCTGGTCGCCGTGCAGCTCGACGACCACCGGGTGGGCGATGGTGTGGTTGTAGCCGGCGGGGAAGCGGATCGCCGCCTCGCGCGGGATGCCGCCCACCGTCAGCGTCACGAGGGCATCGGGCTGGCCGTCGGCGGGCGCCGCGTCGACGAACAGCGTCGGGTCGAACGCCGCGCGCCCGCAGCCCGGCGAGCGCCCGGTGCAGCGCGACGACGTCGCGTCGGGCACGCACGGGTCGCTGGCGGCGGTGGGGCTCTGCGTGTCGGCGGCGTTGGTCACACCGTCGCGGTCGAAGTCGCCGCTGCCGCAGGCGACGCCGTTGGGGTTCGGCACGCACGGGTTGGCGTCGTCGACGTCGGCGGCGTTGCTGACACCGTCAGCGTCGCTGTCGCCGCTGTCGCAGGCCGTCGAGTCGGGGTCGGGGTCGCAGCCGTCCTCGGGGTCAGAGCCGTCGCGCTGCTCGTCGGCGTTGCTGACGTCGTCGCCGTCGCGATCGCCGCCGGGGCAGGCCAGGGCGTCGCCGTCGGGGCGACACGGGTCGGCGGCGGTGTTGAGGGCGCCGACGCGGTCGAGGCCGTTGGCGACGTCGTCGCCGTCGAAGTCGCCGGTGGCGCACGCCAGCGCGTCGGCGTCGGGCGCGCACTCGTCCTCGGGCGCAGGGTCGATGCTCGTCGTGCACCGGCCAGCGACGCACGGGCCTGACGCGCCGCAGTCGGCGGTGACGGCGCAGGCGCCGCCGTTGAACAAGGCGTCGCCGTCGAAGTCGCCGCCGGGGCAGGCGAGGGCGTCGGGCTGGGGGCGGCACGGGTCGGTGGCGGTGCTGGTGGTGCCCACCCGGTCGAGGCTGTTGATCACCTTGTCGCCGTCGAGGTCGCCGCTCGGGCAGGCGAGCACGGCGGTGGACGGGATGCAGGCGTTGTCACGCTGGGGATCGTCGCCGTTGTTGACGCCGTCGCCGTCGGTGTCGCCGTCGGGGCAGGCGAGGCTGTCGGGGGTCTGGTCGGGGACGCACGGGTCGTCGTCGTCGGGGTCGGTCCCGTTGTTGACGCCGTCGTCGTCGGCGTCACCGTCGGGGCAGGCGAGGATGTCTTCCTGCGGCACGCAGGGGTTCTGGCGCTGCGGGTCGTCTTGGTTCTGCGTACCGTCGCCGTCGGTGTCGCCGGTGAGGCAGGCCAGCGCGTCGGGGGTTTGGTCGGGCAGGCACGGGTCGGTGGGCGCGGCGTCGGCGCCGTTGGTCAGGCCGTCGCCGTCGGTGTCGCCGGTGCCGCAGGCGAGGGCGCGGGTGTCGGGCACGCAGGGGCTCTGCGGCTGCGGGTCGCTGCCGTTCGGGGCGCCGTCGCCGTCGACGTCGCCGTCGGGGCAGGCGAGGATCTGGTCCTCGGGTACGCACGGGTCGGCGGGGGCGAGGTCGGCGTCGTTGCGGACGCCGTCGCCGTCGCTGTCGTTGGACGGGCACGCCAGCGACGCGTTGCTCGGGATGCACGGGTTCGACGAGTTGGGATCGACGCCGTTGCGGACGCCGTCGCCGTCGAGGTCGCCGGTGCCGCAGGCGAGCACCGCCGTGGTCGGCACGCACGCGTCCTGCGGCGCCGCGTCGCCGTCGTTGCGCGTGCCGTCGCCGTCGGCGTCACCGGTGGGGCACGCCGGCGCGTTGCCGCTCGGGTTGCACGGGTCGGCGGGGTCGCCGTCGTTGCGGTTGACGACGCCGTCGCCGTCGCTGTCGCCGGTGGGACAGGCGAGGGCCGCGAGGTTGGGGCGGCAAGGGTCGGCGGGCGCGCCGTCGAGGCTGTCGACGACGCCGTCGCCGTCGCTGTCGGGGCCCTCGCCTTCGCCTTCGCCTTCGCCCTCGCCTTCGCCTTCGCCCTCGCCCTCGCCTTCCCCTTCCCCTTCCCCTTCCCCTTCCCCTTCGCCCTCGCCTTCGCCTTCCCCTTCGCCTTCCCCTTCCCCTTCGCCGACGGCGACGCGGGGCGGTCGGCGGTCGTCGGCGGGGGCGCATCCGACGAGCGCGACGAGGGCGGCAGCGACGACGACGACGAGGCTGGCGGGACGGAGCATGAGGGAAGCGTTCCCGACGACCGGGGCGGTGTCAAACGTCGACGCCGGAGTCGGATCGCGGGGTGGTGGGCGTCGACCGGCTTTGACCGCGCGGCGCCGAGCGGGCACGAGTCGACGGCCGCTGCCCCCCGGGAGGACCCGTGACCGACCTGCTGCGCGTCGACGACGTCGAGGTCCACTGCGTGATCGGCGTCTACGCCGAGGAGCGCACGACGCCGCAGGCGCTGCGGGTGTCGTTGGCGCTGGCGCTCGACGCCGGCCGCGCCGCGCGCTCGGGCGAGCTCGTCGACACCGTCGACTACGCGCGGCTGTTCGGGCAGCTGCGCTTCGTGCTGCAGCGCGGCGCCTTTCGCCTGATCGAGACCGCCGCCCTCGCCCTGTGCGCCGTCGTGCAGCGCGCCGCCCCCGTGGTCGACGAGCTGACCTTGACGCTGAAGAAGCCAGGCGCCCTTGGCGGCAACGGCGTGCCGGCGCTGTCCTTGACCCGACGGCGTGCGGCGGTCGGCGTCGTCGACGACGAGCGCCTGTGGGCCGGCCCGGACGCGTCGGTGGACGCCGTGGGCGTGCCGGCGGGCGCGCGGCTGACGCTGCCCGTGGGCTGCGCCGCGCTCGACGTCGAGGCCGGCCGGCAGGGCGTGGTGGTCGAGCACGACGGCGTCGTCGACGCCGTCGACCGGGCGCGGGTGCTGCTGCTGGTGGCGACGCCGCCGCTTGCGCGCGGGGCGTGGACGGTGGGCTGAGCGCGCGCCGCCGTCGGCGCGCGGAGACGCCGTCCACCATGCTGGGCGAGAGGAAGCCCTCTCGCAGAGTGCGCAGCGTGGGGACAGGGCAGCGGCGGAGCCGCGGGTGAGAGCCGGGTCAGGGCTTGCCGACGACGACGGTGGTGGGCTGCTCCAACGACAGGACCGCGAGGGCACCGGCGCCGGCGGCGACGAGCACGACGCCGCCGGCGGTCCACCAGAACCACGGCTGGTCGGTGAGCGGGATCTCGCGCAGCTCGCCGCGGGCGATGGTGGTCTCGCCGCGGGCGACGACGACGTCGAGGTCGAGGGGCGCGAAGCCGTCCTTGCGCAGGCTGAAGCGGTGGGCGCCGCTGGCGACGTCGGTCAGCGGGCCCGCCAGCGGCGCCAGGCCGTGGTCCTTGCCGTCGAAGACGACCTGCGCGCCCGCGGGGGCGATCAGCTCGACGCGACCCTTGTGGGTGCCGGCGTTGTCGGGGTCGAACAGGCGCTGCACCAGCGGCCTCGCCAGCAGCAGCAGGTCCTGGTCGCTGCCGCGCCACGCGGCCTCCTGCCGGCCGACGACGCGGGCCTCGCCGCCGGCGACGTCGAACAGCGTGACGCCAAGGGCGAGGGTGCCCTGCAGGCGCTGCATCGTGCCCGACACGACCATCGTCGCGTTCACCAGCTGGGCGACGTCGGCCATGCACTGCACCTCGGCGCAGCCGGCCAGCTGCGAGTCGGCCTGGTGGCTCATCAGCGCCTTCAGCTCGTTGCGGCTGATGGCCCGCTTGCCCGGCAGCGCCGCGACCTCGGCGGTGAGCATCGTCGTCAACGCCTGCGCCTGCGCCGTGGCGCCCTCACCCGCCTTCAGGTCGAGCACCGCCACCACCATCGGCGCGGTCGCGGTGGTCGCCGGCGGCGCCTCGGCCGCGGTCACCGTCAGCGCCGCCGTCGTCGCCGTCGGCGGCGGCGGTGCGGTCGCGGTGGTCACCGTCGTCGGGGCCGGCGCCGCCGCCGTGGTCGGTGCGGGTGGGGAGGCCGCGACGGCTTGCGGCGCCGCCGGCGGCGCGACGGGGTCCGGCGCGTCGTCGGCGCGGGCGGGGCCAGAGAGCGCGACGGCAAGGGCGAAGCAGGCAGCAGAGCGACGCATGCCGCATCGTCGACGGAACACGACGCACCACGCAACCCGGTCGCCCCAAAGGCGAACCCCGCCCGAAGGCGGGGTTCGTCGCCGGCAGGACACCGGATGAAAGACCGGCGTCGTCGCGAGCTCAGCGCTTGCTGAACTGGAAGCGCTTGCGGGCGCCGGGCCGACCGTACTTCTTGCGCTCGACCGCGCGGCTGTCGCGGGTCAGCAGGCCGGCCTTCTTCAGGGCCGGGCGCAGCGTGGCGTTGGCCTCGCACAGCGCGCGGGCGAGGCCGTGGCGCACGGCGCCCGCCTGGCCCGACAGGCCGCCGCCGGCGACGGTGGCGACGAGGTCGTACTGACCCTTGACCTCGGCGGCCTCGAACGGCTGCGCGAGCACCATGCGGAGCACCTCACGCTTGAAGTAGAGCTCGATGCCCTTGCCGTTGATGGTGATGGCGCCGCTGCCCGGCTTGACCCACACACGGGCGCTCGCTTCCTTGCGGCGACCGGTGGCATAGAAACGCGTGTTCGACATGAGAATTCCTTATATTCTGGAAAGAGAGAAGACGGTCACTCGGCCAGCGTGAGCGGCTCGGGCTTTTGCGCCTTGTGGTGGTGGTCGCTGCCGGCGTACGCCTTCAGCTTCTTCAGCTGGGCGCGGCCGAGGGGGCCCTTGGGCAGCATGCCCTGCACGGCGGCGATGATCATGCGCTCGGGATGGGTCGCGCGCATCGTGACGGCCGGGGTCGCCTTCTCGCCACCGTAGAAGCCGCTGTAGCGCCAGTAGATCTTCTGCTCTTCCTTCTTGCCGGTGAGCTTGATCTTCTCGGCGTTGACCACGATGACGAAGTCACCCGCGTCGGCGTGGGGCGTGAACGTCGGCTTGTTCTTGCCGCGCAGCACGTTGGCGATCTGGCTGGCCAGGCGGCCCAGGGTCTTGCCGTTGGCGTCGACGACGTACCACTTACGTCCCTCGCCCGGCCGGGCAAACTCGGTCTTCATCTCGGTCCTTTCGGCACCCCCGTCGTCGACGAACACACAGGTTCGCGCCGGCGGAGACACCTGCGCCATCGCGGCGCGTGCGGAGGGTGGGTTCCTCGGCTGGCCTGACTCTCAGGCCGGTCGACGAACACACCCCTCAGGGTTGAGCCGTCGCGTTCGCCCGCGCGGACCGGGCTGTCAACCGCCTGACCCGTCCTTCTCCCCGCCTCGCGCTTCTCTCTTCGCGCCTGGGGAAGCCCTCGCCCAGACCTGGGGGACGGCTGCGGCGACCCCGCGGGCTCTTCGACTTCTTTGGTCTGCCAGCGGCGTCGCCTTTTGAGCTTTCGCCTTCGGCGCGACCTGGATGAGAGGAAGCCCTCGCCCAGAATTGGGAGAGGGCTGCGGCGAAGCCGCGGGTGAGGGCCCTGTCCTTCTCGCGCTTCGTGCTTCGCGCTTCTTGCTTCTTGGTCGACCGGTCTGCGCCCCGCTGCCATCGTCGTCCTCTTCGGCTCCTTTGGTCTGCCGGCGATGTCGCCTTTCGACCTTTCGCCTTCGGCGCGACCTGGGGGCCGGTCGCGCCCGGCCCCCAGGCCCCCCGGCGCTTCGCAGAGTGCTCACACGGCAAAGCGACCCGGGCCCCGCAGGCGATCACGTTCGCCGCGTCGTCGTCACCGGCTGCGGCGCGCGGGTCGCTTCGCCTGTCCGCGACGCCTCTTGGCATCGCTGCTGACGTCCCTGCTGACGTCGCTGCTGCCGTCGATGCTGACGTCGCTGCTGCCGTCGCTGCTGCCGTCGCTGCTGCCGTCGATGCTGACGTCGATGCTGACGTCGATGCGGTCGTCGCTGCCTTCGTCGCTGCGAGCGCGGCTTCAGCTGACGTCGACGGCGTGGGCCATCAGCGCGTCGAGCGTCACGAGCTGCAGCATCGCCTCGTGCGTGGCAGCGAGGATGACCTGCGGCGCGCAGCCGGCGTCGAGGGCCTGCTTCCAGCGCGCTCCGCACAGGCACCAGCGGTCGCCCGGCTTCAGGCCGGCGAAGCCGTACTGCGGCGCTGGCGTCGACAGATCGTTGCCCACCGCGCGCGAGTAGCGCAGGAACTCGTCGGTCATCACCGCGCACACGATGTGCAGGCCGCGATCCTGCGGGCCGGTGTGGCAGCAGCCGTCGCGGAAGAAGCCGGTGCGCGGGTCGTTGCTGCAGGTCGCAAGCGGCGCGCCGAAGACGTTGCGCTGCCGGGAAGAACCTTCGTCGTGGCCGTCGAACATCGGGAGCTCCGCGGGGCAGGGTCGGGTTACTCAGGGAAGATCTCGAGCATGCGCTGCACGGTCTCTTCGAAGCCGTTGGCCTCGTAGGTGCCCTGCTTCAGGAAGCTCTCGATCTCTTCGATCTTGTCGATGGCCTCGTCGACCTTGGGGTCGGTGCCGTACTGGTAGGCGCCGAGCAGGATCAGGTCACGGTTCTTCTCGTAGGTGGCCATGACCTGCCGCATCTTGCCGGCGGCGCGCTTGTGGTCTTCGCCGGCGATGCCGCTCATCACGCGCGACAGCGACGGCAGCACGTCGATGGCCGGCCAGTGGTTTCGCGCGCCCAATTCGCGGTTCAGGATCACGTGGCCGTCGAGGATGCCGCGGACCTCGTCGGCGATGGGCTCCTCCATGTCGCCGCCCTGCACGAGGATCGTGTACATCGCGGTGATCGAGCCCTTGTCGTTGTTGCCGGTGCGCTCCATCAGCTTCGGGATCTGCGCGAACACGCTGGGCGGGTAGCCCTGCCGCGCCGGCGGCTCGCCGAGCGCCAGACCGATCTCGCGCTGCGCGCGGGCGAAGCGCGTCGAGCTGTCCATCATGAACAGCACGTCCTTGCCCTGGTCGCGAAACCACTCGGCCACCGCGGTGGCGACGAAGCAGCACTTCAGGCGCACGAGGCTCGGCGTGTCCGACGTCGCGCAGACGACGACGCTGCGCTTCAGGCCCTCTTCGCCGAGCGAGTCGTGGATGAACTCGAGCACCTCGCGACCGCGCTCGCCCACCATGCAGACGACGACGACCTCCGCCGACGTCTGCCGCGCGATCTGGCCCATCAACGTCGACTTGCCGACGCCCGAGCCGGCGAACAGACCCACGCGCTGCCCGCGGCCGACGGTCAGCAGGCCGTCCCAGGCGCGCACGCCGAAGCTGATCACGCGGTCGACGGGCTGGCGCGTGTACGGGTCGGGGCACTCGCGCTCGACGGACCAGTCCTGCAGGCCCTCGATGTCGTCGAGCGGGCCGAGGCCGTCGATGGGGTCGCCCACGCCCGACAGCGTGCGGCCGAGCAGCCCGTAGCCGCACTTGATCTGGAAGGGCTTGCCCGTAGGGATCACCTCGGAGTCGGGGCCGAGACCGCGCGGCTCGCCGAGCGGCATCAGGAACACCGCGCCGTCCTTGAAGCCCACCACCTCGGTGCGCAAAGGCGGCGTGTCGTCCTTGGGCGACGTCACGAAGCACATCTCGCCCATTTTGACGCCGGGGACGGCGGCCTTGATGATCAGGCCCGTCGCCTCGGTGACGCGACCGCGCACGCGGTACGGCTTGCTCTCGCGCACGTCTTCGATGGCGCGGGCCAGCTGGATGACCTTGCCCGGCGGCAAGTCGCCGCTCTTGCCGCCGACGAGGTTCTTTTCGAGGGCTTCGAAGATCGGGGTCGACACCATGGGGCGGACAATAGCGTCGTCCACGGAGCCCGCGCACGCGGCCCCGATCAAGCCAGACGGTCACGAGCCGCGGACGAGCTTCTTTGCGCCCCGCGCCTGCAGGAACGCGATCGCCCGGTCGACCAGCTCGCCCTGCAGCACGACATCGTCGCCCTCGACGCGGGCGCCGCAGCCCAGCGCCTTCTTCAGGGCCCCGCACAGCGCGTCGCGCGCCGCCGGCGCGATGCCCGACACCACCGTCACCGTCTTGCCGCCGTGGCCCTTGCGCTCGTGGCGCACCACCACTTTGTCCAGGAACTCCTTCGAGGTGGTCGTCGTCGTCGCCGTCGTCGCCATCGCCGTCGCCGTCGCCGTCGCCGTCGCCTTCTGGGGCGTCGACGGCAGCGCCGCGCGCAGGCCCTGCAGGCCGGCGAACGGGTGGTGCCCGAGCGACGACGGCGGCTGGTCGGTGGGGACGGTCTTCTTGCCCATGGCGCTGGCTCCTCGGTCTAGCGGCGGCGACGGTGGGCGCCGTCGTCGTCCTCATCGACGTCTCCTGCGGCGAGGTCGTCGTCAGCGTCCGCAGCGGGCGCCGCGGCGGTTCGCGGTACGGGGACGTCGAGCTCGACGCCGACGGGGCAGTGGTCGCTGCCGCGGATCTGGGGGCTGATCCACGCGTCGAGCAGGCGCTCCTCGAGCCCGCGGTTGATCACCGCGTAGTCGATGCGCCAGCCCTGGTTTTCGGCGCGCGCGTTCAGCCGCGTCTCCCAGAACGTGAACTGGCGGGGCAGGTCACCCTTCTCGGCCCGGAACGTGTCGACGAAGCCTTCGGCGAGCAGGCGGTCGAACCACGCGCGCTCCTCGGGCAGGAAGCCCGACACCCCCGCCCACTGCGCGGGCAGCGCGACGTCGAGGGCGCGGTGGGCGACGTTGAAGTCACCAATCACGACGACGTCACGGGTGCGCGCCAGCGCGACCAGCCGCGTCAGGAACGCGTCGTGCCAGCGGTGCTTGAAGCGCAGCCGCTCGTCGGAGCTGCCGCCATTGGGGAAGTATACGTTCAGCACGACGAGGGCGCCCAGGTCGACGCCGGTGACGCGGCCCTCGACGTCAAAGTCGGGGTCTGCGTCGCCGCCGACCGAGAACGCAAACGGCGCGGCGGCGAGGCCGTCTCTGACGAACAGCGCCGTGCCCGAGTAGCCCTTCTTCGTCGCGTGGAAGTCCCAGGTCGAGAACGAGTAGCCCGTCGGCGCGCGCAGCGCCTCGGTGACGTGGCCGGGCTGGATCTTGGTCTCCTGCAGACCGATGACGTCGAGGCTGCCGTCGAAGGCCCAGGCGAGGTCGCCGCGCTGCGACACCGCGCGCAGACCGTTGACGTTCCAGCTGACGATCTTCATCCGCGCCGCCTACCGCTGCCGCCGGGACCTGCGAAGGGGCTGGCGGGCCCGTCAGGCCCCATCGCCGGCGACGACGAGCGCGCCCGTCGTCAACGCAGCACGAACGCGAGGCTGCGCTCGGCGGTCTTGTGGCCGACCTCGTCAGTGACCATCACCGTCACCGCGTAGCGCCCCGGCGGCGCCTTGTCCGACAGCGCGACGTCGACCCCGAACGAGTGCACCCCCGTCGTCCGCCACACCGACAGTTCCTGCCGGCCGAGGTCCTTGTCGCCCAACTCCTCGCGGCTGCTGTCGTCGGCGAGCAGCGCGAAGCGCCCGCGCACCGCCAGCGCCAGCCGCTGGCGGCCGTCGGGCTGGGGCGCGGCGACGACGTTGTCGACCTCGACATACAGGCGCAGCGTGCGCCCCTCGACGAGGGCAGCGCCGTCCTTGCCCGTCGTGGGCAGCGTCGTGGGCAGCGTCGTCCACGCCCCGAGCCCGGCATGGGCGTCGCGCACCAGCCGCACTTCGGAGAGCACCAGCGGCGCCTCGGCGCGGGCGAAGCGCAGCCCCCGGTCGAGGGCGGCGACGACCTCGGGCCACGCCCGTCGGTCGAGGGCGGCGCGCGCCGCGGCGAGCGCGCCGCCGACGTCGGTCAGCGCCGTTCCCGACGGTCCGGCGGCGGCGGCGGCGACGGCGGCGGCGACGACGAGTGCGACGCCGAGGACGGAGCGCGCGCGACCGGCGGGGCCCGGGAGCGCGCGGACGGGGGCGACGGGATCGGAGCGGAGCGCGGGCACGAGGGCAGTCTGCCACCGTCGGGCGGCATGGGCACGAAAGCGCGTCGTGGGGCTTGTCGCGCGCGCGGCGTCGCAGCAATGCTGTCGCGCATGCGTAGCTCGTTGCGGACCCGGCTGACCCTGCAGGTCGTCGCCTTGATCGGCGTGTTGGCGGCGGCCATGTGGGGCGGCGCCAGCTACACGCTGGGCGTGATCTCTACCGGCCTCGCCGACGAGCGCGCCGAGGACGTCGTCAACCTGCTGGCGGCCTCGGTGGCGCCGGCCCTCGAAGTCGACGACGCGCGCGGGGTGAACGACAGCCTGGCGCTCCTGCAGGTGACGAACAACGCGGCGTGGGCGGCGGTCGTCGTCGACGGACGCACCGTGGCCGCCCAGACGGTGGCCGCCGGCTTCGTCGCCCCCGCCGACCCGACGACGCTGCCGGCGAGCGACTGGCTGGTGCGGCGCGCGAAGATCCCGCGGCGGTCGGGGGCGTCCCCGGGCGAGGTCGTCGTCGTTCTGTCGCGCTCCCACGAGAGCGCCGCGGTCAAGCAGGCGCTCCTCGGGCTCGCCACCGTCGCCGCGGTGATCGGCGCGCTGGGCGCGCTGCTGGCGCTGCTGGTCGCACGCCGCATCGTCGAGCCGGTCACGAGCCTCACCGAGGTGATGACGCGCATCGTGTCCACCAACGACCTGCGCAGCGAGCCCGAGGTCCTGGGCTACGACGAGGTCGCCGGGCTCGCGCGCTCGTTCCGCGAGATGATCCGCTCGCAGCGCCGGTCGCTGGCCAGCCTCGCCCGCGCCATCGACGACCTCGGCGCCGTCGGCAGCCGCGTCGATGATGCCGGTCGCACCATCGGCGTCGTCGCTGTCGACATCGGCGAGCGCGTCCGGGACGCCAACAGCTCGGTGAACGGCGTGCGCGGCGAAGTGGCCAGCGCGGCCGCCCGCGTCCGCGACCTCTTGTCGCGCTCCGAGTCGGCGGCGACGACGCTGGTGGCCGCGGCCCACGCCAGCGAGCAGGCGGCGGCGACGCTTAAGGGCCTCGGCGAGCGCACGGGCGAGGCGGTGATCTCGGTGCAGTCGCTGCAGCGCGCGGTGGCCCGCACCAGCGAGCGCGTGTCGGCGGGCGAGCGGTCGCTCACCGAGGTGACGTCGGCGATGTCGCGCGTCAGCAGCGCGGCGCGCGAGGTCGAGGGCGCCGCCGCCGAGCTGCGCGCCGTGTCGGTGCGCGTGCGCGACGGCGCTGAGGCCGGCCGCGTGCTGATCGGCCGGTTCGCCCAGGGCGTCGGCGCGATGAGCGCGTCCGTCGACGCCGTCGAGGACACGGTGACGACGCTGGCCACGCGGGTGCGCGAGATCCAGGGCATCATCGGCGTGATCGGCGACGTCGCCGATCAGACGGCGCTGCTGGCGCTGAACGCGTCGATCCTGGCCGCGCAGGCGGGCGAGGAGGGGCGCGGCTTCTCGGTCGTGGCCTCGGCCATCAAGGACCTGTCGGCGCGCACGCGGCGGTCCACCGAGCAGATCGCAGCGCTGATCGCTGAGATCATCGAGCAGACCGAAGCAGCGGCGCATCAGTCCCTCGAGGGCCGCCGCGCTGTCGAGGACGGCGGCCGGCAGGCTCTCGACGCCTCCACCGCCGTCGAGGCCATCCTGACCGAGAGCACCACGTCCTCGATCGCCCTCGAGGGCATCGCCGCGCTGTCGACGACGCAGGCCGAGGACATCCGCCGCGCCAGCGAGGCCCTCGAGCGCGCCGGCAGCGTGCTGCAGGACCTGCGCGGCGCCGCCGACAACCAGACCTACGCCGCCCGCGGCCTCGACGCCACCGTGGTCCGCCTGCGCGACAGCGCCGCCTCCGTCGACGAGACCGTCGCCGCGCAGAGCGACAAGGCGCGCGCCGCCGGGCTCGCCATCGCCGAGATCCGCGCCGTCGTCGCCGCGGTGGCCGCCTCGCAGACCGCGCAGGAGGACGCGCTGGCCCAGCTGCTCGCCCGCGTCGAGGCCATCGCCGCCGCCAACGCGCGCCAGGACGCCCCCGTCGTTGCCCTCGAGCAGACCATCGTCGCCCTGAAGACCAGCGCCGACCTGCTCGCCGCCGAGTCGCGCCGGTTCACCGTATGACCGCCTCGCCGACGCGGTCGTGCCGTTCCCTCGGCGCGGTGCCGTGGGCGGTGCCATCGGCGGTGATGCGGGCGGCGGCGTGGGCGCGCGCGCTCACCGTCGACGTGGCGACCGTGGGCGCCCGGCCGGTGTGGGCCGCGGCGCCGACGTCACCGCGGACGGCGGCGGTGGTGGTCGCTCCCTCGCCTACCACAGCGGCCTGCGCGAGCTGGCCGGCTCGCGCCTCGACCTGCTGGTGCTCACGTCGGCCGACCGGACGCCGTCGACGAACGCGAACCTCGCGCGGCTCGCCAACGTCGCCGTGCAGGGGCTGCCGCTCAACATCTCGGTCGCCGTGGCGTCCGGCGTCGGCGACCTGCGCGCGCTCGTCCGCTCGCGCCACATCGAGGCGTTCGACGTCGACGCGCTCGCCCCTGCGCTGTACGCGCCGCTGCGGGCGTCGGCGCGCGAGCCCAGGGTGGTCGTCTGCTCGTCGGAGCGATCGGAGCTCGACACCGTCACGCAGGTGGCGGTCGTCGATGAGCAAGACCGCGCGCGGATCGTGGTGTCCCTGCCCGAGCTGCGCGCCGCGCAGGTCGAATTCGTCGCCGGCCTGCTGAAGCTCTGCGAGGTGGTGCGATGACCCCGTTCCTGTCCCTCGCCGCCGCGCTGGCGCTGCAGCTGCCGGGCAGCGCCGAGACCGTGACCAACATCGAGGGCGTCGACCTCTCCGACCTGCTGGCGCAGCCGGTGACGGTGTCGGCGGCGGCGGCGACGAGGACGCTGCGCTCGTCGCCGGGCATCGTGACGGTCTGGACGCGCGACGAGCTGCGGGCGCTGGGCGTGCGCGACCTGGGCGAGCTGTTGCCCTTCGTCGCCGGCTTCGACCTCGGCGTCGACACCAGCGGTCTGGTCGGCGCCTCGTTTCGCGGCGTGTGGGGCTTCGAGGGCAAGGTGCTCGTGCTCGTCGACGGCGTCGAGCTGAACGAGACGTCGCATGGCACCGTGCCGCTGTTCGCGCGCATCCCCCTCGATGACGTCGAGCGCGTCGAGGTGCTGCGCGGCCCCGGCTCCTCGCGCTACGGCGGCTTCGCCGAGCTGGCCGTGATCAGCGTGACGACCCGGGCGCAGCAGGCGCGCGATCGCTTCGGGCTCGAGGCGACGATGGGGGCCACCACCACCGACGCGCCGCCACGCAACGGCAGCGCCGCGCTGTCGGCGGGCCTGACGCTGCCGGCGCTGCGCGCGCACCTCGGCGAGGTGGACGTCGCCGGGTTCGCGGCGATCACGACGCGCGGACAGAGCCGGCGCGACTACGTGCCCCCCGAGGGCGGCGGCGCGCTGTCGCAGGCCAACCGCTCCGACGCGCTGAACCTGTGGCTGCAGTCGACGCTGCGCGCGCCCCACCTCGAGGCGCGGGTGCTGCTGCAGAACTGGCAGCAGCAGAACCAGACCGGGTCCAACCAGACGGCGCTCGACGTGCCCGGCCCGACCCAGTTCCTCACCGGCGTCGTCGACCTGCGGCTGCCCTTCGCGCTGTCGCCGACGTGGTCGGTGCTGCCGCGCCTGACGCTGTCGCGCTTCCTGCCCTGGCGCTCGCCGGTGCATGACCCGGACTACCGGCTCGTCGACGACCGCGGGCGCCTCGGCGTGACGACGCAGTGGCGCGCGCTGCCGAGCCTCGAGGTGTCCGGCGGCGTCGAGCTGACCGGCGACGTCGGGCGGCGGATCGATGGCGTCGACGTCGAGGCCGACGCGCTGACCCTCGACTTCCAGCCCGAGCGCGAAGGCGGCGCAGGCGACGTCCTCTACGGCAACCTCGCGATCTTCGGCGAGGCCGTCGTCGCGACGCCGCTGTTCCTGCTGACGATGGGCGCGCGCGGCGAGCGCCACAGCCAGTACGGCGACTCGTTCGTGCCGCGGGTGGCGCTGACCCGCGTCTTCGACAACGCCCACGCCAAGCTGCTGGTCGCCGGCGCGTTCCGCGGCCCGGTCATCGCCAACCTGCGGGTGAACCCCAACATCGCCCCCGAGCGCACGGCGTCGTTCAGCCTCGAGGGCGGCCTGCGCCTGAACCCGACGCTGTACCTGACGGTCAACGCCTTCGACCTGACGGTGAACCAGCCCATCGTCTACTTCGTCGACGACACCGGCGGCGACGAGGTCGGCTACGCCAATTTCGGCCGCACCGGCAGCCGCGGCGTCGAGGCGACGCTGCTCGACGCCGCGTCGTGGGGCCGGCTGCAGCTGTCGTGGTCGTACGCGACGGCGACGGGCAAGAACGACGTCTCCGTCTATGCCGTGCCCGGGGACGACAGCCGCATGCTGGGCCAGCCGTCGCACAAGGTCGTGGGCATCACGTCGCTGTTCCTGAGCGACACGCTGACCCTGACCGGCAACGCGGTGCTGCGCAGCGAGCGCGCCGCCGTCGTCGCCGTCGAGCCGTCGGGCCGCACGGTGGTGAAGGACCTGCCGACGTCGGTGCTGCTTGGCGCCACCCTGCGCCTCGCGCTGCCCGACAGCGGCGTCGAGGCGCTGCTCGGCGTGCGCAACCTGCTCGACGACGACTTCCGCCTGCCGCAGCCCTACGCGTCGGGGCACGGCCCGCTGCCCTTCGACGACCGCGAGGTCTTCGTGCGCCTGTCGGGCTCCCTCGACGCGCCGTAGGGGCGCGGCGCGCGCGCCTTGCGTCGTCCGATCCCATCATCGATACCCACCCGTCGCCATCGACCACGAGGATGCAGCCATGAAGTCCATCCACCTCATCGGCGTCGCCGGCACCGGCATGGGCGCCTTCGCCGGCCTCTTGAAGGCCGCCGGCTACGACGTGCGCGGCTCCGACGAGGGCGTCTATCCGCCGATGAGCGACAAGCTGCGCGAGTGGGGAATCGCGGCGAAGAGCCCCTACGGCGCCACCAACCTCGAGCCCGCTCCCGACCTCGTCGTCGTCGGCAACGTCGTCAAGCGCGACAATCCCGAGGCGGCGGCCATGCGCGAGCGAGGCCTGCCCCACGCGAGCTTCCCCGCCACGCTGGGCGACCTGTTCCTGTCGAAGCGCCGCTCGGTGGTCGTCGCCGGCACCCACGGCAAGACGACGACGACGACGCTGCTGGCGTGGACGCTGCTCTCGGCCGGGCGCGACCCGGGCTTTCTCGTCGGCGGCGTGCCCGCGCCGCTGGGCACGGACGGCAGGCCCCACGGCATGACCGAGAGCTTCCGCCTTGGCGCGCCGGGCGAGGCCTCGCCGTTTGTCGTCGAGGGCGACGAGTACGACACCGCCTACTTCGACAAGGGGCCGAAGTTCCTGCACTACGCGCCGCGCTCGCTCTTGTGCACGAGCCTCGAGTACGACCACGCCGACATCTACGCCGACGTCGACGCCATCGTCGCCCGCTTCGCGCAGCTCTTGTCGCTGGTGCCGCCGGCCGAGCGCGGCGGCCATGTGGTGCTGTGGGCCAGCGAGCCGCACCTGCTGCGGGCGCGCGCGCAGGCGAACGTCGTGGCGCCGGTGACCATGTACGCCGCCGGCCGCGACGAGCCGGGCGGGGCGGAGGCCGACGTCGTCGCCGACCGCGTCGTCGAGGACGGCGCCGGGCTGTCGTTCTTTATCGTGGTGCGCGGCGTCGACCGCGGCGCGTTTGCGCTGCCGTTGTCGGGGCGGCACAACCTGCTGAACGCGCTGGGCGCCTACGCGATCCTCGCCGCCGCCACCGGCGGGCTCGGCCTGTCCGACGACGAGCTCCGCGCCGGCTTCGCCAGCTTCCCCGGCGTCAAGCGGCGCATGGAGGCGCGCGGCGAGGCGGCCGGCGTGCTCGTCGTCGACGACTTCGCCCACCACCCCACGGCGGTGCGCACGACGCTCGCGGGGGCGCGGCGTCGCTTCGCCGGCCGGCCGCTGTGGGCGATCTTCGAGCCGCGCTCGGCGACCTCGTGCCGCAAGGTCTTCCAAGACGACTACGCCCGCGCCTTCGACGCCGCCGACCGCGTGGTGCTCGCGCCGCCGGGCCGCGCCCTCGACCCGTCGGTGGCCCTCGATGTCCCGCGGCTCGCCGCCGATCTGCGCGCCGCCGGCAAGGACGCCGTGGCGGCGGGCTCGCTCGAAGAGGTCGTCGACCTCGTGCGCGCCCACGCCCCGCGCGGCGCCCCCGGCCACGGCGCGGTGTTGTTGTGCATGTCCAACGGCGCCTTCGGCGGCGTCCACGATCGCCTGCTGGCTGCGCTGCGGACGACGCCGTGAGAAGGACGACGACCGACGGCCGCGCGCTGCCGCCCCGTGTCGGGTCGCGCCGCGCGCTGCTGCAGGCCGGCGCCGCGCTCGGCGCCCTCGCCGCCGCCGGCGCGCTCGGTGCCTGCGCGACGGCGCCCGACCCGACGACGGCGCCCGACGAGGCCTCACACCCGCTGCTCGGGCTCACCGACTTCGACGGGCGCGCGCTGGCGACGTTGCCCCCGCTGGGCGCGGGGCGCCTCGTGCTCGTCGACTTCTGGGCGAGCTGGTGCGCGCCGTGCCGGCAGGGCTTCCGCCACCTCGACCAGCTGTACCGCACGTGGCTGTCGCGCGGCCTTCAGATGGTGGCGGTCTCCGTCGACGACGACCCCACCGCTGCACGCCGCTTCGCCGCCGCCGCCCGGCCGCGCTTCCCGCTGGCGTGGGACCCCGACGCCGCGGTGCGCGAGCGCTTCGGCGTGGTCAACCTGCCCACCACGATGCTCTTCGACGGCGACGGCAGCCTCATCGCGCGCCACGTTGGCTTCGACCTCGGCGACCACCGCGCGCTCGAGGAGCACGTGCGGCGTCTGCTCGGGTCCTGACGAGGCCGCCGGACTCGCAACGCCCGGACCGGGCAGGCGATCGTCGGGGCATGCGCGTCGCCGTCGCTCCCCTTCGTCTGTGCGTCGCTCCCTGCTCCCAACTGCTGCCGGTCGTGGCGGTGAGCCTGCTCTTGCCATCGTGCGTCGCGACCCTCGACGGCGGCGACGGCGACAGCGACGAGGACGCGGTGGCCTGAGCCGCCCCGCCAATGTCCACGGCGACCACCCCGGCGCGGTCCGCATGCGAATCGCCTTCAGCCCGCTGAGCATGGGCGTGCACACCGCTGCGTGCGCGCATTCCCCGGCGTCGCGCGACAGGCGCCGAGCTGCACGCGGTGACCGAGCACCGCGCAATCCGGCAGCACGCAGCCCTCGTAGCTCGTCGCGTCCTTCGCCTCGCTGAAGGCGCCGAGCGCCACCAGCGGCAGCGGCTCGTGGGCCGCGCGCACCAACGCTGTCTCCGTCGCTGTCAGCGTCCGCGGCATCCTGCTCGTCAGCACGATTCCGTTCGCCGCGGCGAGGTCGAGATTCCGCTGCGTCACCAGCGCGCTGTGGCCGACGTAGTGCCATCGTGCTGTCGAGTCGAGGCGGAGATCCTTCTTCAGATCACCGAGCAGCTCGCTGCTCCACGTCTTGTCCGACGTGTTGCCCGACAGCAGCCGCGCGTTCACCGGCACCCCGTCCACCGCCGTCGACAAGCCGTACATCATCTGCTTCAAGTCCGGCCGCTGGTCTTTGCCGTGGCCGTACGTGAACGAGATCGCGTCCCGGTGCTCGGGGTGGTTGTGCGCGCCGCACACCAGGCGCGGCGTCGTGTCGTTGTGCAACCCGGTCGAGCTCCAGCCCCTCGACGTCGATGGCCCGCAGCGCGGCGGCGTTGAAGACCATCTCGGGACCCGCCTCGAAGAACCGGTCGAGGTGGCGGGCCACCGACGAGTCGTTGAGGTGGTCAGCGTCGACGCCGGCCCCGAGCAACAGCTCGAGCGGCAGCTCCTCGGCCCAGCTGCGCCAGCGGTAGAGCGGGGCACGACCGGTGACGACGTTGAGCGCCATCGCCTTGAGCGCGAGCCCCGTCGACATCGCCTGCTGCGGATCCTTGCGGGACGCTCGCGTCGACGACCGCGGTGAGCCCGAGCTCGTCCCAGATCCCGCCGATCACCGGCAGGTGGTCGACGTCGGCAATTTGCAGGACGTCCTCGGCGTCGAGGGCGTCGATCCCGAAGAGACCGGGCGAGGGCGTGGTGCGGGTGGGAAGCTTCGGGCAAACACATCATGCCCGAGCGCCGTCGACGTCGATCATCGGTCCGCTCACGTCCCCCGTGGTGTCAGCGTGACGATCCGGCGCGCTCGGTGATGTGACCGCGGGCGGCGCCCGGGAAAATCGTCGGACTTCGCCAAAGGGGCCCGGGGAACATGTGCTCGGTACCCCGAAGCGAGCGCGCCGGTCTGCACGAGACCGACGGCGGCGAAGCGCCTGGGGCCGCCCGCGCTGCGCGCCGCTTCCCGGGCGACGTCGGCCACGTGAGCATGGTCACGCCGACGGCGATTGCTGCTGCGTCGACACCGCAGCTGCCTGCTCGCCCTTGCAGGCCGCTGGCCGCTGGGGGCGGTCTCCGCGCGCCGCGCGGCGCGGACCGCGCGTCAGGACGCAGCGGTCACGCCCGGCGCGTGGTTGGCACGCGCGCTGCTTTGCCCTGACGCACCGACCGCCACACCGCCCCCGACCACAACCCCACGCCCGACGACGGGCAGACATGGAGAACGTCATGCGCGCAGCGAAGGCCACCTCTTTCCGCAAGAACATGCTCCGCATCCTCGGCGTCGGCGCGCTGTCGACCCACCTGGCCGCCGCGCAGGACGACTGCACCATCCGCTTCGTCATCGACATCGCCGAAGGCGAGGGCGAGGGCGAGGGCGAAGGCGAGGACTTCGACAGCGACGGCGACGGCCTGCTCGACCGCGACGAGCGCGCCTTCGGCACCGACCCGCGCAACCCCGACACCGACTCCGACGGCCTGCTCGACGGGCAGGAGGCCTGGTGCGCGATCCCGATGGCGGCCGCCCGCGAGGACGCCGGCGCCCCGTCGGTGGTGGCCGACTGCTGCACCGACCCCCTCAACCCCGACAGCGACTTCGACGGCATCCCCGACGGCGCTGACGACTCGTGCGGCGACGGCTGGCTCGACAGCGACGGCGACGGCCTGCTCGACGCCGACGAGCGGGGCTTCGGCACCGACCCGTACAACGCCGACACCGACTTCGACGGCCTGCTGGACAGCAGCGAGGTCTGGTGCGCCTACACCCTGCCCGTCGAGAGCCAGGACGACGGCGAGCGCCGCGGCAGCGAGGACGCCGCGATGCCGGCGCCGTCGTGCTGCACCGACCCCCTCAACCCCGACAGCGACTTCGACGGCATCCCCGACGGCGCCGACGGCACCTGCGACGCGCCGCAGTGGATCGACAGCGACGGCGACGGCCTCGACGACGCCACCGAGCAGGCGCTTGGCACCGACCCGTACAACGCCGACAGCGACGGCGACGGCGCTCTCGACGGCCACGAGGTCTGGTGCGTGTCGGTCCAGCCGGTGCCCGCCGCCGAGGGACAGCGTGACGACCAACGTGACGCCGACGGCTCCATCGAGCGCGCGCCCTCGTGCTGCACCGACCCGCTGAACGCCGACAGCGACTTCGACGGCGTGCGCGACGGTGAAGACACCTGCGACGTCGTGGTCGACAGCGACGGCGACGGCCTCGACGACGCCACCGAGGGCCGCCTCGGCACCGACCCGTACAACATCGACAGCGACGGCGACCGCCTCGACGACGGCACCGAGCTGGCGCTGGGCCTCGACCCGACCAACCCCGACAGCGACGGCGACGGCGTGCGCGACGGCGAGGACGTCAGCAACGAAGGCCGCGAGCGTCGCTGACGACACGCCGAGCCCCGGCGCCGCCGGCACCAGGACGGGTCAGGGACCGGCGGCTCGTCCGCCGGTCGCCTCTTTCCGGGCGCTGCGGCGACTCCGCCCCGTGGGCGCGGATGTAGGTGGACTTCGCACGGCCGGTCAGCCGACGTGCGGTCGGCGGATCCGAACCGATACGGTCGGTGTGAGAGCACAACGGAGATACGAGCCATGACGACGCGCATCGACGGCAGCTACAACCGCAACACCGCTGGCTCCGTCCACCGGGCCGAGGGCAACGCGTCGACGAACGCCGCGACCCCGCAGAGCAACGTCGTCAGCCAGGAGGCGCGCCGCGCCGTCGACCCGCAGCGGGCGCACGACGCGCGCGAGGTCCAGCAGGCGATGAGCCAGATGATCCACGCGCTGATGAGCGGCGGCGTGGGTGGCGGCGGGCGGTCGCGTCGTCGCCGCGGCAAGAAGGCGCGTCGTGGTCTGCGTCGCGGACCCGGCCAGCTGACGGCGCCCAACGGCACGCAGATCGGCGGCAAGCGCGACGTGCAGACGTTCCTGCGCGTGCAGCAGAAGCTGGGGGCGTCGCAGGCCCGCTCGATCCCCGCGGGGCAGACGCCGCCGCAGGGCGCCCGCACGCTGACCTTCTCGCCCGAGGAGGCCGCGCGCGTCCGCAACGCGCCCAACGCCGAGGCCGCGAAGCAGGAGGTCATCAAGATCCTCGCCGAGCGGACGGGCCAGAGCCTGAGCGGCGACTTCGCCGGCAGCCGCGGCAAGGGTCCCCAGGGTGGACCCGAGCGCGACGCGCTGAACCAGCTGCTCGGCACGAAGGTCCGCAGCGGTCGCGAGAAGAACGGCACGTCGGCCATGATCTTCGACCAGATGGCGGGCTCCATCGCCCAGTCGCTGCGCTCGACGAGCAACCACGCCACCACGCAGTCGACCCCGGGCGCCGCCGAGCTCGGGGCGTCCCGCGCGAGCCAGGGCGACGGCATCATCGTGCCCGGCAACGAGCCACCGGCGGCGGCGCCGCCGTGCGCCGACGGGCCAGAGGCCGTCGACATCAGCGACTTCGCCGACGCCGCCGACACCGCCGGCGAGCTCATGTCGCCCCTCATCTTCGACCTGCAGGGCCAGGGCCTGCAGATCAAGAAGGGCGAGCGCATCGCCATCGATCTCGATGGCGACGGCAAGGGCGAGCTGATCACGAACCTCGACAACGGGCTCGGCCTGCTCGTCTTCGAGGCCATCGACAGCCTCGACGAAGACACCGACGGCGCCGGCCGCGACTACTTCGGCGACCAGACCGACCTCGCCGGCTACGGCATCCGGTCTCCGCGGGACGACGGCAAGTGGGACAACGGCTTCGCGGCGCTCCGCGCGCTGTGCGAGTCCTACGAGCTCGTGCACGGCAACAAGCAGCACCTCGACGCGCGCGACCTCGCCTTCCTCGAGGCCGAGGTGGGTCTGCGCATGCGCATCGATGGCCTCTTCGGCGAAGACCGCACGTTCGCCGAGGTGGGCATCAGCCGCATCAACCTGGGCGACCCGACGAAGGTGCAATCGATCCAGGAGGCGTCCACGGATCGCTTCGGCAACAAGCTGATGCGCCAGAAGGGAGCCACCTTCCTCGTGGGCGAGCGCGAGCGCCCCTACGCCGACATCTGGTTCTCGGTCACCCAGCGCAGCCGCGCCGAGAAGCCCGCGCCTGCCCGGCCGTCGGTCGTGACGCCCGCGGCGCGCTGAAGCCGCGCGGACACGGTGATCGGTCCATCGCCGTCGAGCACGCCCCTGCGGGCGTGGCCGGCGGCGACGTCGTCTGGGCCGGCGGACTCGGACAGCGACGCCACGCTGGAGCGGTCGAAGGTGCCGCGGCACAGCTCATCGGCGTCGACCGACGTCGACCGGCGTCGACCGGCGTCGACCGGCGTCGACCGGCGTCGTCAGCGCGTCAGCAGGGCAGCGACGAGGGCGACCGCGGTGCCGAACCCGATCAACCACAGCGCGGTGGCCAGCCGCTGCAGCGGCGGCGGGACCACCAGCGGCAGCGGCGCGCCGGCGACGACCAGCGCCCGCCGCGACGCAAACGCCAACGGCGCGGGCGGCGACGACCGCGGCGAGTCGTCGTCGCGAAGGAACGCGCTGAGCACCTCCTCGAGAGGTTCGGCGCGCCGCGTGCCGCGCGCGACCCCGCGCCCCCACGCCGTGGTGTCAGCGGTGACGATCGCATCGAACACCCGCGGCGACGCGCTGGCCGGCGACGCGGTCGCAGGGGGCGGGGGCAGCGACGCGGTCGCAGGGGACGGCGACGACGACGATGGCGCCCACTCGGAGAACGTCGTCTCGGGCGGCAGCGCGAAGTCGCCGCCAGCGAGCAGCAGCGCGTCGGCGGCGGCGAGGACCAGCCGCGGCGCCCACAGCGTCTTGTCCTGCAGGATGGCGCTGCGCGCGCGGGCGGCGGCGGCGGCGAAGGCGTCGCCCTCTTGGACGTGGTGCTGCTGGTTCTCGAGCGCGAGCAGCGAGGCGGCGTAGTCGCGCCGGTCGTCGGCAGCGGTGCGGCCGGGGCGCGGCGCCGACGACAACGACGAGGACGACGGGGGCGCGGCGGCGAACGAGTCGTCGACGCCTGCGATGAGCGGCAGCAGCGAGAACGGCTGCTCGTGCACGTCGGGGAGGAAGCCCGACGTCTCGTTGGCGTCGAGCACCATCGGCACGGCGTCGGTGGCGGCGTCGGCACGGGCGCGGGCGACGAACACGGCGGCGCGGGCGTCGGCGGCGGAGGCGCGGCCCTGCTCGCGGGCCATAGCCTTCTCGTGCATCGCGAAGACGGCGGCGACGTCGCGAGCGCAGCGCGGGCGGTCGTCGGGGCGCTTCTGCAGCAGGCGGGCGATGGCTCGCAGCACGCGCGGGTCGGGGTCCTCGCCGGGCAGCAGCTCGGTCAGGTCGCCGACGCAGATGCGGCCCATGGCGAGGACGTCGTTGCCGGTGACGGCGGGGCGCCCCACCAGCGCCTCGAACAGCACGACGCCGAGGCTCCACAGGTCGGACTGCATCGAGTAGCCGGCGCCGGCGAAGACCTCGGGCGCAAGGTAACGCAGCGTGCCGCGCACGAGGCCGGCGTCGGTGCGCACCGCGCGGCTGTCGTGTGCGCGGGCGATGCCGAGGTCAACCAGGCGGGCCTCGCCGTCGTCGCCGAGCAGGCAGTTGGCGGCGGTGACGTCGCGGTGCAGCACGCCGAGCGGGCGGCCCGCTTCGTCGACGATCCCGTGGATCGCGCCGAGGGCGGCGCCAAGCTGTCGACCAAGCCGGCACACCACCGACGGCGGCAGCGGTCCGCAGCGACGCAGCTGGAGCAGTTCCATGCCCTGCACGAAGGCGGTGACGAGCACCGGGCGGCGCTGGCCTCGCTCGTCGTCGACCTCGAGCAGCTCCACGGTCTCGACCACGCCGGGGTGGCGCAGGCGCAAGCCCACGCGGGCCTCGTCGCGCAGCCGCTCGTCGTCGTCGTCGTCGTCGCGCAGGCAGCTCTTCAACACGACCAGACGGCCGTCTGTGGCGCGGGCCAGACGCGCTCGGCCCATGCCGCCGGCGCCGAGCTCTGCCCGGATCTCGTAGGGTCCGACCTTCATCGGGCGCTCCGGGGAACGCCTTATCGTGTCGACCGGCAACGACGACGGATGAAAGCGAGACAGGGCCCAGTGCAGGCGTTGCTCTTCGCGAAACGGCATCTTGTCGACGTGGGAGCCGCGGTCCGGGCTCCGGCCGGACGGATCCGGTGATGGCGCGCACGGCGGTCACGGGCGCGGCGGTCTGCCGGCGAGCCTCCCGGCCAGGCGGCGACGAAGCGATCGACGTCCAGGAGCTCGTGCAGCGCCATCGTCAGTTGTTCGAGGTCGTCGCCGCCGGCGGGCTCGCGGCGCGAGACGAAGGACAGGCCCGCCTGCAGCGACGTCAGCGGCCAGCGCGCCAGGTCGTCGGGCGCGCGAGGCGTCGGCATCGACCCGGATGACGGCCGCACTGGCAGCGACGTGGACGGCGACGGTGACGCAGCCTCGTCGGCGGCCTGCTAGACGTCACCCGCCGGCGTCGAGCAAGCGACCATGAGCGAGAGGGCAGCGGCGAGGGGCGGGGCGAGGCGGGCGCTCGCGAGGCCACGACCGCAGCGACGATGACGAAGGGTTCGCGCGGCGCGCCCGGTGCGGCCAGCGAGCGCCCGCGACGAGGCCAGCGCGGCGGAGCTCAGGTCGCCGTCGACGCCGGAGCCGGCGCGAGCACGGCGAGCCATTCGTCGAGGTCGGCGCGCAGGCCGGCGTCGGGGTCGCCGGCGGGGCCGAACAGCAAGCCCTCGAGCGAGTACAGCGTGACGTCGTCGAAGCCGAGGGCGCGCACGGCGCTGAGATCGTGGCGCAGGTGCGCGGGGCTGGCGTACGTCGGCTCGTCGCCGAGCAGGCCCGTCGACAGGGGTCCGAGGCAGATGGCCTCGCCGCGCTCCTTGTGGCGGGCGGCCCACAGGCTGAGCGCGCGGTGCTGGGCGTCGCGGTCGGCGCCGCGGCGGGCGAGGATCGGGGCGTAGCAGAGCGCGGCGGTGCGCGCGAACAGCGGCGCGCCGTCGTCGTCGACGGCGGGGCAGCCGAGCAGCCAGTGCAGCGCGGCGTCCCCGGCGGGGGCGTCGAGCGGCAGCACCGGCGGGGGCACGGCGGCGACGACGGCGAAGGGCAGCGCCTTCAGGTCTGACAAGAGCTCCCGCAGGTCACGGCGCCCCTGACGCGCGTCCCAGAGCGCGCCGGCAACGCCGCCCACCAGCTGCGCGAGCCCGCGCGCGCGCTGCCACACCGGCCGGGCGTCGGCCGCCGCCCACGCGCCCTCGAGCAGGTCGAGCGTCGGCTCGACGTCGAGAAACAGCCCGGGGTGGGCGCCGTCATCGTGGGTGGCCAGCTGGTCGGCCAGCGCGTGCAGCAAGGGCAGCAGGCGCTCGTGGAAGCGCCGCGCCGTGCGCGTGTTCAGGAAGCGATCGGCGTCGGGCAGCTGCGGCCACACGTCGAGAGCGATGCGCTGGCGCGCCAGCGTCGCCGCGGCGTCGGCCACGGCCCGGGCCCGCGCCCGGGCCACCCCGGCGTCGGCGTCGAGCTCGACGACGGCGACGACGCGGACGTCGCGCTCGGGCGACCGCAGCCGCGCGAGGCCTTCGCGGGCCAGCGACGACAGCAGCGCGGCCAGCGGGTCGACGCCGCGCTGCCGTCGCGCGGCCACGAGCTCCCAGCACAGGCGCAGCGTCTCACGGCCGCGGGCGCGCGCCGGCGTCAGGTCGACGTCGGGTCGCTCGGGGATCACGGTGCCGTGGGCCACGCCGCCGCGATAGCCGACGGATCCGGGTTTGGGGAGCGGCCTTGCGCCCGGTTGCCGGGCCCCACGCGCGGCGTCACCGTGACAGCCATGTCGCGAACGTGTCGGCTGTCGCCGTCCCTGCTGCTCGTCACCAGCCTGGCCCTGCTCGTCGGCGGCTGCCCCGGCCGCGCCCCGGCGACGAGCCGCGACGACGACGCCGGTGTCCGCCGCGACGGCGGCAGCGGCGAGGGCGAGGGCGAGGGCGAGGGCGAGGGCGAGGGCGAGGGCGAGGGTGAGGGTGAGGGTGAGGGTGAGGGCGACGGCGGCGTCCGCGACGGCGGCAGCGACGAGGGCGACGTCGGCGGCGGCCCGGTAGACGCGGGCAACGGCTTCGATCTGGGCGGCCTGCTCGACGGCGGCCTTCCCGACGGGCTGTCGTGCCTGCCGACGGCGCTGCCCGAGCTGTCGTTGGGCGGCGCGTTCGACGCGCTCGGCTTCACCCCCTACACCGGGCGCAGCGAGCGCGGCGTTCGCTGCGGCGACGTCACCTGTGACGACGCGGTGCCCTGCTGCGTGCTGTGCGGCTTCGGCGCCTGCGCCGGCCAGGACGACGCGGGCGTGCCTTCGTGCCCGACATTCACGGCGACGTACGCCTGCGATGGCAACGAGGAGTGCGCGCGCGGCGACCTCTGCTGCTTCACGCTGTCGGGCACCGAGTGCCGCGCCGAGGCCGACTGCGCCTTCGACGTCGGTGACGCGCTGTCGCAGTTCATCGTCGATGGCGGGATCGCGCTGCCCGAGCCGCCGCCGCCGTCGGACGCGGGCTTCCTGGACGGCGGCTTCACCGCCGTCGTGGCGCTCGACGGCGGCTTCGCCGACGGCGGCGTGCTCGTCGTGCCGGGCGATGACGGCGGCGTGATCGACGCCGGCTTCGTGCCGGGCGCGCCGCAAGACGGTGGCTTCGCCGGCGGCGACCCCATCGACGGCGGGCCGGCGCCGGGCCCCGACGCCGGGTCCCTGCTCGATGGCCTGCAGCAGACGCTGGACCAGGGCGTACCGGTGTGCACGTCGACGTTGTTCGGCTGCGACGTGCTGTCGCTGGAGCTGTGCTGCACGTCGGACCGGCTGACCGCCGTGGACGTCGGCTTCTGCCTGCCGGCGGCGCTGTGCGTGGGCTCGATCCTGCCGTGACGTGAGCCGCCGCGGCCGGCGACGGACCGACGACGGACCGGCGGCTCAGCGCGAGCGCACCGGCGTGCCGGCGGCGAGGCGCTCGGTGACTCGGTCGCGCAGCATGCGGTACAGGCGCTCGCGGCCGCCGTCGTCGACGGCGCGGCCCGAGCGTCGCTCGATCCAGTCGCCGGCGAGCTCGGCGCAGCGGGCGAGGCGGCCGTCGTCGAGCCCGCCGCCTTCAAGGACGAAGAACGACACGCCGAAGCGATCGATCAATATCGGGAGCAGCCGCTGCGCGCGGCGCCAGTGCTCGAGATCGACGACGACGTCCATGCGTCGCAGCATCCATGGCGACCGGCGCGCCCGCGAGTTTTTCGTCGGTGGCGTCGTCGGGGGCCGCGCGGCGCCGGACGGCGCCACCTGACGCCACGACCGCGTGAGCGACAACAGGCGCGACGACGCCCCGCGCCGGCGCCCGCGCCGGCGCCGGCTACGGAGCGAGGGTGAGCACGACGGCGGTGCCGAGCGGGGCGTCGTCGCCGCTGCCGCCAGCGACCAGCGCGGTGCGATCATCGAGCGCGGTGAACGAGAACGAGAACGTCGCCACCGGCAGCGCCGCCGTCATCGGCACGACGCCGCCGCCATCGTTGGCCACGCCCTCGCACGTCGCCGTCGCCACGAGGGCGTTGCCCGGCCCGGTGAGCCCGCCGCACACGACGACGGCGCAGCCGAGGGTGACGACCTCGCCCGACGCCCGCGACGCCGACAGCGAGCCCGGGCTCGTCCAGCGGTCGAGCCCGGCGTCGTAGACCTGCACGTCGGCGAGGCCGAGCCCGCCGAAGACTGCGGCGCGCGGGCCACTGGCGCCGTCTTGCAGGGTGGCGGCCATGGCCTGCCGGCGCGCGCCGGGGATCGCGCGCACCGCGCGGGCGCTCCTGCCGTCGGCGTCGATGCGCGTGACCGTCGCCACCTCGGGGGGCGCGTAGCCGCCGCCGAGCAGGATCGAGCCGTCGGACAGCTGGGCCGCGGCGAACAGGCGCCGGTCGCTGCCGATGTCGACGGGCAGCACCGTGACGACGTCGTCGGCGCCCACCGCCACCGCGGTGCGCGGGATCTCGGTGCCGTTGTCGCCGCCGAAGAACACCGCGCGCCCGTCGTGCAACAAAAAACCCGACAGCCCGACGCGCGCGGCGTCGAGCTCGCCCACCACCGTCCACGCCGCGCCGTCGAAGCGCTCGATGGAGGCCAGGTGCCCGCCTCCCGTCGTGCTGAACCCGCCGGCGACGACCACCGAGCCATCGGGCAACGCCACCGCGGCGTGGTCGTAGCGGTCCTGCACCAGCGGCGGTCCGGCCACCGAGCGGCGCTCGGACGGCGACACCAGCTCCACCGCCGTCGTCGACAGGAAGTCCTCGTCCTCGCCGCCGGCGAGCAGCACCCGGCCATCGGGCAGGCGCGTCGCCGTGTGGCGCGCGCGCGGCTGCGCCAGCGCAAACGGCTCGCCGAACGACGCCCCTGCCACCGCCGGGCACGACGCCTCGCCCTCGCCCTCGCCCTCGCCCTCGCCCTCGCCCTCGCCCTCGCCCTCGCCAGGGGGCTCGTCGTCGATGCGCGCCAGGGGCTCGTCGCAGGCCGACCCCAGCGGGGCGACAGCGACGAGCGGGGACAGCGCAAGGGCGAGGCGGCACGGGCGCAGAGGCGACATGGGGAGACGGTGGTCGCCTGTGACGCGAGGGGGAAGGGGCGATGGCGGGGTCGGGGATCTCCGGGTAGACCGGGCGCAACAGCAGGAGCTCCTCATGCGTCCGATCGTGCTCGCCTTCGTGGTCGTCGTCCCCGCCGTGCTCGGCACCGGCTGCAACCAGCGCCTCACGCCCGAGCAGGTGCGCGGCCTGCTCGACGAGCCGCAGGGCACGGTGTCCAACGCGGTGATGCCGGCGGTGACGCGAGACCTGTTCATGACGAGCCGCGCCACCGCCCTCGAGGACTTCGCCACGATCCTGAAGTCCGACTCGGGCGGCGACGGCGGCAGCGACGACGAGGGCGGCGACGAGGGCGTCGGCGGCGCCATCGGCGACACGTTCTGCGTCGGCGGCCTCGTGGCCTCGGTGGCCAGCTTCGACGGCTGCAAGTCGGGCGACGCCTGCAAGGCCGAGCTGACCCTCGACTCGTGCCTGCTGCGCGTGGGCGACCCCGGCGTCGACGAGGCGGCCAACGGCAAGATCGTGTTCAAGGTCGACAACAGCCTCGACGACGACCGGGCGAAGACCGCGCTCAGCCTCGAGTTCCAGGGCTGGGAGAGCTCGCGCAACGACGACACGCTGAGCGCCATCGACGGCGCCATCGTCCTCGACACCCTCATCGACGACGCCAACGACCGCGCCGAGGTCGTCTTCACCTCCGACCTCGACGCCCGCGTGCGGAACAAGGAGCGCGGCCTGTTCGACGACGGCTACGTCGAGCACGCCCACCTGCAGGCCGGCCTGCGCTTCACCGCCGAGACCACCGACACGAGCGCGCAGGGCAGCCTCGAGGTGCTGGCGCTCGTCGACGAAGACGGCGCCCGGCAGGACAGCATCGTCATCCGCCTGACCGGCGAGGGCCACAAGGTCGACGCCGAGGCCGCCACCGCCGGCGCTGAGCTCGAGGTCGTCGGCGAGAACGGCACGTTCCGCTGCACGTGGTCGGCGACGTCGCAGAAGGGCGAGCGCGACGGCGTGTCGGTGTCGTCGACGGGCCAGTGCACCGATGAGGACGGCGAGGTCTTCGAGTTCGACGGCAGCGCCGTCACCCGCGGCTGAGCGGCCGGCGGATCATCGAGCTCGCGTGCTCAGGAGCGCGATGCCTGCTCCGGTGCGTGATCGGATCGCCGGCGCGATGCTCGGGCTGGCCGTCGGCGACGCCCTTGGCGCGCCCGTCGAGTTCCGCCGCCGCGGCACGTTCCCGCTGGTCACGGACATGGACACCGTGCGGTCACCGCGCCTGCCGCCGGGCGCGTGGACCGACGACACGGCGATGGCGCTCTGCCTCGCCGACAGCCTGCTCGCGCACGAAGACCTCGATCCGCGCGACCTGCTCGACCGCTTCTGCCGCTGGCGTGACGCCGGCGAGCACACGAGCATGGGAGTGTGCGTCGGCATCGGGCAGGGAACGCTGCGCGCGCTGAACGACTATTCGCGCTCGGGCATCACGTGCGCGGTGGCGCGCCCGCGCAGCGATGGCAACGGCGCGTTGATGCGCGTCGCGCCCGTCGCGTGTCGTCACTGGTCGTCGACGACGAAGGCGATCGACCTCGCGCGCCGCCAGAGCTGGACGACGCACGGGTCGCCTTTGTCGGCCGATTGCTGCGCGCGCGCCGTCGAGCTGATGTGCGGCCTGCTGCAGGGAGACTCGTGGGTCGGCGCCAGCGCGCGCTCGTCGTCCCTGTCGACCGCGACATCGACGGCGACATCGACCGCGGCGTGTCCGCCGGCCGGCTGGTGGCCGGGGCTCACGCGCGAGCAGGTCGTGGCAGGCGGCTTCGTCGCCGACACGCTGCACGCGGCGTTCTGGGCCGTCGACTCGACCGACACCTTCGAAGGCGCGGTGGTCGCCGCCGTGAACCTCGGCGACGACGCCGACACCGTGGGCGCCGTCGCGGGCCAGATCGCGGGCTGTCGCTACGGCCGCGCCGGCATTCCCGCGCGCTGGCTGTCGGCGCTCGTCGGCGTCGAGCGGATCGAAGCCGTCGCCCGCCGCCTCGCTGACGAAGCAACGAAAGGGCTCGCATGACCGCGACCGATGACCGACGACGACGCATCGAGCACGCGCTGGTCGGGTGCGCCGTCGGCGACCTGCTCGGTGGTCCGTACGAGAACCGGCGCCCGCCGCCCGCAGGTTGGCAGGCGCTCGCGTACGCATCGCCGTCGCCCCGCTGGAGCGACGACACGCAGCAGTCGCTCGTTCTGGTCGACGACGTGCTGCGCCACGGCGCGCTCGACGCGCGGCGCGTGATGGAGCGCTTCGTCGCGATGCGCGACGAAGCGAGCGCCCCGGCGGCGCGGTTCGGGCTGCACCGCGGCACGGGCCGGGGGTTCCGCGCGGCGGTCGACGCGTTCGCCGAGCGCGGGGTCGCCGCGCCGATGCCGGGGCGCGCTGGCAACGGCGCGGCGATGCGCGTCGTCGCCGTGGCCGTGGCGCTCGGCCCGGGCGCCGGCAGCGTCGCGCAGATCGAGGCGTTGTCGCGCTCGACGCACGACGAGCCGCTGGCGCTCGACGCAGCGCGCGCCGTCGTCGAGGCGGCATGGGCGCTGCAGGACGGTGTCAGGGGCGATGACGTCCTTGGCTGCGTCGTCGATCGGCTGCCCCCCGGCGTCGTGCGCGACACGCTCGCCGGCGCGGTGGCAGCCGAGGATCCGTTCGCCCTCTTCGCCGACGCCGCCGACCGCGCCGCCGGTTGCCGCCTCGAGCACGGGCCCGGCGGCGGGCACGCGCTCGCGGGGCCGCTGTCGGCGATCGTGCTCGCCGCGCGCGCGCCGACGCTGCACGTCGCCGTGCGCGACGCGGTGCGCCTCGGCGGCGACACCGACTCGACCGCCGCGATCGCCGGCGCGCTGCGCGGGGTCGTCGACGACGTCGACACGCTGCCTGCCGCGCTGCTCGCGTTCCCCGGCGTCGAGACGCTGCGCCGGTGGGGCGCTCCACAGCTGCCATCGCTCGACGAGTGGTGGGCGCTGGAGCGCCGCCTCTCCGCGCGCGCCGACGCCCCGGGGAGGATGAGGGGATGAAGGCCCGGTACGGCGCGGGCGATCTGCCGGCAGCCTCGCTGCGCCGAGGGACCCTGCGGGCGCGGAAGTCGACGCCGTCGACGTGGACGGGTCAGCCGTTCCACCAGGCCTTGACGCGCTCCCACCACGACGGGTCCTCGGCTGCCGCGGGTGCCCCGGCGTCGGCGGTAGGCGCCGTGGTCGGCGCCGTGGTCGGCGCCGTCGGCGTCGCCGTCGACGGCAGCGGCGTCTTGCCGAGGTGCCAGTCGGTAGGCCGGTGGCGGGCGCCCTCGGGCACGACCAGGGACCCGACATAGTCGCCGCGGGCGTAGACGCGATCGATCTGGGCCTTGGCCTCCTTCAGGTCGTCATCGCTGACGACGCCGTTGGAGGTCGCTTTGTAGAACTGCACGGTGACCCGCACCGGGAAGGCCGGGTCGCGCTCGAGCTTCAGCTGGTGGCCCTCGACCACGGGGCCGAGGTCCTCGCCGTGCCCGATCACCGCGGTCTCGACGTCGGAGCGGAGGCCGCCGCCGCGCGCCGCCGCGGGGGCTGCGCCCATGCTCTGCGGGGCCGGGGCGCTGGCCGGCATGGCGTCCTCGGCGTAGGCCTCGTAGGTGACGCGCGCCGGACGCTCGACCTTCAGCGGCACCTGGATGATGAGCAGCATGTCGGCGCCTTCGTCGAGGGCGCCAGCGTCCTGCGCGGCGGCCTGACCGGCCTCGATGCGCGCCTTGACGTCGCTCTTGCGCTCGGCGGTGAACGTCGTCTTCTGGCCGCGGTTGTTGTGGAACAGCTGCTGGCCCCAGCCCTGAAGGCTCTGGTCGCCGCCGCTGTTCTCGATGGCAGCCACCGACGTCCCCTGCCGCGTGGCGAGCAGCGTCAGCACCGCCGGCCGCCCCGGCGACGACTGGTAGTTGAAGATCACGGGGTTGAATTCGGCCTTGCCCTTCTGGGGGATGGGCACGAACACGTGCTGGGCGCTGACGAGGAAGTGCGTGTCGCGCGGGGCGAGCAGGTTGCCGGTGCCAAGGACGCTGTCGGGGTCGGTCAGGTACTCGCGCAGGTGCTCGAGCACCTCGGTGAGGGGCACGGTGACGACCTGCCCGCCCTTGCTCTGGTTGCCGACCTTGATCCACAGCTTCGACGCCTCGACGTCAGCGGTCTTGTCGCTGAAGTTCGGGAAGCGGATGACCGGCAGCAGGTGCGTGCGGAAGCCGCCGCCCGCGGGCTCGCGCACCTGCAGCGTCACGTCGGAGATGTTCGGGCCCACCGCCGAGCCGCTGTGGCGGCCGGTGTCCTCCCACAGCACGTTCAGCACGTTCAGGCCAAGGCGCTGCGCCCGCGACTGCAGCGCGCCATCACGCGGCATCTGCGCCACCGCGGCGATCGCGGCGCGAAAGACCTCCAGCGTCTGGGCGTCCATCGCCTCTGCCGCGCGCACGGCGTCACCCTGCCCGGCGGCCTGCCCGGGCCCGCCAAGGACGCCCCAGCCGCCGCCAGACGCCGGCGGCTTCGTCGCCGCGGCGGGCACTGCGCCGACCAGCGCCGCCGTCAGCGCTGCGGCCGCCGCGCGCCGGGGCGACGTCGCGAGGAGGAAAGGACGACGAGCGAGACGGGGGTGCTTCATGGGTGGCTCCAACGACCGACGCTGCGCCGGGATCGGGGAGGCTACTGAAAAAAGGCCCTCGACTGCCTTCCGCAGCGCCCTGCGCGCCCCGCTTCGCGCTCACCCCGCCCGTGCGGCGGCAGCGCCGCCCACGGACTGTCCTCAGAGAAGGACAGATGTCCATTCTTGATCGACACCACCTGTCTACTCTCGATGGACATCACAAGAGCGGCCCGCATCAGGACGCGGCCTCAATTCTGGCAGCGAACCTGCAGTTGGAGGGAGGGCTGAACAAGGAGTCCTCGATGTCGCGCTCTTCCTTCTCGTCGTCGCTGGTGGTGGTCGTCGGTGGCGTGCTGTGGTCGGTCAGCGGGTGCGGCGCGGGCGCCTCGCTGGATGCGGGGAGCTCGACGCTGGGTGCGGCGCTCGAGTCGTGCGACGCGCTGCTGGCCGACGCCGACGCGGCGGCACACGCGAGCGAGGCCGAGTGCGCCGCCGACGCGGCGTGCGACGTCGACGCGCTCAACGCTCGCATCGCCCAGCTCCATGCCGACGCGCAGCTCGCGTGCGACGCGCTCGTCAGCCAGGAGAACGAGCCTGCCGGCGCTGGCGACGACGGCGCTGGCGACGACGGCGACGACGGCCGTCGCGATCACAAGGTCTCGATCTGTCACTCGACCGGCTCGGCGCGCAACCCGTTCGTGCTGATCCACGTCGACCGCCACGCGATCCCCGCCCACGAACGTCACCACGACGACAGCACCGTGACGTCGCTGCGCGCCGCGCGCTCGAGCACCGCGAACACGCGGCGCATCGAGGCGCCGTGGGCCAACAACGGCTCGCCCTCGCCCGAGCGCTGCGGTGCGCGCGCGGCGGCGCCACGGCGGACGGGGGCCGCCGGCTCGACGGGGGTGCCTTCGCCGTCGACGATCAACACGGTGTCACCGACCTCGACGACGACGCCGGGGCGCACGACGGCCTCGGTGATGGGCGCGCCGTTCACGCGCGTGCCTTGGCGCGAGCCGAGATCGCGGACGCGCACGCCGTCGAAGTGCAGCGCGAAGGAGGCGTGCCGCCGCGACAGGCGCGGGTCCTTCAGGGTGACGTCGACGTCGACGCTGGCGCCGATGATCAGCGTGCCCGTACGCAGCGGGATCCGCCGCCCACGCTCGGGCCCCGTCGCGACGACGAGTCACAACGACATCGCCAGCGTCTCGCCGGTGGCGAGGTCCGTGAGCAGTGTGTGCCCCTGACGCGCCACCGGCTCCCTCGACGAACACAACCACCCGTTCGATCCGCAGCCACGAACAAGCGTCATCGCCCCCGCCCCCGCCGCCGCCGCCGCCTCAGCCGAGCACGACGCCCGACGGTACGTCGGGCAGGTCCACGGGCGACACGCCCTTCAGCGCGTAGTCGCGGATGACGCCTTCCTTGATCGCGCGGCACTTCGCCGGCGTGAGCTGCTCCCCGCGGAAGAGCGCCTCGCAGTAGAAGGCGCGGTACTCCTCGACGAAGATCGCGGCGTCACTGCGGTAGTGCTCCTCGCTGCGATTGAGCACGTGGTTGACCTCGTGCACCAGCGTGGCGGCGAGCTCCTTCGGCGACAGGCCCTTGGCGACGTAGATGCGGTCGTCCCACATGTAGCCGTTCATGTCGCTGGTGATCGCGCGCCAGGCGCGGCTGCGCTTGTCTTCGAGGACCCTGTGGTCGGCGGGCAGATCGATGCCGGCGCGCAGCAGCTCGCGGCGCACGCGCTGGTAGTCGGCGCGGGTGAGGTCGCCGAGGTCGTCGATCTTCACGCGACCGGTGGCGATCAGCTCGTGGGTCTGCCGTCCGATCGCGGTCTTGCTGCTCTTCAGCTCGTCGAGGGCCGCGCCGACGTAGCGCCGGAACGCCGCCGACGTCCGCTCGGGGTTCACCTCGAGGAACACGTGCTGCATCCCCCGCTCGAGCGCCGCGACCGTCTTTGGTGAGCAGTCGTTGTCGGCGTCGGCCAGGATCGCCTTTTCGACGACGGACCAGCCGAGCCCCGGCGGGAAGCCGAACCGCCGGCCGAGCTGGCGCAGCAGCAGGTCGGCGGTGTCGGCGTAGTCGACAAGGAAGTAGGCGTACTCGCCGGCCATCGCCAGGGCGACCATGCGCTGCTCGTGCTCGCTGCGCTGCTCGTCGCCGAGCGCGGCGAGCTTCTGCCCCGCCGCGAACGTCACGAGCATGCCGAGGGCGTCCTTGTCCTGGTGCGCGTAGGCCGCGTTCACCGCGACGCGCACCTCGCCGCCCACCTTCTGGACGTCGACGATCGGGCCGTCCTGGCCGCCGTCGAACCACCCCGCCGACACGATCTTGTCGGCCAGCGCCTTGTCCGCCCGGGTGCCCGAGCCATCGGTCCAGTAGCGGTGCACGGTGTTCAACCACGCCACCGCGTCGACGACGGCGCCGGTGGGCAGCGCGCTCGCCGCCGGCGGTGCGGCCTTCGCGCGCATCGAGATCGAGCTGCCCTGCGCGGTGCGGCTCTCGGGCACATAGACGCGCTCGCCGCCGACGAGCTTCGCCGCCTCGTGCGGGAAGCAGTAGTTGTCAGGCTCCCACAGGCCCTGCTTGCGGCAGGCGCGCTCGATCTGGGCGTAGCTCTGGCCGCGCACGATGCCGTCGAGCAGCGCGTGCTGCACGATGCGGTCGTCGTGGCCATAGGTGCCGTGGTGGCTGACCAGCACGTGCTGCCCGGGATGACGCCGCTCGAGCGCCGGCAGGCTCTGCTTCGACCGGCACGAGAACAACGCCACCAGCTTGTCGCCCCGCGCCGCCCGCGGACCATCCTGCAGGCTCTGCTTCGCCACCCCGCCGAGCTGCGCGTGCCCGGTGTACAGCACGACGTCGTAGTCGCGGTCGGCGAGGCCGTCGAACACGCCGGCGTCGCGGCGGTGCAGCTCGACCTGCACCGTCACCGGCGGCTCCACGTCGTCGACGACCCTGGTCGCCACCGCCGTGCCCCTGCCCTTGTCGTCGACGACGTAGCCCTGTTGGCGGTAGCCGGCGAGCTCCTCGCGCCAGAACTCGTCCATCACCGACGCCAATACGTTCAGCGTCGGTGGCTTGCCCTTCAGCCACTCGTCGGACAGCGGCCGCGCGCGCGCGCTGCGCGTGCGCAGCGCCTCGACGTCGGCGGCGATCGCGTCGGTGACGACATGGGCCGGCAGCGCCGCGACCCGCCGCTCCATGTGAGCGCGCAGCCCCGGGTCCTTCTCGGCGCGCGCCGCCGTCACCAGCGCCTGCGCCAGCGCCCGCGCGTCGCGCGACTCGTCACGCACCCGCATCGCGCGCACGCACTCGTCGAGCAGCGCGAACGCCCCGCTGCGCGCCCGCAGCTCACGCAGCGACGACCGCCCGCGCCCCTGCGCCTGCAGCGCGGGCAGAAGCTGCTCCACCAGCGACCGCCGCTGCGCCGCCGTCAGGCGACCCAGCGTGCCCGCGTCGACGACGCGGCGCGCCGCCGACAACAGCGCGGTGCCGCCGGCGCGGCGCAGCAGTGCCCGCGCCGCACCCGGCTCGCCATCGACGACGAGCTTGCCGTCGGCAACAACCACCCCGGCCGCCAGCGGCACCACGCCGGCGCCCGCCGTCGATGACGACGACGACGACACACGGGCGCCGCCGAGCACCGCCGGATCCCCCCGCGCCGACCGCGCCGCAGCCGATGACGCGGTGGGGGACGCCGACAACGACGCGGTGGGGGACGCCGACGCCGACGCGGTGGGGGACGCCGGGGCCCCACGGGCCGTCGACGGACGCGGGGCGGCGGGGGAGCGGTTGTCGAGCCGGACCATGGGCAACTCCACGCCGACGCTCCGCCGGCCAACGCGCGAGGCTGCCGTCGCCGACAATGCCCGCGCAACGATCGCGCCGCGCCTGTCCCGTTCAGCGCACGAGCTGGCGCACCGCGTGGGGGCCGTCCTCCAGCCAGTACAGATCGCCGTTTGGGGGATCGACGACGAGGCCGCGCGGCGTCTGCAGCCGGGCCGCGCCCGGCGCGGCGAGGGTGGCGAAGCCGCTCTGCCCGTTGACGCCGACGAGCGTCGTCACCGTGCCGGCGGTGCCTGTCGCCGTTCCGGCGACGACGTCGACGGCGCCGGTGATCTTGCCGATCCGGTGCGAGCCGGCGTCGCTGTAGACGAGCCCGCCGTCTTCGTCGAAGGCGAGGCTGCTCGGGTCGTTCAGCAGGATCTGGGTGCCAGCCACCCC
Organism: Deltaproteobacteria bacterium; assembly: GCA_016874845.1. GTDB lineage: Bacteria > Myxococcota > UBA727 > UBA727 > VGSZ01 > VGSZ01. The sequence continues at coordinate 72,550 of VGSZ01000002.1, forward strand.
GTCGGCGGGGTTGCTGCCGGCGGCGACGGACGTCAGCCGCCCGTCTGGCTCGCGCCGGTACAGCGTCCTCACGTTCAACACCGGCGACGGACAGCCCCCGGCGTTGCCGGTGCCGCCGAAGAAATAGAGCCGACCGCTCGCGTCCCAGGCGAGGCCGGTGTTGTCGAGGTTGCTGTGGCGCAGGCCCGTCGCGGTGCTGCAGCTGCCGCCGTCAGCGACGAGGGTGGTCGTCACGAACGCGCCCGACAGCTCGAAACGCCGGACGTTGTGCAGGCCGGCGTCGACGACGTACAGCGCGCCGTCGGGGCCGATGGCCAGCGCCCGCGGGTCGCGCAGGTGGGCCCCCGTGCCCGGCCCGCCGTCGCCGTGCCCGGGGCTGTCGGCGGCGCCGCCGGCGATGGTCGTGATCGTGCCGCCCACGTCGACGCGCCGGATGCGCCCGTCGTTGCCGTCGTAGTCGCTGACGTAGACGTTGCCGGCGCCGTCGATCACGATGCCCTGCGGGCGCACGAACTGTCCCTGCGTGGCCGCCACGTTGTCGGCGGTGCCCGACACTCCGGTGCCGGCGAAGGTCGACTGCGCTCCGGTGGAATCGATGGCCACCACGCGGTCGTTGTCGGTGTCGGTGACGAGCAACGTGCCGTCGTCGGCCAGCGCGAGGTGGGAGCGGCTGAAGCGGTAGCGCGCGCTCGTCGCCGGCAGCGAGCGGAAGTCGCCCGTCCCCGGCACCGTGCCGCTCACGCCGGCGATGTTGCCGACGACGACGGCGCTGCCGGCCGGCGGGCAGGTCGCCGTCAACGTGAAGCGCAGCGGGTTGCCGTCGGCGGGCAGGACCGGGCGCGACTCCAGCCACGTCGCCACGGTCGCGAAGATCCGGTGCGTCCCCACGCCGCGGCCGAGCCGCACCGTCGTGCTCGCCTCGCCGGTGGCCGACATCGTCACCGTCGTGAGCGCCAGGGCGTCGCCGGGGTCCTCGGCCGCGAAGCGGACCGGCAGCCCGACCACGCCAGCGCCGCCGCCGCGCGCGACCCGCACACGCAACGGGGTCGTCACCAGCTGCCCGATCGCCGTCGACTGGCCGTCACCGTCGACCCGCGCCAGGGTCGCCGTCTCGGGCGCGGACGAGCCCGCGCCCGCGAGCACGCGCACGCGCTCGTTGCCGCCATCGACGACGTACAGATCGCCGCCCGTCGACAGCGCCACCGCCGACGGCGACGACAGCCGGGCCGCCGTCCCGACCACGTCGTCGACGAAGCCCGCGGTGCCGTCGCCGAGCACCGTGGTCATCGCGCCGAAGACGTCGACGCGCCGCACGGCGTGCCCGTCGTGCTCGACGATGAAGAGGTTGCCGGCGACGTCGACGGCCAGCCCGGATGGCCGCAGCAGCCGCGTGCCCAGCGCCGGGCCGCTGGCCACCGTCGTCAACCCGCCGGCGATCGCGGTCAGCGTGCCGTCGGGCTCGCGGCGGAACGCGTAGGCGCCGTTGGGGTCGGGCGCCGGACAGCCGCCGGCGTTGCCGACGAGGCCGGTGAAGTACAGCCGACCACCGTGGTCGAACGCGAGGCCGGCCTGCGTCAGCGACGATACGCACAAGCCCGTGGCCGACGAGCAGGAGCTGCCCACGACGACCGAGTCGATGACGCCCGGGACGCCGGGCGCGGACATGGCCACGCGGCGGATGCGCTGGTGTCCTTCATCGACGATGAACAGGTGCCCGGTGACGCCAGCGATGTCGGCTCCGTCGGCAGAGGCGGGCCCGATGACGAGGGCGCCCGGGCCGTCGAGCGCCGCGAAGGTGGCGACGACACCGTCGTCGGGGTCGGTCTGGTGCAGCGGGCCGCCGGCGAAGATGACGAGGGTGCCGTCTTGCCGCAGCACGCGCACGAGGTCGTTGTTGCCGTCGGCGACGTACAGCCGCTTGTCGTCGTCGAGCACCAGCCCGCGCGGCGACGACAGGGCGATCGACGTCGCCGGGCCGTTGCCGCCGCGTCCGGCCTTGCCGGTGCCAGCGACGACGCGCACCGCGCCCGACGGGTCGATGCGCAGCACGCGGTGGTTGTCGGTGTCGCTGACGTACAGCGTGTCGTCGTCGGGGTCGATGGCGACGCCGCCGTGGCTCGCCGACAGCTGCAAGAGCGTGCGCGCCGCGCCCGTCGACAGCGCCGCGCCGGTGGTGCCGCGTTGGCTCACGAGGGTGGCCAGCGTGTCCGACGGCTGCGGCGTGGCCGTCGCCGTGAGGGTGGGCGCGCCGGCCAGCGCCCCAACCGTCGGACGCGATCACGGCGAAGGTCAGCGTCACGGGGCCCGGCGTGCGGCCGAGGAAGACCGCCGCCGAGAACGCGCCGTTGCCGTCGGTCAGCCCCGACGCTGGCTCGACGCTGACGCCGGGCGGCGCGGTGACCGTGACCCGCACCGACGGCACCGGCGCGCCCTCGTCGTCGACGACCACCACGCCCACGGGCTGGGGCAGCGCCCGGCCCACCGGCGCGCACTGGCCGTCGCCGAGCACCGTCACCGTCGCTGACGGCGGCATCGCGCGGGCGACGGCGCGGATGAGGCGCACGTCGTTCAGCCCGCTGTCGGTGAGGACCAGATCTCCGCCGCAGGTGAAGGCGAGGAAGCCCGGCAGCGCGCAGCGCGCCGCCGTCGCCGGCCCGCCGTCGCCACGGGTGGTCGCCGTCGCCGCCACGCCGGTGACGCCGCCGACCATCGACAGCGCGCCGAAGGCGCTGAGCCGCCGCACGCGCCGCGCAGTGGACCCCGTCTCGCTGACGTAGACGTTGCCGGCGCTGTCGACCACGAGGCCGCGCGCATTGAGCAGCTGCGCCCCCGCCGCGGTGCCCGCCTCGATGGCGTCGAGCCCGCCCGCCAGCGACGACAGCGAGCCATCGGCCTCGCGCCGTAGCACGTGGTGCGTGCCGGCCGGCACCGGACAGGTGCCGCCGTTGGTGACAGCCCCGATGAACAGCAGGCGGCCCGCGGGGTCGACGGCGAGCTGGCTCACATCCACCGACTGCACCGCGATCCCCGCGGCGGTGCAGCTCTGACCCACCGGCACCAGCGTCGTGATCGCGCCGTTGCCGTCGACCTGCCGGATGTCCCCCCTACGTGCGGCTCTGGATGACGAGCTCGCCCGCCGGGCGCACCAGCACCGCGACCGGCGCGCCGAGGCTCGCCTGCGTGGCGAGCACCCCGTCTGCCGTCGACGTGCCGCCGCCCGCCGCCGTCGTGATGATCCCCGTCGCCGCGTCGACCCGCCGCACGCGGTTGTTTCTCGACCCGGCGATGTACAGGTGGCCCGCCCCATCGAGCGCGAGGCCAAACGGCCAGTTCAGCAGCGCGCTCGTCGCCGCGACGTTGTCGACGAAGCCGGCGGTGCCCGCGTCGCTGCCGGCCACCAGCGACAGCGCGCCGTCGGCATCGATCTTCACGACGCGGTGGCTGTCGGTCTCGGCGACGAAGATCGCGCCGCTGACCGGGTCGACCGCCACGCCCGACGCCGTCGTGCCTTCGAGCTTCAGCGCCGCCGCCGTCGAGGCCACCACGCCCGCAGCGAGCGAGGTCCGCCCCGCCACCCCGGCCCGGTTCGCCAGCGTCGTGACCACACCCGGCGTCAGATCTTCGACCACCGGCGCGAACACGAGCGGCGCACCGGGCAGCAGCAGCCCATCGGGCCCCGTCGCCGTCGCCACGAAGCGCACCGTGCCGAGCGCGCGCGGCAACGTCGCCGGCGTCGAGGCCCGCCCCGTCGCGTCGGTCAGCGCCACCGCCGGGCTGACGTGGCCCCCCGACGGCGCCGTGAACGTCACCTGCACGCCCGCCAGCGGCGCGCCATTGCCGTCGGCAAAGGCCGGCACGATGAGCGGGCGCACCAGCGTCGGCGACACGCTCCCCGCCTGCCCTTCGCCGTCGGTGACCGACAACGAAAACGGCGCCGCGCAGGCGCCGCCGCAGTCCTGCGGACACGTCGTGCACGCCGCGGCAGCCTCGCCCGCCCCGTTGCCGCCGCGCCATCGGCGACGCGCTGGGCCGCAGCGAGGGCGAAGACGTGGCGGTGCCCGAATTCAAGCTCGACGACGACCAGCTCGCGTCGCTGGTCGCCGCGTACCACGCGCTCCGCTGACCGTTCGCGACGGCGGGCCTGCCGTCGTGGAGGGGTGCTGCCGGAGGGCGGCCGGGGTCGGTCGGTTGACGGATCTTCCGCAACGAGCCGACGAGGCCGCGCGAAAACCACATTGTCCTACTCGACCGCCCTGATCGATCACGAGGTTGGCGATGTCCTGTGCTGACACATCTTCCGTGCACCGCGCGCCCTGCACCCTCGCCTACGCGGACGAGCGCTGCCTTTCTTCGGCGCCAACGACGGCCGAACACGCCGCCGAGGCGCGCTCGACGGCGGCCGCCACGAGGCCCGCAGCGGCGCCGACCGCCACGCCGGCATCGGCCGCGCCCTCCCCGCCGCCCCCCGCCGTCCGCCAGGCCGCGCGGGCCCGGGCCGTCGCCTGCGCCGCGCCGCGGACCGCCGCGGTGCAGGCGCAGGCCCGCGCCGTCGAGGTGCACTGGCCACTGACCGTCCAGCCGGGGGACTCGCTGTCGCAGATCGCGGCGCGGTACCGCCGGCCCGACGGCGCCCCCCGCTCGGCCACCGAGCTGCTCGCCCACAACCCGCAGGTGCAGTCCCGCCCCGACCTGATCTACCCCGGCGAGGTGCTCCGCATCCCGCGCTCGTGGGTGCCCACGGCCGCCGCGCCCACGCGCCGGACCACCGCCGCCACCCCGACGACCACGCCCTCATCCATGCCGCGCTCGGCGCCGGTGAGGGCGCTGCGCCCGGCCCCCGCGCCCGTCGCTGCGCCCGTCGCTGCGCCCGTCGCTGCGCCCGTCGCTGCGCCCGTCGCTGCGCCCGTCGCTGCGCCCGTCGCTGCGCCCGTCGCTGCGCCCGTCGCTGCGCCCGTCGCTGCGCCCG
>VGSZ01000003.1 GCA_016874845.1 Deltaproteobacteria bacterium
GTCGTCGTGCGCGTCGTCGTCGTCCGTGTCGTCGTCGTCCGCGTCGTCGTCGTCCGCGTCGTCGTCGTCCGCGTCGTCGTCGTCCGCGTCGTCGTCGTACTCCGCCACCACCTCGTCCGCACCCGTTTCCTTCGCCGGAGTCTCCATGTCGCGTGTCCACTGGCTCGGCGCCGGCCTGTCGTCCGGCCCCGGCATCCGTCGCGTCGCCCGCTCGGGCATCCCGCTCACGCTGTGGAACCGCACCGTCGACAAGGCAAAGGCGGTGCTCGCTGACATCGCCCCCGACGCCGACGTGCGCGCCTACGACCTCGCCGCGCTGCAGGCCGCGGTGAAGGCCGGCGACGTCGTCGTGTCGATGCTGCCGGCGCCGATGCACCCCGAGGTGGCCCGCGTCTGCCTGGACGCCGGCTGCCACCTGGTGACCACCAGCTACATCTCCGACGCGATGCGCGGGCTGGACGCCGAGGCGAAGCAGAGGGGCCTGACGCTCTTGAACGAGTGCGGGCTCGACCCTGGCCTCGACCACATGCTCGCCCACCGGCTGGTGACCGCGTACCGCGCGTCGAAGGCGTACGCGCCGACGCACACGCTGTCGTTCCGCTCGTACTGCGGCGGGTTCCCGAGGCACCCCGACGACTTCAAGTACAAGTTCTCGTGGTCGCCGCTCGGCGTGCTGCGCGCGCTGCGCTCGCCGGCGCGAGCGATGTTCGGTGGGGTCGTCAAGGACGTGCCGCGGGTGTGGGAGGCCATCGAGACCTTCATGACGCGGGGCGAGGGCTTCGAGGCCTATCCGAACCGCGACTCGATGCCCTACGTCAACGAGTACGCCTTCGACAAGGCCTGGCCGCTCCACACCTTCGTGCGCGGCACGCTGCGGCTGTCGGGTTGGTCGACGGCGTGGAAGGACATCTTTGCCAAGGTGGGCACGCTGTCCGACGCGGAGCTCGCGAAGCTCGCCGACGACTTGTGGAAGGCCCACAGCTACGACGGCGGCGAGCCGGACCGCGTGGTGCTCTACGTCGGGCTGCGGGCCGTCGACGGCGCCGGCAAGGTGGTCTTCGACGACGCCTGGGTGCTCGACGAGGCGGGCAACGCCGAGCGCAGCGCGATGGGCTACCTGGTGTCGGTGCCGGCGAGCTTCGCCGTGTTCGACGTCGTCGCCGGCAAGGCCACGCCGGGCGTGCACGGCGCGCCCCACGACGCGGCGACCATCGACCGCTGGTTCGACGCGATGATCGCCGACGGCATCACCGTGGCCCGCGAGCGGCGCGGCTGACCTCGCGATGCGCGCGCTGCTCTTGAACGGCTCGGTGCGCGGCGCCGACGGCGACACCGCCGTCGCCCTCGCGCGCGCGCGCGCGGCGCTGACCGCCCACGGCGACGAGGTCGACGAGCTCGTGCTGGCCACCTGCGAAGAAGACCTCGACGCGATCCGTGCCCGCCTCGTCGCCGCCGACGTCTTTGTCTTTGGTACCGGCACCTACTGGTCGTCGTGGGGCTCGCCGCTGCAGCGGTTCCTCGAGCTGGCCACGCCGTGGGAGGCCGGGCCCGAGTTCGTCGGCAAGCCGGCCATCGCGCTGGTGACGATGGACTCCGTCGGTGGCGTCGACGTCGCCGCGCGCCTGCTGACGACGCTGTCGTTGCTGGGCTGCTGCGTGCCGCCGTTTGGCACCGTCGTGCTGTCGCGCACCGGGCAGGCGGTGGTGGACCAGCCGGGCTTCGAGGACGTCTGGCGCCTCGACGATGTCGATGTCGCGGTGGCGAACCTGCGCGCGCTGGCCGACGTGCGCGGCCGGTTTACGGCGTGGCCTGTCGAGCGCGCCCGCGCGGTGCATGGCGTATTTCCACGGCCCGGGCGGCTCGACCTCGGGCTGCCGTCGACGCTGCGCGGTCGCTGACCATCGCCGCGGTGGATGGCGACGCTGCCATGCTCGACGGGGCCTTCCGCGCCGAGGAGCGCTCCGACAGGGTGCAGGCATGGATGCGCACCGTCGCGGGCTCTACGCCATCGTCTCGCCTCCCCGGCTCGCTGGCGAGGAGGCGGCCTTCCTTCGTCGTGTCGACGCCATCGTCCGCGGTGGCGCGGTGCGGTTGCAGATGCGCATCAAGGACGACCGCGACGACCGCGACCGCCTGCAGTGGATTGACGCGGTCCTGCGTCGCTGCCGCGAGGCGGGGGTGCCCCTGATCGTCAATGATCGCGCCGATTTGGCGTTCGCCGCCGGCGCCGACGGCGTTCACGTCGGCGACCGCGACCTGCCCCCGCCGTTCGCTCGCCGCATCCTCGGGTCGCAGGCGCTGGTAGGGACGTCGACGCACTCGCTTTCCCAACTGGTCGAGGCCGATCGCGGTGGCGGCGCCTGCCACCTCGCTCTCGGCCCGATCTGGGCGTCGCCGACCAAGCGTGGCCACGCCGACGTCACAGGCGTCGACGTCCTGCGGGCGGCCTGCGCGGCGACAACGCTGCCCGTGGTCGCAATCGGCGGCATCACGACCGAGGAGCGGGCCCGCGAGGCTGTACAAGCCGGCGCCGCCTTCGTCGCCGTCGTCTCGGCGCTGCAAGGCGATGACCCCGACGTCGTCTTCGCCGCCACCGAACGGTTCGCCCGCGCCAGCCTGCCGAGCACGACGTAGACGCCGCGGTCACGGTGGCCAGCGATTCGATCGATCGGTCTGCGCGTGCTAGCTGCCGCCAATGACTGCTCGCCATCTGTTGCTCGACAGCCCAGCCATGGGTCGCCGTGTCCACCTGTGGGCCTTCGGCGACGTCGGCCGACCGCTCATCGTCTTCCCGTCCAACGCCGGCGTCGCCCACGAGTGGCAGAAGGGCGGCATGATCGAGGCGCTGTCGCCGCTGCTCGCGGCTGGCCGCCTGAAGATCTACTGCCCCGAGACCAACGTCTCGAAGACCTTCACGGGCGAAGGCTCCGTCGAAGAGCGCATGGCCCACCATAAGGCCTACGAGCGCTTCGTGCTCGACACCCTGGTGCCGTTCGTGCGCCGCGATTGCCAGATGCCCGGCGTGCCGATGGTCGCCTCGGGCTGCAGCATGGGCGCGTTCTACGCGTCGATGTTCACGCTGAAGCACCCCGACGTCTTCGAGCAGGCCTTGTGTCTGTCGGGCCGCTACCGCGCGAGCAGCATGTTCCACCGTTCCAACGACGACCTGTATTTCAACGACCCCCTCGCCTTCCTGCCGAACCTGTCGGGCGGGCCGCTCGAGTACGTGCGTCGGCGCGTACACCTGACCGTCGTTGTCGGCCGCGGTGCGCACGAAGAGGGTTGCATCCGCGAGACCGCCGAGTTTGGTGGCTGGCTGAAGAACAAGGGCATCCCCCACCATCTGGCGTTCTGGGGCGAGGACAGCCGCCACGACTACGTGTGGTGGCGCCGGCAGGCTTTGCACTACCTGAACCAGCTGTTCTGACCGCGGGTCCGACAGGTAGACAGCGCCACCGTCGCGTTGCGGCGAGCGTCGCGCGGGCGGGTCTGGAACGGCGCCGATCTGGTCGTGACCGACCGGCGCTTTCCAGTGCGGGCGCGTCGCTGGGGCGCGTGGGCACGGCGGCTGCGTCGGTGGCAGCGTCTCCGCCGGTCCGGACCGGCGGGGCGACCACAGGATGGAGCGGCCAGCGCGCCTTCGGACGCGGGTCTGGCGACGGGGCGCCGTGCGGACGGTGCCTCAGGTGGACGCCGAAGTCGTCGAGGCCTCGCCCTCGACGTCGTCGGGGCGTGCGTGGGGGCGGGCCGCGCGCAGACACCACTGCCCAGGGAGGGCCCTTCGGGAGAAGTGCGCCCGCGCTCCGGAATGCGCTACCACCCAGCGGCCATGACCTCGTCCCCGCCCCGCCCGCCGGGCCACCACGCCTACTACGACGACGCCCACGCCTACGACGTCGCCTTCGGCTACCGCGACGTGGACGTCGAGCTCGAATTCCTGCTCGCCGCTGCCCGCCGCCACGGCACCGGCGCCACGACGTCGTTCCTCGAGCTGGCCTCCGGCCCCGGCTACCACGCGGGGGCAGCGGCGCGACGCGGCCTGCGCTCCGTCGCTCTCGATCTCTCGGCCCCGATGATCGAGCGCGCGCGCGCCCGCGCCGCCCGCGAAGGCGTCATCGTCGAGGGGCTCGTCGCCAACATGGCCGACTTCCGCCTGTCGCAACCGGTCGACCTCGCGTGCAACCTGCTGACCTCGATCAGCTACCTGACGTCGACGAAGGCGCTGCATGAGCACTTCGCCTGCGTCGCCCGCGCGCTGCGGCCCGGCGGTGTCTACGTCGTCGAGAACAACCACCCCGACGACTTCTGGACCCGCGCGCACTTCGAGCCGTCGCGCTGGACGATGACCGCCACCGAGGGCGACCGCACCCTCGAGGTCTTCACGTCGTGGATCGACGAGCCGCCGGTCATTCACCTCGTGGCCCAGACCTACACCGTGAAGGCCCGCACCGAGGTGACCGACACGACGCCCGCCGGCGTGGCGCGCCGCACGCTGATCGACCACGCGACGCTGCGCATGATCTGGCCGCAGGAGCTCGTCGCCCACGCCCACGCCCACGGCCTCGCGCTCGCGCGCTTCTACGGCGCCCTCGACCTCGACGTCGCCATCGAGGATGCCCGCGCCTGGCGCACCGTCGCCGTGTTCGTCAAGACCTCCTGACCGTCACCGGCCACCCACCACGACGGAGCACGACATGCCGAAGATCGCCGCCCTCGACCACATCGCCATCGCCTGTCCCGACCTCGACGTCGCTCTTGCCTTCTGGCAGCAGCAGCTCGGTCTGACCTGCTCCCACGTCGAGGAGCTGCCCGCCCGCGGCATCAAGGTCGCGTTCCTGCCCGTCGGCGACACCCGCATCGAGCTGGTCGCGCCGCTGCACGACAAGAGCGAGGTCAGCAAGTTCCTCGCCGACCGCGGCGGCGGCATCCACCACATCGCGCTGCGCACGCCGACGGTCGACGCCGACGTCCAGGAGATGGCCGACAAGGGCGCGCGCATCGCGCAGCCGCCGTCGCCGGGCGCCCACGACTGCCGCGTCGCCTTCGTGCACCCGAAGTCGACGGGCGGCGTGCTGCTCGAGCTGTCGACGCCGCCCGCCAACGCGACACACTGACGGCGCAAGGACGCCACGACGTTCGAAGTCGTCGGCCAGCGTCGATCCAGCGGGTCACGCTGTCGACGCCATGGGAAGCACGGCGGGCCTCGCCGGGGAAGGTGGTCGACGGTGGAACTCCTGACCGATGCGCTCGTCCTGCTGGTCGGGGCCTGTGTCGCTGTGCCGCTGTTCAAGCGGCTGAAGCTCGGCGCGATCCTCGGCTACCTCGCTGCTGGCGTCGTGCTTGGGCCGCACGCCTTCGGCTTCGTCCGCGAAGCCGAGAGCATGCTGCACTTCTCCGAGCTCGGCGTCGTCTTCTTCCTGTTCCTGGTCGGCCTCGAGCTCGAGCCGCGTCGCCTGTGGGAGCTGCGCCGCAGCGTCTTCGGCCTCGGCAACGCCCAGCTGCTGCTCACGATGGCGGTGATCGGCGGCGCGTTGTTGGTCGCCGGGGTGGCGCCCGCCGCCGCCTTCCTCGCCGGCACCGGTCTCGCGTTGTCATCGACGGCCATCGCGCTGCAGCTGCTCGCCGAGCGGGGCGAGGGCCACTCGCCGGCGGCGCGCAGCGGCTTTGCGATCCTGCTCTTCCAGGACATCGCCGTCATCCCGATCCTCGCCGCCATCCCGCTGCTGTCCGGCGCCGGTGGCTCGACGAGCCTCGGCGCGACGGCGTGGGCGTTCGCCAAGGGGCTGGGCGCGATCGGCCTCGTCGTCGTCGGCGGCCGGGTCGTGGTCCGCCCTGTGTTCCGCTTCATCGCGACGTCGCGCGTCCACGAGATCTCGGTGGCCGTCGCGCTGCTCGTCGTCGTCGGCGCCGGCGCTTTGATGACGTCGGTCGGGCTCTCGATGGGGATGGGCGCGTTCCTCGCCGGTGTGCTCCTCGCCGACTGCGAGTATCGGCACGAGCTCGAAGCCAACGTCGAGCCGTTCAAGGGCCTGCTGCTCGGCCTGTTCTTCCTGTCGATCGGCATGACCGCCGACGTGGGGCTGTTCCTCGTCAAGCCGCTCGTGATCGCCGGCGGCGTCGTCGGCTTGCTCCTCGTCAAGGCGCTGGTCGTCTGGGAGATCGGTCGGCGCGCCGGCTGGTCGTCGCGCAGCCGACTGTTGGTCGCCGTGGCGATGGCCGAGGGGGGCGAGTTCGGCTTCGTGCTCTTCGCGGCGGCGACCAGCGCGCAGGTCATGACCGCCGACATGGCCAACACGCTGGTGATCATCGTCTCGACGTCGATGGCGGCGACGCCGCTGGCGATGCTCGTGGTCGATCGCCTGCTTCTGCGGTTCGCCGCCCACGCGCCGACGCGCGAGTTCGATTCGCTCGACGACGCACATCACCCAATCATCATCGCGGGCTTCGGCCGCTACGGGCAGATCGTCGGCCGCGCCTTGACTGTGCATGGGTACACGGTCACCGCCCTCGAATCGTCGACGGAGCAGATCGACTTCCTCCGCAAGTTCGGCCTGAAGATCTACTACGGCGACGCGTCACGCCTCGACCTGCTGCGGGCCGCGCGCGCCGAGGAGGCCCGCGCCTTCATCCTCGCCATCGACGACGTCGAGGCCAGCGTGCGCACCGCGACGGTGGTGAAGCAGAACTTCCCGTCGTTGCCCATCTACGCGCGTGCGCGGAACCGGCAGCACGCCTACAAGCTGATGGCTCTGGGCGTCCAGCTCGTGACCCGCGAGACCTTCTACTCGGCGGCCCACGCCGCCGAGCGGGTACTGCGTGACCTCGGCATGGAACCCGAGGACGCTCGGGAGTCGATGGATCTCTTCGTCCGTCGCGACGAAGAGATCCTCGCCCGCCAGTTCGCCGTGCACCACGACGAGCAGCAGCTCATCCAGACCGCGAAGCAGTCCCGCGAGGAGCTGCAGGCGATCTTCGAGGAGGACGCGTTGAAGCGTGCCCAGCGGCGGGCGGCAATCGTACCAGCCGTCGACTCTGAGGCCGCGCCGCCCGCGCGCGACAAGCCCGCGTCGTAGCGACGCGGCTCGCCTCCCTGAATCGATCGCCGGACCGAAGCGGCCGCTTTCTTTCATCCCCCGCCGGAAGCGGCAATCCTGCGCCCCGTGCAAGGCGACCAGGCAACGCCCGACGACCGCCCGTGGCCCGAGCGGCTCGACGAGTTCGTCGAGTCCCGCGGCGCCCGCGTGCTGCTGGCCATCCTGGTCATCCTCTCGCTGCTGCCCCTCGGCGCCTTCGACCTCGCGCTGCGCCCGCTGTTCCTGTTCGTGTTCGGCGGCGAGCTCGCCGTTCGCTTCGCGCTGTGGCGGCGGGGCACGCGGTCGACGACGCCCTCCGGCGTGCTGTTTGGCGTCGCCGACGCGCTGGCCTTCGTGTCGTTCCTGCCGCTCGAGCATGTCGTCGCCGGCTCGGCGGTGCAGGCGCTGGCGCTGCTGCGCCTGACGCGGCTCTTCCTGCTGGTGCGCTTCGCTCGCGACCTGGCCCGCGACATCTACGCGATCCTGACCCGGCGCGAGCAGCTGCAGACCCTCAGCCTCGTCACCGGCGCCGTCATCGTGCTGTCGTTCGTCGCCGCCGTGATCCTGTCGCAGCTCGCCATCGACGTGGGCGACCAGCTCAGCGCCGCAACGTTCGTCGAGCGGCTGTGGTGGTCGTTCCGCCAGCTGGAGAGCGCCGACAATCTCGTGCAGCACCTGCGCGGCCACCCGGTGCTGACGCTTCTGTCGCTGGGGCTCACGCTCACCGGCGTCTTCCTGATCTCGTTCATCATCGGCGTCGGCGCCAACATCGTCGATCAGGTCGTGCGCGCCGAGCGCCGCCGCGTGCTCGCCTACCGCGGCCACACCGTCGTCGTCGGCGCCGTGCACGCCGGCGAGGACCTCGTCCGCGAGTTCGTGCGGATGTACGCCAAGAACCGCCAGATCCCGTCGCCCGAGCGCCTGTGGACGTGGCTGCGCTACGCCCGCCCGTCGGGGCCGCGCACGTTTCCGCGCGTCGCGCTGTTGTCGCGCGAAGACGAGCCGCCCGACTACCTCGTCGAGCCGATCATGCGCTGGGTGGTCTACCGACAAGGCGACGAGAGCGAGCCCGAGAGCCTGCGCCGCGTCGCCGCCGGCGCCGCCAAGCGGGCCATCGTGCTCGCCCACCATCGCCTCGGCTGGGAGTCCGACGCCCTCACCATCTCGACGGTGGCGGCGCTGCGCGCCCAGAACCGCCACTGCCACATCTACGCCGAGGTCGACGACGCCGGCGCGCGTGACCTCCTGCTCGACGTCGGCGGCGACAACACCGTCGCCCTCGACTTGCCGCGCTTCCTCGGGCTGTTCCTGTGCCAGCACCTGCTCATCCCTGGCGTTGAGCGGCTGTACCGCGATCTGCTCACCGCCGACGGCAGCGAGCTGTACACGCACATCTACGTCGACGCCGCCGATCACGTCGCGCTGGCGTCGCCGGGCGGCAGCCTCGCGTGGGACGACCTCGTAGCCCGCGCCGCCGAGCACGGCATCGCGCTGGTGGGCGTCTACGTCGGCGCCCAGCCGGTGACGCTGAACGCCCGCGGCGTCGTGCCGATGGCGGGCCTCGTGCGCTGGCTGAACCCTGGCGCCGACGTTGACGACCCCCGCCTCCTCGCCCTCGGCGGCCGCCGCGGCGCCGTCCCCGCGGACAAGCTGCGGGGCGTCATCGCGTTCTCATCGGGCTACCTGCCGGTGCGTGCGTTTGCCGCTGCCGTCGTCGCCCAGCGTCCGCTGCCGACCAGACCGCCGCCGCCGACGGCGGACGTGGTGGCGACCTTGTCGGCGAGCCTGCAGGGCTTGCCGCGTGGACCATCGCGCGTCGCGCTGATCGGCTACTCCGAGGCGCTGCCGTCGCTGCTGCACGAGCTCGCCCGCTTCGTGCCCGGCGTCGACGTGAAGCTCTTCCTGTCGGCGCGCGGGGACGAGCGCGTGCCGCTTCCGCGCCGGCTCGCCGCGCTGCGCGTGGGGCTCGATGAGGACCCTGCGCTGCCGGGCCGGGACGGCTGTGTGCTGAGCCTCGAGCACGGGGGACGGCTCGAGATCTTCACCCACGACGCGCCCGATCTGGCCCACTTCGCCGTCACCCGCATGCGCGAGGCCGTCGACGCCGCGGTCTTCCTGTCCGAGCCCGAAGGCGGCGACCGCGACGCCCGCACGACGATGCGCGTGCTGCGGTTCGTGCGCGCGCTCGAAGAGGGCCGCGTCCCCCGCGGCGACGGCCTGCACGTGCTCGCCGAGTTCCTCTCAGTCGACAAAGGCGAGCACGTGCAGCGTCACGTCAACGCGCGTCGGTGCGGGTTCGCTCACGACGAAGCCGTGCGGCTGACATTGATCGCGAAGGAGACCATCAAGTCCTACTTCATGGTCCACTCGTCGTTCGTGCCTGGCGTCGCCGAGATCTACGACGAGCTGCTCGAAGAGCGCGGGCAGGACATCGTGCGCATCCCGTTCGTCAGCGCGCCCTCGTCCTCACCGCTGCCGGCCACGGTGTCGCTCCGCGACCTCACCGCGGCGCTGGCGGAGCGGCAGGCGATCCCCATCGGTCTCGAGTTGCGCGACGGGGTCAGGCTCGCCCCCGACGCTGACGCCCGCTTCGTCACCGCCGACGTCCGTGGCGTCTACGCCATCGCCGACAGCCACGCCGCGCGCGTTCGTCGTTGACGGCCGCAGCGCGTGCCGGCCACGCGGCGACGCGGACCGCGCGGGCTACGTCGTGGACGTGGACGTCACCCGCGGGCGCGCGGCCGCCGCTGTCGCGCCGAGCAGCGCAAGGGAATCCACGACCGCGTCGGCGCCGAGCCGGGCGGCGACCTGCAGGCGGTGGGCGCCGTAGGCGACGACGATGGCGCGGCAGCCGGCGGCGCGGGCGGCGTCGACGTCGCGCGCGGTGTCGCCGACCATCAGCGCGCGCGCCGGCGCGACACCCAGCGCCCGGCAGGCGACCTGGACGACGTCGGGGGCGGGCTTGGGGCGCAGCGGCGGGTCGGTGCCCTGCACGTGGGCGAAGTGGGGCAGCAGGCCGCAGGCCTGCAGCTGCTGCGTCGCCCGCGCCGTCGGCTTCGTCGTGCCGACGGCGAGCGGCAGCCCGCGGGCGCGCAACAGCGCGAGGCCGTCGACGACGCCGGGCAGGGCGGGCGGGTTCTTGTCGGGGTGCTCGTCGTGGTGGTGGACGTAGCGGGCGACGAAGTGCGCGCGGCGCGCCGGGTCGGCGTCGTCGACGAAGCAGGCGTACAGCTCGTCGAGCGGCGCGCCGAGGTGGTCGGCGACGGCAGCCTCGTCCACGTCACGGCCGATGTCGCCGAAAGCGAGGCTGGCGGCGGCGCAGATCGCCTTCTCCGAGTCGATGAGCGTTCCGTCGAGGTCGAAGACGACCCCGTCGACGCCGTCGAGCAGGCCGGGCGGCAGCCGCTGCAAGAGGCTCACGCGTGCCCCGCCCGGCGGCGGCGCAGGCCCCGCAGGGCAAACAGCCCGAACAGGGTCAGCAGCGGGGCCGCGGGCGACGAGCGGCCGCCGGTGTCGCAGCCGCAGCCACCGACCGCGCAGGCACCGGCGAAGTCGAGGACACGTACGTCGTCGATGGCGGCCTCGAGGCTGCCGTTGCCGCTGGCGATGAAGCGGATCGTGATCTGCTCGGGCACCTCACCGAGGGTCGCGCGCACGTCGATGCGGCCGACGACCCAGCCATGGAAGCTGTCGGTGATGGTCTTGCCGGTGACGAAGGTCTTTTCGCCGTCGCCCGAGATCTGCGCTTCGAGCTTGTCGCCGTCCTCGCCGTCGAACCAGTAGGCGAAGCGCACCTCGGGCGCCGCGGCATCGGCGAGGCTGATCGCCGACGACCACACCGAGGTGTCGCCGTCGAGCTCGCCGCCCTCGCCCGGGTCGTCGTCGAGCAGGTTCGGCACGTGGTCGTTGCCTTGGCCGGTGACGAACGCGCCCTTGTTGCCCGGGCTCGCGTCGCGCTCGGGGCTGCGCTTGCTCATGTCACAGGTCATCTCGACGTTGTCGGTGAACGTGAACGCACCCTGACGACGCGCCGTCGTGCCGTCCTTGCCGTCGGGGTTGACGCCCCAGGTGTGCGACGCGTCGGCGAACTCCTCAGCGTACAGCGTGCGGTAGCCGGGGAACAGGTTCAGCTCCTCGCGCTGTGTCGCTGCGTTGTCGGCCTCGAGCGCCAGCGACAGCACCGTCGAGGTGCCGCACGGATACTCGGCGGCGATCTCGATCGGGATCTCGATGGTCTTCTGCTCGCCAGCGGCGATGCGACCGATGGCGAACTCGGCGTCGACGCTGACGTGCTCGGCCGTATCGCCGTCGACGGAGACGCGCAGGATGGCGCCCTCGACGTCGGCGTACTTCGCGGTCACGGTGAAGGTCGCGGTGCCCCTGGCGCCCGGCTGCAGGCTGTCGCCGTCGACAGCGAGCTCACCGCCCGACAGGTCCATCTGCGCCAGCAGGCAGTCCTCGTTCATGTCGGTGCACAGGCGCAGGCGCTTCTCGGTGCGGTCGAGCCACCAGTCCTCCCACGTCGCCAGCGCGAGGTTCAGGTCGTCGGCGATCCCCTGGACCTGCGCGAGGGTCTGCCCCGGCCGCGTCAGCAGCACCACCGCCTGCCGGAACGTCTTCTGCGTCGCGTCGGGGTCGGGGCAGCGGTTACCCTCGGCGTCGACGACTTCCTGGATCGTGACGCCGACCTTCGTGCCCGTCGCGCCGATGCGCATGCCGTTGGCCTCGAGCAGCGCGTCCGACGGCAGCTGCAGCACCGCGTCGCCGGGGATCGCCTGCCCGTCGATGCCGATCAGGTCGCGGCCCTGCACGTCGAAGCGGGCGCCGTCGATGAAGAAGAACGGCGTCGCCGACGCCACGGGGTTCGCCCCCAGCGTGTACAGGTCGAGGGTGTTGAAGCGGTCCATGTCGCCGACCAGATCGAACCGGTCACCGTCGACGATCCAGTCCCAGCCGTCCATCACCGAGGCGTCGGTGTCGACGAAGGCCGCCCAGTGCGAGCCGTCGCGCCCGAGCAGCTTGTTCGACACCGAGCCCGTGCGCGGGTCGACGAAGCGGAGGCCCGACCCCCAGCGGTGCGCGACCTCCTGGCCCAGCGTCGAGAACACCGCCGAGTCGAAGCTGTCGAAGGGGTGCACCACGCCGTCGTAGTTGCGATCCCAATCCTGCCACGTCGCCAGCGAGTTCATGAACACGAAACCCTGCAGCTGCTCCAGCTGACCCTCGGCCTGGTTGAACAGGCAGCCGAACGTCTTGCCCTGGTTGAAGTTGCACTCGCCGAGCCCGTCGGTGTCCTGCTTGATGGGGAAATAGTAGGCGGCGACGTTGGCGTCGGCGAAAGTCGTGAAGACGGTGACGAAGTCGATGGTGTCGCCGAACTGGCGCAGCACCACGCTCAGCATGTCGAACGCGCCGTTGTTGTGGTTGAACCCGATGCCGTTCTGCCCGTTCACGACGGTGTTGTTGGTGCCTTCGACGATCAGCACGCGTCCCTGCAGCTGCGGCGCAAATGCTCCGCCGACCAGCGGCGGCGCCTCGGGGGAGCGCAGCACGCGGTCGCCGGCGGGCGGCGGCGCGTGGGCCTCGACATCGTCGAAGACCGTCGCCGGGATCCGCGGCATCGCTGTGCGCTCGATCCACGCGCGGTCGATGACGCCGGGGCGCTTGCTGTGCAGCACGCGGGCGTTCGCCGGGTCGCTCTGCATCAGCGCATCGTCGACAGGGACCACGTTCTCGTGACCTTTGGCGGGTGGCGTCCGCTGGGGACGCGCAGCGAGGGCGGCAGGCGCGACGAGCGAGGCGACCAGCGGGAGCGTGCAGGCGGCGAACGGCAGACGGGAGCGGCGCATGGGACTCCGGGGGCGACGACAAGGCACAGGGACGACGCAGCGTGCGTGGGATGCACGCCCGCGCGAAAAGTCACGCCCACCGCAGCACAGGTGGTGCCAAATCCCCTCGGTCAACAGGCGGATGGCACCGCAGACCGCACGCGAGGCCGCGCGGGACCGCCCGCGATCCGGCGCGATCGCGGCCGATCTGTCGACCATTGCTGCGACCCGTCGCGCTCGAACGCGCTCGATGACCCGTTCGCCGCGCGAGCCAACGAAGACCCCACCCGTAAAAGGGAGGCGGGTGGTGGCGGGCCCTGAATCCTATGCAAGAAAACAAGGCATTCCCCGAACCGCCCGGCGTCGAGCCGGCGTGGAGCCGGGGCGCGGCGGGCCCGTCCGGGGCCGGCGGATCCCGACAGGAGGCGCCCGTGACGTCGTCGTCGCTCGTGCAGATCAAGAAGTCCCGCGTCCTCGAGGTCGATCGCTCGATGCACAGCTCGGGTATCACGCTGACCCCCGGGATGAACATCTGCCAGACCGATCTTCCGCTGGATTGGTATCAGGAAGAGTTCAAGCCCTACGTGCAGGAATACCTGTCGTTGCCCGATCGCACGCCCGAGACCGTCCTGCCGTGGATGGACCGCTACATCGTTCCGGCTCTGGATTACTTTGGTCCCAAGCTGATGCTGCTGGCCCATTATTACATGGGTGGCGAGATCGTGAAGCTGGTTGAGCGCTACGGCGGGCGCATCGCCGACAGCTACGAGCTCGCCCTGCAGGCCGAGCGCCGCCCCGAGGTCGAGGTCTTCGTCGAGAGCGCCGTTCACTTCATGGCCGAGACCATCGCGATCCTGAAGCACCCCCACCAACAGGTCTGGATCACGAACCCCAAGTCCGGCTGCACGATGGAGGCGCTGGCCAAGGAGGACATGGTCCTGCCGCTCTTCGATGAGCTGCACGAACGATACGGCGATGACCTGATGGTCATCTGCTACATGAATACGTCAGGTCGCCTGAAGGCGCTGGCCGGTCGCACCGGCGGCGCCATCTGTACGTCGTCGAATGCCTATACGATCATGCAGTGGGCAGTGGCGCAGAACAAGAAGATCTTCTTCGTCCCCGACCAGCACCTCGGCCGCAACTCCGGCCGCAAGGTCGGCATCGGCGACGACGAGACCTTCCTGTTTCCGGGCGGCTGGGAGGGCGCGCGCCGCCCCCTGTCGGCCCTGTCGGGCGCTGAGCGCGACCGGCTCGACCGCAGCCGCTTGCTCCTGTGGGGCAGCTACTGCGGCGTTCACATGGTGTTCACGACGACGCAGGTCGAGCACTGGCGGCGGCAGGGCTTCCGTGTGCTCGTGCACCCCGAGTGCACCGTCGATGTCGTCGACGCCGCCGATGGCGCCGGCAGCACGAAGTACCTGTGGGACGCCCTGCAGCAGGCGAAGCCCGGTGACAAGCTGGCCATCGGCACCGAGGGCCACTTCGTGAAGAACGCCATCGCCTACGCGAAGGACAAGGGTGTCATCGTCGTCAACGTCGCCGACGTCCCCGGCGCCGGCCTCGGCTGCGGCTGCGCGACGATGAGCCGCAACGACCCGCCCCACCTTGTGGCGATGCTCGACCTGCTGCGGCAGGGCAGGGCGCCGGCGCTCAACCGCGTCGAGGCGGGCGACGTCGTCGACGAGGACACCGGCCACCGCGAGCGCCTCGACGCGGCGAGCCGCGCCGTCCTTGCTGCCGAGGCCCGCGCCGCGCTCGAGCGCATGATCGCGCTGACCGAGGCGGCGAAGCGGTAGCCCTCGTCGACGCGTGCCGGGGCGCTTCGCATGGCGCGCCGCGCCGGCGGATCTCCGCGGTCGTCGTCGTCGCGGCCATCGAGTTGCGTTCGACGGGCGGAGAGGCGAAAACGACCAGACCATGCCCACGCGTCGAGAAACCGGCTCGAACCTTCAGTGCTCCTTTTGCGGCAAGAGCCAGCGGGAGGTGAAAAAGCTCATCGCGGGCCCGACGGTCTACATCTGTGACGAGTGCATCCACCTCTGCAACGACATCATCGCCGAGGACGCCACCGAGCGGACGACGGCCGAACAGCTGGCGCTGCCGACGCCGCATGAGATTCGCGACTTCCTCGACCGCTACGTCGTCGGACAGGAGCACGCCAAGAAGGTGCTCTCGGTCGCCGTCTACAACCACTACAAGCGCATCAATACCCGCACGTCGCAGAAGGGCCAGAAGCCCGGCGTCGACACCATCGAGCTGTCGAAGTCCAACGTGCTGCTCATCGGGCCGACGGGCACGGGCAAGACGCTGCTGGCGCAGTCGCTGGCGCGGTTCCTCAAGGTGCCGTTCACGGTGGCCGACGCCACGACGCTGACCGAAGCCGGCTACGTCGGCGAGGACGTCGAGAGCATCATCCAGAACCTGTTGGCTGCCGCCGACAACGACATCGAGCGCTGTGAGAAGGGCATCGTCTACCTCGACGAGGTCGACAAGATCGCGCGACGCAGCGAGGGCCCTTCGGTGACCCGCGACGTGTCGGGCGAGGGCGTGCAGCAGGGGCTGCTGAAGCTGGTCGAGGGCACGAAGTGCAACGTGACGCCGCGCGGGCAGAAGAAGTACCCGCACCAGGAGTCGACGGTGCAGATCGACACCTCGAACATCCTGTTCATCGTCGGCGGCGCGTTCGTCGGCATCGAGCAGCTCATCGAGCGTCGCACCGGCACGCGGGCCATCGGCTTCGGCGCGAGCAACACTGACGGCGGCGCGCCTCGGCGCGAGCGGCGGCTCGGCGAGGTGCTGCGCGACGTCAACACCGAGGACCTCATCAAGTTCGGGCTCATCCCCGAGTTCGTCGGTCGTCTGCCCGTCGTGGCGACGTTGAACGACATGACCGAGGACGATCTGGTCCACATCCTGACGCAGCCGAAGAACGCGCTGGTCAAGCAGTACCAGAAGCTCTTCTCCATCGAGGGCGTGAAGCTCAGCTTCACCGACGGCGCTCTGCGGGTGGCGGCCAAAGAGGCCATCAAGCGCAAGGCCGGCGCGCGCGGCCTGCGCGCGATTCTCGAGGCGGCGATGCTCGACATCATGTACGAGGTCCCCTACCTGCCGGGGATCGTCGAGTGCGTCGTCACCGAAGAGGTGATCCTGAAGGCGGCCCGCCCTACCTTGACGTTCGCCCAGAAGCAGTCGGCCTGATGACGATGACGATGACGATCACGACGACGACGGTGACGACCGCGAGCGCCCCGTGAGTGTGAGCCAGCTCCACGTCGATCACTGGGCTCGCGTGTCGCGCGAGGGCACGGCGGTGCTGTCGCGCACGTTCACGTTCCCCGACTGGAAGACGGCGCTGGCGTTTGTCAACGCCGCGGGCGCCGTCGCCGACGCGCAGGATCACCACCCGCTGGTTGAGCTGACGTGGGGACGGGTCACGCTCTTCGTGTGGACCCACGACGAGGGCGGCGTCGGGCCGCGCGACGTCGCGCTCTGTCACGCGATCAACGCGCTGTCGCCAGCCTGACGCCCGGCTTCAGCGCAGGGCGCGGGCAGGGTCGAAGTCGTTGCTCGTCGTCGACGGCGTCTTCTCGGCCTGCACGCGCGCCCACAGCTGCAAGAGGAGCGCGTCGACGCCGGCGCCGGCGGCCCCGGACAGGAACAAGAGCGGCACGCCCTTCCTGTCGAGGTGCTTCTTCAGCTTCTTGACGGCCGCCAGCGACGACGGGTCGGCGACGAGCAGGTCGGTCTTGTTGAGCGCCACGAGCTCGGGCCGGGCAGCGAGCTCGTCGGAGAACTGCGCCAGCTCGCGACGCAGCGCCTCGTAGCGCTCGACGAGATCGAGGGGGCCGCGGGTGGCGTCGTGGGGCCAGCCGGTGTCGACCTTGCTGCCGTCAAGGGCCGCCTCGGCGACCTCGAGGGGCACCTCGACGAGGTGCAGCAACACGCGCACGCGCTCGAGGTGCTTCAGGAAGCGCACGCCGAGGCCGGCGCCCAGGGCGGCGCCCTCGATGAGGCCGGGGATGTCGGCGATCACGAAGCTCCGCCCCTCGGCCTTGCTCGTCCCGGGCACGCGGACGACGCCCAGCTGCGGCACCAGCGTCGTGAACGGGTAGTTGGCGATCTTCGGCCGCGCCGCGCTGACCCGCGCGACGAACGTGCTCTTGCCCGCGTTCGGAAAGCCGAGCAGCCCGACATCGGCCATCAGCTTCAGGCTCAGCCGCAGGTTGCGCTCGCCGCCGGCGAGGCCCGGCTTCGCGAACTCCGGCGCCTGCCGCGACGGCGTCGCGAACCGGCTGTTGCCAAAGCCCCCCGAGCCGCCCTCGCAGACGACGAAGCGTTGGCCGTGCTCGACGATGTCGCAGAGCAGCTCGCCGGTGTCGGCGTCGAAGATCTGGGTGCCGAGCGGCACCTTGGCCACGGCGTCCTCACCGAAGTGGCCCGCCTGGTTCTTGCCGCGCCCCGGCTGGCCGTCGCGGGCGACGAGCCGCGGCGCGTACTTGAAGTCCAGCAGGCTGTGGACGCCGTCATCGCCAACGAACACGACATCGCCGCCGTCGCCGCCGTCGCCGCCGGCCGGGCCGCCCTTGGCGACGTGAGCCTCCCGCCGCCATGCCACCGCGCCGTTGCCGCCGTCGCCGGCCTTCGCGTACAGGGTCACTTCATCGACGAACGACGACATCGGACACGTCCTGCGCGGTCACCCCGCGCACTGCAGGCCCATCGTCGTCGACGGGCGGGGAGGATGCGATGTCGCCGACGGCAGCGGGACCGACCACCGACGACAGGAAAGCACAACGAGCACAGGGAACCCGCGGGTCGCCCTGTGCTCGCTGCTGGATGCCATCCCGCGTCACCAGCGCGAAGGCGCGGCGACGAGCGAGATCACTCGGCGGCGGCCGCCGCCGGCTCGACGATGGAGACCCGCTTCTTCGTCTTGCCGTCGCGGCCGAACTTCACATGGCCCTCGATCAGGGCGAACAGCGTATGGTCGCGACCCACGCCGACGTTCTTGCCCGCTGCGACCTTCGTGCCGCGCTGGCGGACGATGATGCTGCCCGCCGACACCAGCTGGCCATCGCCAGCCTTGACGCCGAGGTACTTCGGGTTGGAGTCGCGGCCGTTGCGCGTGGAGCCTTGGCCCTTTTTGTGCGCCATGTCTGCACCTGTACTCGTCGTCTCGACGAGGAGAAAGAGTGTATGGAGTGATCAGCCCGAGATCTTGTCGATGGACACGATCGTGTAGCGCTGGCGGTGGCCCTTGTGCTTCACGTAGTCGCCGGGGCGGCGCTTCAGCGCCCACAGCTTCTGGCCCTTGAAGCCCGTGCCCTCATCGTCGCCCTTGCCGTTGTCGAAGACCGTGGCCTCGACCTTGGCGCCGGACACATGGGGCTGACCGACCTTGGTGCCCCCCTCGCCGCCGAGCAGCAGGACCTTGTCGAAGGTGAGCTTGTCACCCTTCTTCTTGCCGGCGATCAGGTCGATCTTGAGCTTCTCGCCCTCCATGACCTGATGCTGGCTCGCGCCGGCGACGATGACTGCGTAACGACCCGCCATGACTCACCTCTTGTCCGCGCGTCCTCCCGGACGGGCGATCTGATTTCGCGCTGGGCTCTCGCTGCGGAGCAAACCGGCTGCGACGCCGGGTGTCAACGGACTTCCTCACGAACCTCGTCGGGGCCGGTCGCTCCTCAGACCCGGATCCGACGACGACCCGGCGACGGCCTCCCGCCTCGACGACGAGGCCGACGTCGCCGTCGGCCCCGCGCACCGCAGGAGCGATGAGCCGCGTCGTCGGCTCAGACCAGACCCTTCTGGCGCTTCAGCGCGGCGACGACGCGCGGGTACTCGATCTCCCACTCGGACGTGCCCTCGCGCAGGTTCTTTAGGCGCGAGCGGGCCTCGCGGTCGAGCTCCTCGTCGACGCCGGTGTACTTCTCGAACACCTGCTTGAAGAACAGGCGGAGCGTCTTGTCGTCGGCGTAGACCTCGGCGATGTTCTTGCTGTTGAACAGCGCCTCAAGCATCTGGCTGAGGACGTAGTCGACGCCGTCGTCGCCCTGCTTGAAGCCGCGGGCCTCGGCCAGCGACTTCTTCACCTGCGCGAAGCGGTCCTGCGAGAAGCCACGACGAGCCATCGTCTCCTTGGTCTCGTTCACCAGCTTCTCTTCTTCGTTCATGTACTCGACCATCACGGCGGCCAGATCGAGCTCGGCCTCGTCCATGCGGCCGTCTTCGACCTCGACCTCGCTCTTGCTGTGCAGGGTCCGCACGATCTCGCGTGCGATCTTCGGGATGATCTTCCGGTACAGCCGCATCACGTCCTCCGCTCGACGAACAGCCTCGACGGCCGTCGCTTCCAGTTCCGCGGCGGTCGATACGCGCCCCCGGTGTCCGGAGGCCTGATGGGTCTTCGGGGGGACACGGCCGGAGCCGCCATTTCCAAACCGCCTGCACTGTACCGACGGCCAAGGGGCAGTCAACGTGAAAAGAATCGATCTCGCTGTCGACGACGAGCGTTTTCTCTGGAGCTGCACCGCCGTGGTGCGCGCCGGTGGTTCGGACCGCCGGAGGATGCCGGGTGGCGGGTCGGTCGTGCGCCCGGGCCCCGCTGCGTGTGACATCAGCCGACAACGCCGCAGCGCTCGGCCGCGAAACACACGTCGTATCCGTGAGGTGAACCGATGACCGCCGTGCGCCCCCTCGGTGTGCTGCTGACCTGCAAGCCCCGCGAGACCCTGGCCGACGGCGGTGTCTCCGCGGCGGCGGTCGACGGGCCGGCTCGCCTGGCGCGCGGCGCCGACCGCAGCGCGCCCGCGGCGCCTCCGGCGCCGCGGGCGTTCGTTGCCGCGGCCGCCGGCCGCTTCGCGTCACCGGCGGTGGAGGCCCGGGCCCGCGCCCTGGTCGACGTCGCCGCCGCGCCGATGCCGCGGCCCGCTCACGACGTTGTGCACCACGTCGCTCCCGCCGGCGACAACGCCATCCGCGGGCACCACTGGGAGGGCGTCTGCGACGCGTGGTCGTGGGCGGCGCTGGACGCGCGCCTGTCGAGCCTCGTCGAGGTCGACAGACCAAAGGGCGAGCGCGGCCTGTGGATCGGCGGCCAGCTCATGAGCCGCGCCGACCTCGGCTACCGGACGATGGCGTTGCTCGCCGGGCGCAGCCGGCGCCGCGCGAGCTGTTTTCGCCCGAGCACTCGCTCATCGACGGCCTCCTGCAGGCCGCTCGCCCCCGAGGTGCAGGGCAGTGTCTACGGGCCGGCGCTGGACTTCTTGGTCGGCCACGGGCTCGCCCGCGGTGTGTCGGCGGCGACGCGCAAGGCCTTCGAGAAGGACGCCGGCACGGGCCCGCTGTCGTCGACGCAGGTCGCTGACCTCGGACAGAGGTATCCGACCATCGCCAACGCCGATGCGCCCATCGAGCGGGCGACGAGGTTTGCGAGCCGCGGCTTCGAGGCGGCGTCGTTCGGCGCCCCTGAGTACGCCGCGTGCTGGCGCTCGCCTGCACGCCTCGTTCAGTCGGGAAGGACCCAGGCTGGGCGGACGGCGACGGCCGTCAAGCCGCGCGCGGCCGACCGTCGCGTGCCGGTCAGCGCCGCTTCTCGGTCTTGCGCTTCTGCGCCTCGAGCCGGCGCCGATCAGCGCGGTTCATGCCGCTGCCGTCGTCGCCGTCGGCGGCGCTGGACAGCTCGGCCCGAAGCGATGGGCGGGGCGCGGACATCGGCTTGATCGAGCCGCTGCCCGCCGGCGACGGCGGTGTCGTTGCCGGCGCCTTCGCCACTGGCGACGAGGCCGTCGTCGACGGCGAAGACGCCGTCGACGCCGTTGAGGTGAACGCGCCGCCGTAGCCGCCGGCGACGCTTGATCTGGCCGCGATCGAGTAGCTGCCCGCCGTCGACGTCGACGCCGACAGCGTCGTCGCCGGCGTCGGCGCGGGCGCGGCCGCTGCGCTGCCGCCGGTGGCGCGGGCCGAGACCTCAGGGCCCGGCGTTGGCGCGATGGCCGAGCGGGTGTTGGCCCGCTGGTTGGCCTTGCGCGAGGCCGCCCGGCGCGCGTCGCGCTCGGCCTGCAGGCGCGCGATCTCGGCCTCGCCCTCTTCGCGGCGCACGACCTGCGCCTTGAAGACCTTGTCGAGGGTCTCGTCGCGCACGCGGGCCTTCATGCCGACGAACAGGTTGAAGCCCTCTTTCTTGTACTCCTGCTTGGGGTCCTTCTGGCCGTAGCTGCGCAGGTGGATGCCCTCGCGCAGGTGGTCCATCGTCGACAGGTGCTGCTTCCAGGCCTCGTCGATGACCTGCAGGTACAGGAAGCTCTCGATCTGACGAAGGATGTCGGGGCCGAGCGCCTTCTCTTTTTCGTCATAGAAGCGCTGCGCCTCGGCGAAGCACTTGTCCATGAGGTCGTCGCGGTCGCGCAGGCCGGTGAGGTCGACAGCGACGCCGAGCGCCTCGTCCATGTCGCGCACGATGTCGGCGGTCTTCCACTCCGACGGCGGCGCCTTCTCGGGGGCCGCGCGCTGCACCGAGCTGACGATGGCCTCTTCGACGAGGTCGTAGACGAGGTCCTTGAGGCCCGAGCCCTGCAGGATCTTCTTGCGCAGCCCGTACACGGACTTGCGCTGCTGGTTCATGACGTCGTCGTACTCGATCAGGTTCTTGCGGCTGTCGAAGTGCATGCCCTCGACGCGCTTCTGGGCGTCGGCGATGGACGACGTCACCATGTTGTGCTCGATGGGCTCGCCCTCCTTCATGCCGAGCATCTCCATCAGGCGGATCATCTTGTCGCCGCCGAAGATGCGCATCAGGTCGTCTTGCAGCGACAGGTAGAAGCGCGAGCTGCCCGGGTCGCCCTGGCGGCCGGCGCGGCCGCGCAGCTGGTTGTCGATGCGGCGGCTCTCGTGGCGCTCGGTGCCGATGATGCGCAGGCCACCGGCGGTCTTCACCTCGTCCTTGGCGCGGGCACACTCGGCCTCGAACTTCGCCAGCGCGCTCTCGTACTCCTCGACGCACTTCTTGTAGAACGCGAGGCGCTCGTCCTTGACCTTCAGGCGCGCCTGGTCGATCGACGACGGCAGGTCGGCGGGGCGGTTGCCGGTGATGTCCTCGCCGAGGCCGGCGGCGACGTCGACGGCCTCCTGCCACTCGCGCGCGCGCTCCTCCCAGACCGACAGGAAGCGCGCGTCGCGGCTGTCGCGCTCGGCGAGCTTCTCGATGTTGATCAGGTCGGCGCGGCCGGTGAGGAACGCGTACTCGGCGACCTGCTCGGCGGTGCCGCCCATGTGCTCGGCGACCTGCTGGCGGGCCATGTACTCGGGGTTGCCGCCGAGCAGGATGTCGGTGCCGCGGCCGGCCATGTTGGTGGCGATGGTGACGGCGCCCTTCTTGCCCGCCTGGGCGACGATGCCGGCCTCGTCCTTGTGCTTCTTGGCGTTCAGCACGCGGTGGTCGATGCCGCGCTTCTTCAAGAGGTTGGCGAGCACCTCGGACTTCTCGACGGAGACGGTGCCGACGAGCACCGGCTGCCCCTTGCCGTGGGCCTCGTCGATGTCGGCGACGATGGCGTCGAATTTTTCGCGCTCGGTCTTGTAGATGAGGTCCTGCTCGTCGACGCGCAGGATCTTCTTGTTGGTGGGGATCAGGATGACGTCGAGGTTGTAGATCTTGGCGAACTCTTCGGCCTCGGTGTCGGCGGTGCCGGTCATGCCGCCGAGCTTTCTGTACATGCGGAAGTAGTTCTGGAACGAGATCGTCGCCAGCGTGCGCGTCTCGGGCTGGATGCGGACGTTCTCCTTGGCCTCGACGGCGCCGTGCAGGCCGTCGGACCAGCGGCGGCCGTACAT
This sequence comes from Deltaproteobacteria bacterium, assembly GCA_016874845.1. Classification (GTDB taxonomy): domain Bacteria; phylum Myxococcota; class UBA727; order UBA727; family VGSZ01; genus VGSZ01. The sequence goes on from VGSZ01000003.1 coordinate 22,739, forward strand.
CAGGCGGCCGGTGTGCTCGTCGACGATGACGACCTCGCCCTTCTCGATGACGTAGTCGACGTCACGCTTGTACAGCGTGTGCGCCCGCAGCGACTGCGTCAGGCGGTGCAGCGTCTCGATGTTGACGGGGTCGTACAGGTTGTCGACGCCGACGAGCTTCTCGGCGCGGTGCACACCGGCCTCGGTGAAGATGACCTGCCGGCCCTTCTCGTCGATGGTGTAGTGCTCGTCCTTGCGCAGCTGCGGCACGATGGTGTTGGCGGTCTTGTATCCGTCGATGCTCTCGTCAGACGGGCCCGAGATGATGAGCGGCGTGCGCGCCTCGTCGATCAGGATCGAGTCGACCTCGTCGACGATGGCCAGACCATGGCCGCGCTGCATGTAGTCCTTGAACGAGAACTTCATGTTGTCGCGCAGGTAGTCGAAGCCGAACTCGTTGTTCTGGCCGTAGGTGATGTCCGACTGGTACGCCTCGCGCTTCTGGCGGTCGCCCTGGTGCGGCACGACGACGCCGCACGACAGCCCGAGGAAGCGGTAGATGCGGCCCATCCACTCGGCGTCGCGGGTGGCGAGGTAGTCGTTGACGGTGACGACGTGGACGCTCTCGCCGGTGAGCGCGTTCAGCACGGCGGGGGCGGTGGCGACGAGGGTCTTGCCTTCGCCGGTCTTCATCTCGGCGACGCGGCCCGAGTGCAGCACCATGCCGCCGATCAGCTGCACGTCGTAGTGGCGCATGCCCATCACGCGCTTGCCGGCCTCGCGCACGAGAGCGAAGACCTCGTTCAGGTGCGGGTCGAGGATCGCGTTCACCTCGTCGCGCGAGAGGTCCTCGTTCTTCGCCAGCCTCGGCTTCTTCTGCTCGACCACCTGTTTGGTGATCTCGGCCTTCAGCTCGAGGATGCGCCGCGCCATCTGGTCGTCGGCGAGCCCTTTCACGCGGTCTTCGTACGAGCCGATTGCGGCGGTCCGGGCGATGAGCGGCTTCAGCTCGCGCTCGTTCTTGGTGCCGAAGATCTTGGCGAAGAAGCCCATGCAGACGCTCGCGGTCAGGGTGCAACGACGGACCCGGCAACGAAGCCGGCGGCAGGAAGCCGCCGGCCGCTGCGGTCTTTGACCGCGCGGACCGTAGGTACCGCTCCCCCCCCGGTCAAGGCCCCGTCGTCGACGAAGATCCCCGCCGAACCCTTGTCGCAGCGTCGAGCGGTAGCGCGCCAGCCGCTGCGGTTATCCTGCCCCACGACCAGCGCTTTCGCCGCCGGGCGCCGCGACCAGCGAGGAGACCGATGAACGCCGATCCGACTGCCGCACCATCGCCGCCCACGCGCGCGCGCGACCGCCGCCTGCGACTGCTCATCGCCACCGTCGCCTTCGGGGTGCTCTTCGGGCTGCTCGCCGGCGTGGCGTTCGCCGCCTGGGCCGGGGCCTTGCTCGGCGCAGTCGGCGCTCTCATCGTCGGGCTCGCGCTCGCCTGGGTGCTGCCGTCGTTCCTCGCCGCCCGCGCCGCCGTTGCGCTCCGCCGCAAGCGCCCCGAAGGCGTGCTGCTGCGTCGCCTGATCGCCTTGTTCCTCGTCGTGCTCGTGCAGACCACGGTGTTCCTCGCCGGCTTCGTCAACCTCGGGCAGGGGCAGGCCAGCCCGACGCAAGAGCTGTCGGCGGCGGCCCTGCCGCTGCTCGGCGCGCTGCCGGGGATCGGCCCCTCGCTCGCCGACAACGCCCGGCAGGGCGGGCTGCTCCCCGACGACGCCAGAGCGCCCCCGAAGACGCCCGCGCCCGGCCCCGACGGCGGCACGCCCGCGCCCGACGGCGGCACGCCTGTCGTCGACGCGGGACCGGCGGCGACGCTGTCGTTGCCCGCCGGCCTGCAGCCGCGCGCCGGCGGCCGCCCCACCGCCACCGTCGCCGCCGGCGCCGTCACCACCGACGGCGACGTCTGCGTCGTCGTCTGGTCGGTGCGCTTTGGCGGTCAGGCCACCCCGCGGCTCGTCGAGCTGTCCGCGCTGTCGGCGCTCGGACCGGTCACGCGCATCGAGGCCAGCAGCGACGGCTTCGTCGCCGTCGTGCTCGGCGGCGGCCAGCTCGTCACGGCCTCGCCGTTGGGGCCGGCGACCCACGACAAGGCGCTGTCGCGCGGCGCACGCGTCGGAGACCTCGAGCTGCAGGGCCTGCGCGACGTCGCCACCGGCCCCGGCGGCGCGTTGCTGGTCGTCGCCGATCTGTTCGACGCGCGCACGAGCAAGACCACCGCGGCGCTGGTCGCCCGGCCCGCCGGCGGCGGCGCGGCCTTCGTCGTGCGCAAGGCCGGTGACGTCGTCGACCCCCCCGAGAAGAAGGGCGAGGCGGCCAACGTCAGCCACGGCTTCTCGATCAAGCGTGGCGACGGCAGCGGCGCCGTCGTCGTCGAGGAGGAGGTGCTCGAGGGCGGCGTCGACGCCGGCACGAAGCTCGCGGGCGCGCAGTGGACGATGAACCCGCGCCGTCTGCTGGCCGGGCAGCTCGACAACCCCCGCGCCCTCGTCGAGGTCGCGCGCACCGGCGCCGAGCCGTCGGGGCTCGACGGCACCACGCTGCAGGCCTTCGGCGACGCGGTGCTGCTCGCTGACGGGCGCGTGGTCTTCGACGCCAACGCCGTCGAAGAGGGCGCGCGCGGCTGGCTGTTTTCGGCCCGCGCCGGGGGCGGAGTCTTCGCCGTCGCTCCCGAGCTGGTCGGCAAGCCTGAGGCGCCGTGGTCGCCGAAGGCGCCGCGCGTGCGCCAGCTCGCCATCGCCGGCGACGGCGTCTTCGCCTTCGTCAACCGGGACGGCGCGGTCGTCGTCGGGCCGCTCTCGCGTCCCGCCGACGCGAAGACGGGCGTGCTGCGGGCCGACGCTCTGCGGCGTGGCGACGCCGCCCGTGCCCGCAGCGTCGCGGCGGCGACGACGGTCCGCACCGCCGGCGGCGACTGGCTGGTGGCCGGCGTCGAGCTGCTCGGCGACGATGGCGCCCGCGCCGAGGCGGTGGTGCTCGTCGGCCGTGACGACCTCGCCGCCGGTCGCGCCGAGGTGCTGCTCGAGCAGGGCGGCCTGCTGCCTGCGCCGTCGTCAGGGCCCACGCCACCCACGCCCGTCGACGCCGGCGCGCTGTCGCTCACGCCCGCGCCCGCGCCCGGGCCACGACGCGTGCGGTCGATCTTCTTCGACGACGGCCACGACGAGGCGCTGTGGCAGCCGGGATGACGATGCGCTTCGACAGACCGCCGCGCTCGTGTAAAAGACACGCGCCTGACGCGGAGACCGCGTAAGCAACGTGAGGCAGGGCGTCGCCGGGGGACGAGCCGTCGGAAGACGTCGGAAGCCTCGAGCGCGTCGTGTGCGTCGTGTGCGTCGTGTGCGTCGTGTGCGCGTTCGTGCTCACGAGGGTCGGCGTGGGATGCAATTCGGTGCAGCGCGGCGCGGACGGTCGCGTGCACCAGCCCTCCGACAGCCAGCGCGCCACCCTGCCGACGGTCGCGCAAGGGGGCGATCCCTCGCTGCCGCTCCGGCGAGCGTCGACGTCACCCCGGAGCGGATCGAGTTCCGGCAGCGGCTGCCCGCCGCCAACGCCGCGCGCCTGCGGCACGATCCGAAGCTCGACCAGCTCGCGCGCATCATCGCCGTCGCCGGCTCGAGCGACGGCCAGAGCGTCAGCCGTGAGGTCGAGGCGTAGCTGCGGTGACCCATCGGGTGGAGACAAAGACCTGCGTGATGCCGAGGCGCCTGGGCGAGCGGTCGCGACCGCGACTGCACGAACCGCGCGGCGCTGCGAAAGTGGGCGAGCGCGCTCCACCCGGTGTTGCGGGCGCGCTTCGGACTCGCGCGCGTCTCGCTCGGCAAGCGCGCCGGCCTCGCCCTCGTCGTGGTGAGCGACGTCGTGGAGCTGTCGCCCTTTCCCGAGGACGTCGCCGCCAGCTTGACCCTGCGGCTGCGCGGACGCGCCCTCGATCCCCTCACGCGACCGCGGCTCTACGTCCTTCAGCCCGACGGGACGACGACAATGACGGCGTTGAAGCCGGCGGACGACGGCAGCTTCGAGGCGGCGGTGTCGTGGCCCCTCGCCGGGCGCGCGTTCCTCGAGCTGCGCGGCGGCTCCTCGGCGAAGAGCCGGAGCATCGCGCGCAAGGCCTGGTCCACCTGTCCGTCGGCGTCGATGAGCCGGCGCTGTGCACCGAGCACGAGGAGCTCGAGCGGATCGGCGCGTCGCCGGTGAGCCCCCTCACCCAGGCGGCGGTCGCGGCGCTGCTCGACGACGTGCGCAAGGGCGCCGACCTCGCGCCGTGGACGCGGGGCGCGACGCTCGACGGCGCGGCGTGCGCCCGCGACGAGGCGATGAAAAAGGACGGCGCGCTTGAGCAGACTCCGTACGCCGCGCCCCTCCCGTCGTCGGTCCGCGAGGCGCGCTGGGGGACACACCGCACCCTCGCGGACGTGCAGTGGGAGCTCGCCACGAGTCCTTCGTTTCGCCACCTGGTGCGCGACGCGCGCGCCACGCACCTTGCCCTGTGCGCAGCTCCCGACGGCGAGCAGCCGCCGCTGCGGGTGCTCGCCTGGGAGCAACGATGGGCATCGCCGGTCGAGGGCCCCTGAGGGGCCCGAGGTGCTCCCCCGCAAAGGAGCTCGGACCCTGACGGCCGTCCATCCGACAGCGAAGCGTTGCCAGCCCGCGCGCGCCTCGGCATCCCACCCGGGTGAACATGTCCTCTGCCTCCTCGCGCTGGCGGCTTGCGGCGCTCGCTGCCCTGGTCTTCGCCGGCTTCGGTTGCGCGCCGCCGCCGACGCTGCTCCTGCCCCACGATGACGCGCGCATCGGCGCGCCCGGCGACGACGGCTCGTGGGGCGCGCTGCTCGTGCCGCGCGCGCTGCGTGTCCGCGGCGATCGCGCCGTCGCCGTCGACATCGTTGCCCCCACCGAAGACGATGTCACGGTCGCCCGGGGGCCATTTCCGCCGGCGCTGCTCGTGCAGGGCGGCGCCGTCACCGTCGAGCGTTACCACTGGCTGGCCGCCCACCTCGCCAGCCGCGGCGTCATCGTCGTGGCGCCGCATCACGCGCTCGATCTGGCGTTTTTCTCGCAGGGCGACGGGCTCGATACGCTCGGGGCGCTGCGGCGCGCGGCGCGCGGCAACGACCCCTACCTGCAGGGACGCGTTGAAGACGGCCCGGCGCTGGCCATCGGCCACAGCCTAGGCGGCGTCGTCGCCAGCAACGCCTTCGCCGGTGACGAGGCTGGCGTCACGCACCTCGTGCTGCTGTCGTCGGTGCCGAACCCCGGCGTCGACGTCACACGGGCCAGCGGGCGCGTCCTGTCCGTGGCCGGGCAGAACGACGGCCTGATCTCGGTCGACGAGGTCAAAGAGGGCGCGCGCGAGTTCCGCGCGATGACGACGGTCGCCGTCGTCGAGGGCCTGACGCACTTCCAGCTCACCGATGACCCCACCGAAGAAAACCTGGAGCGCGAAGGCACGACCAGCCCGATCGCTACCGCCCTCGCGCGGTCGCGCGCGCTCTTTCTTGTCGACGCGATGCTGCTCGATCTGAACGGCGATGCCGTCGGCGCGACGCTGCTCGATGACCCGCAGGTCTGGGTCGAAGGTGTAATGCAGCCATGAGGTCCCCCCGCCTCGTCGTCGTCGCGGTCCTGCTCGGCGCGTGCGCCGTGCGCGCCCAGACGATGCCCCAGCCCGACGGCAGCCTGGGAGTCCGCCTCGGCGTCGAGTCCTTTGGGCCGCCGGTGGTGGTCGTCGACGCCACCTTCGACAGCCTCGCCATGGGCGCCCTCGAGCACGTAAAGCCCGTCGCCCAGGCCCGCCTCGACCTCCATGGCCGCGTCGTCGCCCTGCTCGGCGGCGCGGTGCTCGAGCAGCGCTTCGGCGAGCGGCTGTTCCTGCGCGAGGCGGTGCAGCTCGGACCGTTCGTCGCCACGGTCGACGACGTCGCCATCGGTGCGCGCGCCGGGTTGCTGGCCCAGGTCGGCTACGACCTGGGCGACGCGTTCACCATCGCCGCGGGGCCCGAGCTCGTCCCCGTCGTTGCCTTCGACACGTCCGCGGGCGGGGGCATCGACGGCCGCCTCGGCTGCGCGCTTGGAGGCGTCGTGCGCTGGTTCGTGGTGCCGCGCGCGGCGGCCACGCTGACGCTGTCGGGCGGCTACGACCTCGGCGGTCGCGGCGCCGGGGCCGTCACCGGCGTGGCCCTGCTCGGCGCCGTCGTCGACTGGTGACAGGCACGGCCACGACGACGCCGGCGGCAGCGCGTGGATCGGTCAGCCACCGGGGCGCGCGCGCTGCACCAGCAGGGTGGCGCGCGCCATCAGCCAGCCGAGCGGCACGAAGTTGCCGAGCACCGGCGTCAGCAGCGTGAGGACGACGGCGACGGCGCGCCGCGGCTCGAACAGCCAGACGACCACAAGAAAGGCGACGAAGCCGACGTTCAGGTCGACGACCATCGTCCGGCCCCAGGGGTCGGCGAGGACGCGGGCGAAGCTCTCGCCCAGGGACGCGTCGCCGGCGGCGCCGAGGGCGCAGGCTACGGCGAGGGCGACGAAGGCAACGGCGGACACGGCGGACACGGCGGCGGGCATGGGCACCTCGGAGCTGCTGCTTGGATGCTCGCGCTCGTCGGCCGCCGCATGGTGGCGCGTCGCCCGTCGGTCACACGGTCTGCGGCACCGTTTGCCGCACCGTTTGCCGCACCGTCCGCCGCACCGTCGCCCGGTGGCCCCTGCGTCAGCCCACGACGCCGGTCAGCTTGCGCACGGCGCTGGCGAGCGCGTCGCGGTGGGGCGCGAAGCGGTCGCGCAGCAGCGCCAGTGTCAGCCGCGCCTCGGCAAAGCGCTCGTCGCCATAGCGCAGCTCACCGAGGCGCGCGCGCACGTCGTCGAGCAGCCCGCCGACGTCGGCCAACCGGCGCAGCGCGTCGACGCCGCGGTCTCGGTCGGCCATCGTCTGCGCGCCCGGCACGCGCAGCAGGCGTGCGCGCACGTCGCCGGCCCAGGCCTCGGGCAGCGCCGTCACCAGCGCGACGACCGGGGCGAGCAGGTCGAGCCGCCGGGCGACGTCGAGCGCCTGCACCAGCGCGCCGGCGCGTCGGACGGTCGCGTCGGCGCGGGCGACCAGCTCGTCGACGTCGGCAGCGCCGAGCAGGGCGCGCGGCGTGCGCGCCCAGGCGAGGCCGAGCGGGCCTTCGAGCAGCTCAAGCACGCGCACCGCGCCGGGGCCCACCAGCGTGGCGACGTCGTCATCGCCGCCGTCGCAGCCGTCGGTCACATCGTCGGGAGCAAACAGCGCGGACAGCGGCGACGCCCGTCGCAGCACCGCACGCAGGGCGCGCGCCACGCCATGCTCGAGCCCGAGGCGCCCGGCGTTCTCGTGGGCCAGCGCGTAGAAGGCGTGATCGCCGCGCATCGTCGCTGGCGTCGGGCGAGCGCGGGTCTGCAGCGCGCGCGTCGCCAGCTCGTGCGCGTGCCGCTGGGTGCTGCCGTGGCCGGCGACGACCAGCGGCAGCACGTGCACGCACAGGTTCAACAAGAACGCCAACGGCGCCGGTGAGAAGCGCAGCGAGAACGGCGCGCCGGCGTCGTCCACGTGGAGCGCGGCGTCCCACGCTCGCCCTTCGACGGGCCGACCGGCGCGCAGCACCGTGCGGGGCGCCTGGCCAGCGTCGACGAGCCAGCCGAGCGTGCCCACCGCCAGCGTGCGTGCCAGCGCGAGGCGCAGGTCGGGCGACGGCGTCGCCGACGACGGCGCGACCTTGAAGCGTTCGCCGCGGGCGCGCCCGCACAAGAGCTCGGCGACGATCACCACGTCGGCGTCGCCCACCGGCAGGGTCAGCGGGCGGACCAACGCGTCGGCCACCGGCTCGGCGGGTGCGTCAGCCGTCGGGGCGTCGGTCGACATCGTGGGATCGCTCACCGGGTCCTCGCGCCGTGGACCGGCCAGCCGTTGAGCATGAACAGCCCGCCGTCGGGGCCCACCTTCAGCCGCAGCTCGACGGTGTTGGCGGCGACGAGGCGCGGATCGTCGTCGCGATAGCGGGACGACAGGAAATGCAGCACCTGGTTGTCGCTGCCGACGAAGCGCCTCGTCGTCGTGCGCCGTGCCTCGTCGTAGCGCCCGTCGACGAGCAGGTCGGTGTGGGCCAGCAGCCGCGCGACGCCGTCGTCGCCGCGGTCCTTCAGCTCGCCGAGGGTGAAGCCCGAGTAGACCATCACCGTCAGGCCGAGGCTCTGCGCTGCCGCGGCTACGTCGGCCAGCGCCGCCGCCTGCGCGGTGGGCTCGCCGCCGAGCAGGCTGATGCCCTCGAGCTCGTGGGCGGCGTGGGCGGCGCGCAGCTCGGCGATGACGTCGGCCACCGGGCGGCGCCCGCGCTCGACGAACGGCAGGAACTCGGGGTTGCAGCAGCCGGGGCAGCGCAGCGGGCAGCCCTGCACCCACAGCGCAAAGCGCCGGCCGGGGCCCTCGGCCTCGGTGCAGGGCACGACCACCGCGACGTTGACCGCCGCCGTCGCCGTCACGGTGTGCCGCCGAAGCGCACCGACACGCGGGTCTCGCCGAGGCGCACGAGGTCGCCGTCGGCGAGGTCGGCCGAGCGCGCCGCGGCGCCGTTCACGAACGAGCCGTTGGTGCTGCCCAGATCGTGCAGCGAGGCGCCGGCGTGGTCGACGCAGACCATCGCGTGGCACGCCGAGACGGCCTCGTCGGCGAGCACGAGGTCGACATCGCGCTCGAATGTGGCGGAGGCGTCGGTGGCGTGGGTGTGCCCGCCGTTGCGTGTCTGCAGGTGGCGCTCGACGGCGGTGATGTCCTCGATGTGCAGCCGCTGCTGCGACTGCGCGGGGAGCATGCCGGTGCGGCGCCCCGCCTGCTCGCCGTGCAGCGGCGAGCGCCCGAGCATCACGCAGTGGCCAGCACCGACGCGCGCGGTGACGCCGGCGTCGTGGCCCTTGACGACGACGAGGCTGACCGCCCTGAGCGCGCGCGGCCCGGCGGTCATTCCTCGGGGCCGTCGCGGCTGACGAGGCCGAAGGCGGTGGCCTTGCGCCACAGCGTGGTCTTGGCGACGCCGAGGGCGCGGGCGGCCTCGCCGATCGAGCCGTGGGCCGCGAGGGCGGCGGCGATGGCGGTCTTCTCGACCTCCTCCATCGTCATGCCCTTTCGGTAGAGCGAGGCGCCGTCCTTCTGCTCGGCGAGGGTGACCGGCACGAAGGCGACGTCGTCGGCGTCGATGGTCTTGCCGTCGCCCATGATGATCGCCCGCTGCACGACGTTTCTCAGCTCGCGCACGTTGCCGGGGAACGGGTGCTGTTTCAGCTTCTGCTCCGCCGCCAACGAGAACGTCGGCGCGGCCTGCGGCGCCAGCGACCGCGCGAAGTGCTTCGCCAGGTGCACGATGTCGACGGGGCGCTCGCGCAGGGCGGGCAGCTTCACCGGGATCACGTAGATGCGATGCAGAAGGTCCTCGCGGAAGCGCCCCTCGCGCACGTGGGCGGCGAGGTCGCGGTGGGTCGCGCACACGATCCGCGCGTCGACGGCGATGTCGCCGCGGCCGCCGAGGCGGCGCACCGAGCGCGTCTCGAGCACGCGCAGCAGCTTGGCCTGCATCTCGACCGGCAGCTCGCCGATCTCGTCGAGGAACAGCGTGCCCTTGTCGGCCTCCTCGAAGGCGCCCTTGCGCTGGCGGTCGGCGCCGGTGAACGCGCCCTTCTCGTGGCCAAACAGCTCGCTCTCGATGAGCTCCTCGGGGAACGCCGCGCAGTTGAGCGGTACGAACGGCCCGCCACGTCGCCCCGACAGCTTGTGCATCGCGTGGGCGACAAGCTCCTTGCCCGTGCCCGTCTCGCCGAAGATGCACACGCTGGCGTCGTGGGGCGCGACCTTCTCGATGAGCGCGAAGGTCTTGCCAAACCCGGCGTCGGCGGTGGTCAGGTCGCCGCAGCGCCACGGCCCCTTGCCGGGCGCCTTGTCGCCGACGAGCGTGACGTCGGTGTCCTTGCCCTCGGCGGTCATCTTCGTCTTGCCGAAGCGCAGCTCGGCGCCGACGGGCACCTCGGCCTCGACGACGCGCACGCCGTTGACGAACGTGCCGTTGGTGCTGTCGAGGTCGCGCACGATCAGGCGCTCGCCGCGCAGGAACAGCTGGGCATGGAACGAGCTGACGAACCCGTCGTCGAGGACGAGGTCGTTGTCGGGCAGGGCGCCGATGCGCAGGCCGTGCGGCGGCAGGTCGCGCGTGCCGCCGCCCAGGCTCGAGGGCAGGCGCAGCCGCACGTCGGTGCGGGTAAGTTGCCCGTCGGCGCGGGTGCGCAGGATCCCCGTGCGCTGGCCGCCGCCGGCGCCGGCGGTCGCCGGTTCGTCGCGACCGCGGTCGAAGCGCGCGGTGAGCGCGCCGAAGCGGAAGGTGGCGCCGTCGACCACCGGCTCGTCGATGATCCGCCGCCCGTTCATGACGATGCCGCCGCCGCCGCGGTCGACGACGCGGTAGCGGCCCTGGCCCACCGGCTCGAACGAGCACAGGAACGGTGGCAGCGTGTCGTCGGGGATCGCGATGTCGTTGGCCACGCTGCGGCCGACCGTGACGGCCTGGCCGTGTAACGGCGTCCGCAGGACGGGGGTGTCGGCGTTCAGCAGGAGAAGCTCGGGCATGGCTCGTTTGTTCCACGAGCCCCGGGGCAGTGTCGACGGCGTCGCCCGCGGGCTCCGGCCCGATCCGACCAAGTTGCAACGCCGGCTACCGATCGTCATCTTTTCGCTGATGTGAAATCGTATGCATCTTTGCATGTAAAAACGTCTGGAGGTCATCGTGCCGATGCGAAAAGTGGCCCAGCGCGAGCTTGCGGTCTTGTTCTCCCTGCTCGCCCACCCATTGCGCCTCGCCCTGCTCACCGGCCTGGCCGAGGGCGAGCGTGATGTCGGCAGCCTGGTCAAATCCACCGGTGCCCCGCAGACGGCGGTGTCCCAGGCCTTGGCGCGCCTGCGCGCCGCGCGCCTCGTGCAGGAGCGCCGCCAGGGGCGCCACGTGTTCTACCGCTTGACGGTGGCCAGCCTGCCGGCGTGGCTCGATGGCGGCTACGCGCTGCTCGCCGACGAGACGGCGCAGGTCGCCGCGTTGCATGACGCGCTCACGTCGCTCCGGGCCACCGCGCCTGCGCCCGTGCCTGCCTCGACGATCGGGGCCGCCGTCCCCGCCGCGGGCGCTGTCGAATGACGATGGCGCTCGAGCTCGCGACCCTGGTGACTCGTCTGGCCCGGTCGGCGGGGGGGGCTGGCAGAGCACGACGGGTGCTGCGTTGCGTCGACGAGCTCGGCGCCGCCGCTGCAGTTCGAGGGCTGGCCGGCGCTGCAGTTCACCGGCTGGCCGAAGGCGGCGCGCGGCACGTTCGGCGGCGAGGTCGCCTTCGTCGACGCCCACGACGACGGCGCCGGCCGCTTCCGCGTCGTCGTCGTACCCACCGCCTTGGAGCCGTGGCCCGACGGCGTGACCCTGCGGCAGGGCGTGCGGGCCAACGGCTGGGCGCTGCTCGCGCGGGTCGCCGTAGGTTCCGAGCTTTGGCGCCGCTTGAACGCCTTCCCGCCGTCGTTGAAGCAGGCGCCGGTCGGCGACAAGGCCGGCGACCCGGGCTCGTTCAAGGCACAGGACAAGATGAAGCGAACGCCGTCGTCGTCGTCAGCGTCCTCGCCCGCGTCGCGCTCCCCGCGCCGCCGGAGCGACCGCTCATCCTCGACGAGGTCTGGGCCGCGGTGGAGGCCCATCACCCGCCCATCGCCATGGTCCGCTGCTGCGCGACCGCTTCATCAACCGTCGCCGCGCCGGCATCGAGAAGCTCGCGCTCGAGCAGCAGGTGCAGGCCCAGGCCGTGCGGCTGGCGCGCCTCGGGCTGCGGCGCGTGGCCGCCCTCGCCTACTGGCAGTGGGTGACCGCCGGCGCGCGCGTCGACGTGGCCCGCTGCGTGGTGGCGCTGGCGCTGGACCGTGACCAGCAGCTCGCGGATCGTGCCGCCGCCGGCGATCTGGCGGCCATCGAGCAGCGCGACAACGACCGCTTCGTCGCCCAGCGCCGGGCCCGGCTGGTGCCCGCCGAGCGCGCGCTCGACCAGATCGCCCTCGACCTGTCGTTGTTCCTGCGCGACCGCGACGGCGCCCCGGTCGCCGCCGAGGCGGCGATCGGGGCGCCCTTGTGGCCCCCAGGCCGCGCGAGGAGGATCGGCGCGCTGTGCTCGACGAGGCCCGCGACCAGCGCCCCGAGCTGCGGCGGCAACGCCTGGTGGTCGAGCCGCTCGGTGTCCATGCGCGCCTGGCCGACAACCTGCTGCTGCCGGGGCTCGCGCTGCAGGCGGGCGTCCTGCAGGACCTCGGCCCGTCGGCGACGTCGCCCTCGTCAGCGACGGCGTGGGGCGCCGACGGCAAGACGCGCGCGGTGCCCGAGGTCAAGGTGGGCCTGTCGTTCGACCTGCCCGTGCCCTTGCGTCAGGCGCGCGGCCGGGTCGCCGTCGCGGCCGCCCAGCGTGATCGCGCGGCGCCGCAGCCGCGGCTCCTGACCGACCGGGTCGACATCGACGTCGACGACGACCGCTTCGCTGCCCGGGCGGCGGCGGCCCGCGTCGCCGCCGTCGCCGCCGAGGTCGCCGCCGCCGCCGCGGTGGAGGACGCCGAGCGCGCCCGCTCCGAGGTCAGCGACGCGACGTTGCTGACGGTCAACCTGCGCGAGGGCGCGACGGTGGACGCGCGGCTGACCGCCATGGACGCCGCGCTGGAGGTGCGCCGCGCCGAGGTGGCCTTCGACGCGGCGACGGCCCGGATCCTCGGCGGCGGTCCGTAGGCGGCCGTCGCGAAGGTGGACAAGGCGCTCGCGCAGGACCCTGCGGCGGGGCTCGTCGACCCGGCTCGACAAAACCGTGGATGGTGCGAAAACTGACGGTGCCCGAGGGGGGGGACCGTGAAGTCGATGCGCGTGTTGATCGCCGACGACGACGAGCTGACGCTTGAGCTGCTGAAGGTGTTCGTCCGCGGCGAGGCCTTCGTGGCCGAGTTCGTGAGCGGCGGCGCCGCGGACTTGCGCCGGATTGGCGAGGGCGTCGTCGATGTCGTCGTCACCGACGTGCGCATGCCCGAGGTCAGCGGCGAGCAGCTGCTCGACGAGGTGAAGCGCCAGTCGCCCGAGACGCCGGTCCTGATGATGACGGCCGAGCCCGACATCGACGAGGCGGTGCGCATGCTGAGGCGCGGCGCCGACGACTACATCCCCAAGCCCATCGAGCAGCGGGTGTTCTTGAACCGCGTGCGTCACCAGCTGGAGCGCGTGCGGCTCGGCCGCGAGGTGCAGGAGCTGCGGCAGGCCATCGCTGCGGCGCAGGGCGGCACCGTGATCGTCGGCAACACGCCAGTGCTGCAGAACCTGCTGCGCCGCCTGCCGATGACGTCGCAGACCGACGCGACGGTGCTCCTCACCGGCGAGGGCGGCACCGGCAAAGAGCTCTTCGCTCGCAAGATCCACGAGCTCTCCAAGCGCAAGGACCTGCGCTTCGTGACTGTCAACTGCGGCGCCCTTTCCGACACGCTGCTCGAGAGCGAGCTGTTTGGCTACAAGCGCGGCGCCTTCACCGACGCCCACCGTGACACCCCCGGCCTCGTGGTCGAGGCTGAAGGCGGGACGCTGTTTCTTGACGAGATTGGCGAGGTGTCGCTCAGCGTGCAGGTCAAGCTGCTGCGCTTCCTGCAGTCCAAGGAGTACAAGCCCCTCGGCTCGCCCCAGAGCGAACACGCCGACGTGCGGATCATCGCCGCCACCAACCGCGACCTCCCGAAGATGGTGCTGAAAGGAACGTTTCGCGAGGATCTCTATTATCGACTGAACATCGTGCCGATGATCGTGCCGCCGTTGCGCGAGCGCCGCGCCGACATCCCGTTGCTGGCGAACTTCTTCCTCGCGCAGTTCCGCCGGCAGTACGACAAGAAGGCGCAGGGGTTTTCGCCCGAGGCCATTGCCCGCCTGTGCGCCCGCGACTGGCCCGGCAACGTGCGCGAGCTCGAGAACCGCGTGCAGCAGCTGGTCGTGCTGTCCAACGAGGAGATCGTGCACGACCTCGACGCCCCCGGCGAAGACGGGACGTCGGTGCTCGACGCGGGGCCACCGTTCAAGGACGCCAAGCGCCGTGTCGTCGACCACTTCGAGCGTGAGTACGTGCGCCGGGCGCTGGCCCGCCACAGGGGCAACGTCTCGGCGGCGGCGCGCGAGGCGTTGCTCGACCGGAAGTCTTTCTGGCTCATCGCCCGCCGAGCCGGAATCACGGGCGCCGACGAATGACCGGTGACGAGCGCTATCCGCGGGCGGTAGCAGCGCTGCGGCGCCTGCTCGGTCGCGACGCTGACGCTGTCGCTGCCGCCCCGTTGACCGCGTTCCGCCTCGGGCCGGCGGTGCTGCGGGCGCCGCCGGCACTCCGCAGCCGCGCCGAGGCCGAGGTCGTCGCGGGCGACGACACCCACGCCGACGAAGCGGACGGCGCCGACGGCGACCTGCTCGGCGAGCTCGTCGACATGGTGCTGGTCGGCGCCGACGACGAGGGCGCGGCGGGCGTGCCCGAGGTCCGGCTGCAGTTCAAGGCCAGCGTGCTCGGCGGGCTGCACCTGCGGCTGCAGAAGACCGCCGAGGGGCTGGTCGCCACGTTCACCGTCGCCGACGCCGCCGCCCGCCGCGCCGTCGTCGACCACATCGACGCGTTGCTCGTGCACCTGAAGGCGCGCGGCTTCGCCGTCGCCCGCCACGCCGTCGAGGTCGCCCCGGACCAGGCCGTCACCGGCACGACGAGCCGGCCCTGAGAGGCTGACGGAGCATCGGGTCGGCGTCTCGCCGTCAGCGGCTGCGGGGATCGCGCCCATGGACCGCGACGGCCTCGATGCCCAGCTGTCGGTCGCGCGCGCGCCAGCCAACGAGGACCTCGACATCGTCGCAGAGCGTGCCGCCGAGGCGCTCGAGGGCCTCGTTCATTTCGTGAAGCGACGTGCGCTCGACCGCGACGGAGCAAAGGCGTAGGCCGCGCCGTCGGGGACGAGCGCTGACCCGCGCCGCGAGCTCGTCGACGGCCGCGTCCAGCGATGGCGCCAGCACCCGATGCGTCGTGACGTCGACGCCGCCGGACGCGAGCAGGTGTCAGACGTCGTCGAGCTCGATGTGCTGGCTCCCTTCCAGTAGCCCGTTGACCACGGCGCAGACGAGCACGCAGGCGCGCCGCGCCTCGGCGAGGTTCGCGACCCGGGTCGTGGGCTGGGCCACCGGGAGCCCGCCCGGGCCGACCACGACGGCCAGGTCGCCCCGGTCGGCGGGGGCGCACGCGGCCGCGAGCTCATCGACGTCCCCGACGACGACCTCGGGCCCCGGCGCAACGCGTCAGCGGTCTCCTTCGCCAGCCGCGGCGGTGCCCGGCAGCGCTCCGCCAGCGAGCCACGCAAGGTCGTCAGCGACTCGCTCTCGCCCGTACCGCGTCGCCGGCTCCAGCGGCGTCGCACAGGGAAGCATGGCCAGCCGCACGCTCGGGTCCGCGGTGTCGACGCCGCACCAGCGAACGACGGCGCCCACAGCGCACCCACGGGCCGACGAGGGCGCGCTCGTCGTCGAGCAGAAACGGCGGGAGCATGTTCGTGGCCATGGTGTGCAGGGCCTTCCTGCTACATCCCGCTCCACGCGCTCCACGGGGCGGGGAACAGCTGCGACGGGCTGTGCCGCCCACCGCCCGCTGCCGCCCCTATCGCAAGCGGCAAGCTCACGCGAACGTCGACGGAGCGACGTCGGGGAACACGGCGTCGCGCTCCTCCATCTGCAGCAGATCGGCCTCGTCGACGAAGCCCTGCTCGAGCCCGGCGAGCAGCCGGTGGGCGCGCGCCAGGTGGGTCACCGGGCGCTTGGTCGCGTAGCCGGTCTGCGTGCCCATGGTCAGGATGAAGGGCCAGTCCGACGACTGCGCCAGCAGCACCTCGCGGGTCGCCTGCTGCAGCGCGCGATACAGGATCGTGCCGCGCTCGTCCTTGTAGCGGCGGGCCACCGCGCCGAGGCGCTCGCGCACGTCGTGGATGCGCTTCCACATCCAGTCGTTCTTCTGGTTGACCCACACCTCGAACGCGCCGCCGTCGCCCCACGACGACACCGCCGGGTACGCCACCTGCTGCGTCGGCTGGTCGACGAGGTACTGGTACGCGCTGACCGGGCGGGGGCAGGGGCGGCCCTCGACCTGTCCCTCGGCGAGGGTGCGCAGGAACTTGTCGAGGAACCACGGCCCTTCGTGCCACCAGTGGCCAAACAGCTCGGCGTCGAAGGCGGCGGTGATGCAGGGCGGGGCACCGATGGCCTTCTCGACCTCGAGCGCGTCCTCGGTGCGGCGGCGCGCGAAGTGCGCGGCGTGCTCGGCGACGGCGGTGGCGGCGGCGAGCGGGTCGTATGGCAGCTTCTCGTCGAGGCCGACGCGGCCCGTGATCCGGTGCAGCTTCACGCCGACGTTCTTGCGGTCGCCGGTGCCCTGCTTGTGCACCTTGTCGAGCCACTCGGCCGGCGCGTCGTAGCCGAGGTCCCGGTAGAACTCGCGGTAGCGAAAGTCGCCGGGGTAGCCCTCCTGCGCGCTCCACACCTCTTTCGCCGAGCCGGGGTCCCGGGGGAACACGGCGACGCCCTCGGGGGAGAAGATCGGGCGGAAGACGTCGTGCTCGGGCGGCGGCCACGCGTAGCGCACGGCGCGGTCCTCGGAGAACGTGAAGGTCAGGTTCTCCTTGGCGAGCACGTCGAGAGCCCAGGGGTGCATCCCGCACTCGGGCAGCCAGATGCCGCGCGGGCGGAAGCCGAGCAGGCGCTCGTGGGTCTTCACCGCCTCAGACACCTGCGCCTTGACGCTGGCCTCGTCGAGCAGCACCGGCACCAGGCCGTGCGTCGCGTTGCAGGTCATCAGCTCGACGCGCCCGGCCCAGTGGTGCTCGGCGAACGCGCGGGCGAGGTCGCGGCCGCAGGACTCCCAACGAGCGAGCACGCGTTCGCTCTCGTCGACGGCGCCGACCAGGGCCGGCAGCCACGGGCTGTCGGCGGGGTACTCCTGCAGGGCGCGCCGGGCCAACGACAGGCGCGCGTCCAGCGCCCGCGTCGTGCGCTCCCGCAGGTTCGGCAGCGCCAGCATCGACAAGAGCGGCGGCGACAGGCCCATCGTGATCTGGGCGCGCACGCCGTCCTTCTGCCAGCCGTCGAGCATCAGCAGGATCGGCAGGTAGCAGTCGCTGATCGCCTCGAAGAGCCAGTCCTCTTCGAGGAAGACCTCGTGCTCGGGGTGGTTCAGGAAGGGCAGGTGCCCGTGCAGGGCGATGACCAGCGAGCCGCTCACGACTTCCTCCCGGCGGCTACCGCCGACGACGACGGCCCGGCTGACGACGGCGCCAGCGGCATCGTCGAGGACGACGGCGCTCCCGGTACGCCGTCGAAGCCCGGCCGCGCCACCTGCTTGCCCGACACCATCGCGCCGATCACGGGCGCCTGCGACCGCGACGGCAGCGACGACGACGATGGCGCCTCGCGCTCGGGGCTGGCGGCGGGTGATGTGAACTTGAACCGGTGCTCGCCCGAGGAGGGCAGCGGAACGACGACCTCGATCGCCACCGGCTCGGGCAGCACCTCGCCCACCGTCTCGAGCTGCGCCCCCTCGGGCAGCGCCTCGGGCCTCAGCAGGCCGCCCCCGCGCAGCGCGCTGCGCTCGATGGTTGGCGCCAGCGTCGCCCGCCACAAAGGTCCCGGCGGCGCCGGCCGCGCCGGCGGCGTCAAGGCCAGGTTCGACGTCGCCACGACCCGCCCGGCCTGCACCAGCCGCGCGACGACGGCGTAGCGCTCGGCCGGCACCTCGACGTACCAGCCGCCCGACGAGCGCAGATCGACGTCGACGTACAGCGATGCCGTCTGTTCGAGCAGCGCGTCGCGCGACGGCGCCTCGCCGAGGAACTCGCGCAGCGCGATCTCCAGACGCGCGTGCTGCGTGCGCTCGACGTCGCGGCCGAGCTCCCACGTGAAGAACAACAGGCGCGGCTTCACCGCCACCAGACGCAGGAACGTGCGTTCGCCCTCGGGCACGAACAGGCGCGGCTCGCGGAAGCGCGGCAGGCACCAGGCGTTCTCATCGTCGTCGATCACCGGCGGCGGCGTGGTCGTCGCCGTCGACACCGCCTCGGGGGGCGCGTGGGCGGCGCCGCTCATCGACGCCGGCGGCGGCTGACGCTGCAGGTCCGGCAGCAGCACCGACAGCTTCGTCAGCGCGTCCTTCAGCTCGTCCTCTCGCAGCCGCTCGACGTCGCGTAGCCCATGCGCGCGGAGCAGCTTCACGAGCTGGAGACGACGTGGAAAAGGCAGGCTTCGCATGGTCGATCCTCGCGGGGGCAGCCAAGGTGCGCTAGAGGCATACATCTGTGGGACACCTAGCGCAGGTGGTGCCGTTGGCAAAGCAACGATCGCGCGACATCGAATCGAAGTCGTTGAATCGAAGGATAAAGTGCAGGAGACGCAGCGCTGACGCGCTCCAGATAGGGCTTCAGGCTGGCTTCAGTGCGACTTCAGCGTGGGTCCGGCTTTGGTCCGGCTTCAGGCCGCTGCGGACCCGGCCTTGTCGGCCTTCTGGTCATCGCCGCGCGCCGCCCGCCCGGCGGCGTCGCGGTCGTCGCTGTCGTCGTGCTGGGCGATGGGGCGGGTCTTGTCGCCGCCGGGCCCGCCGATCTCGACGTTCAGGTCGACGATCGCCGCGTGTACCCGCCGCATCAGCTCGTCGCGCTTCAGGCCGGTGCCATCGATGGGCTTGCCGACCTTCGCCCGCAGCGCCGCCGGCCGCGGCCGCCAGCCCGTGCGCGGCACCAGCGTCGCGCAGCCCTCGAGGGCGATGGGCACGATGGGCGCGCCCGTCTTCTGCGCCACGACGAAGACGCCCTTCTTGAACGGCCCGACCCGGCCGTCGCGGGTGCGCGTCCCTTCGGGGAAGCAGGCGAGGATGCGGCCCTGCTGGACGACGTGCTGGGCCTTGCGCAGCGCCTTGATTGCCGCGTGCCGGTTGCTGCGGTCGATGGCCACCATGCCCATCGCCCACATGAACATCCCGATCACGGGCACGTAGCTGAGCGCCTTCTTGGCGACGAAGCGCGGCCCCGTCGGCAGGATCATCCACGCGACGAGGATGTCGATCATCGACTGGTGGTTCATCATCACCACCACGCCGTCGTGGCCCGCCGGCAGGTGCTCGCGCCCCTCGACGGTCAACGTCGAGAACCCCATCCGCAGGTTCATCGGCGCCCAGAACGTCCGCCCCAGCGAGAACGCCGCCTCGGGGTTGCCAGTGAGCAGCACCGACAACATCGCCGGGAAGAAGCAGAACGTCGTGAACGCTCCCAGCCAAAACAGCTGGAAGAGATTCACCGGGATCCAGGCGACGTCCTTGAGCTTCACCGCGGCTCCCCCTACCCGACCGTGACCGCTGCCGGAAGACCTGCATCCAACACCACACGATGATCACGCTGACCCGCCCCGGCCCTGCGCTGGCCCGCGCCTGCCTCGACACCGGCGGCGGCTTCTGCTGGTGGTACGCCGACGTCGTCGATGCCGCCGGCAACGGCGTCGTCGTCATCGCCGGCTTCGGTTTGCCCTTCCTGCCGGGCGTGGCCGGCGCCGCGCGCCGTGGCGCGCCCGTCGTCCCGTCGGCGCGCCCGTCGGTGAACCTCGCCGTCTACGAGGCCGGCCGCTGCACGTGGTACGGCCTGCTCGAGCTGCCGCCCTCGTCCTCATCGTGGAGCACCGCCGCGGACGCCGGCGCCGGCGCAGACGGACTGATCGAGGAGCAGCGCTTCGGCGACTGCCGCTTCGCCCGCCGCGTCGTGGGCGACGTCGCCGAATTCGTCGCCACCCTCGACGTCGCGCTGCCCTACGGGCGCGCCCGCGGCACCGTCGTCGTTCGCGGCCGCGCCCGCGGTCCGGCCGAGCAGGACGCCCTCGACGTCGCCGCCGACGGCGCGCGGCCGCACTCCGCGACCGAGGCGCCGCGCCACGACTGGTGCCCCCAGATCCTGCACGCCCACGGCGCCGTCGACCTGACCCTGGGCGACGCCGGAGCCGGCTGGCCTGAGAGGCGCGTCGTCGTCGCCGGCCGTGGCTACCACGACCGCAACGGCGCGCTCGCGCCGCTGCACGACCTCGGCATCGACCACTGGTGCTGGGTGCGCTCGTCGCTGCCGCATGAAGACCGCGTGCTCTACGCGCTGTGGCCCACCGACGGCATCGGCCGCGGCGGCGCCCCCCGCGCCTTCGGCCTCGTCGTCGACGACCGCGGCTCGCGCGTGGTGCCCGACCTGCGCCTCCAGGTGCGTCGCGCGCCCGTGAACTGGCTCGGTCTGCGTCGCATCGACGAGCTCGTGGCCTTCGCCGGAGACGACGCCCCGGTGCCCTTCGTGCACGTGCGCGCGCTGCACGTCGTCGACGACGGGCCGTTCTATGCGCGCGCGCTGTGCGCGTCGTCGACGACGGCGCAGCCGCCGTCGTCGACGATCACCGACGGCGTCATGGAGACCGTCACCCCGCACCGCGTCGACGTGCCGTGGCAGCGCCCGTTCGTGCGCATGCGCGTGACGCCGCCGGCGCCGCAGGCGTTGTCGCCGTGGCACCCGCTGTTCGTCGGTGACGCGCAGGGCCGCGTGGGGCGCCTGGTGCGCTCGTTCGCCGCGGGGCGCGCATGACGAGGACGACGGCCACGACGACCGCGCACGAAGCCGTCGTCGTCATCGGCGCCGGCATGGGCGGGCTCTCGGCGGCCATCGCGCTGGGGGCGGCCGGGCGCCGGGTGGTGCTGCTCGAGGCCGGCGACGACGTCGGCGGCAAGGTCGGCGAGGTCGTCGCCGACGGCGTCGGCTTCGACACCGGGCCGTCGGTGCTGACGCTGCCCGACATCCTCGACGACATCCTCGGGCGCGCGGGCATGAGCGTCGCTGCCGACGTCGTGCTGGTGCGGCCGGGCCCGGCGTTCCGCTATCGGTTTCCGAGCGGGCGCGTGCTCGACGTCTTCGTGGCCGTCGACGAGACGCTGGCCTCGGTCGAGCGGGCGCTCGGCCGGCGCGCCCGCGACGAGCTGGCGGCGTTCCTGTGGTACGCGCGGGACATCTGGGAGACGTCGAAGGACGACTTCGTCTTTGGTCCGGCGCCGTCGGTGGCGACGCTGCTGCGGTTGGCGCTGACGCGGCCGCTCGACATGCTCAAGGTCGACCCGCTGTCGTCGATGCAGGGGGCGCTGCAGCGCAAGATCACCGACCCCGACCTGCGGCTCTTGTTGATGCGCTACGCGACCTACAACGGCAGCGACCCGTTTTCGGCGCCGGCGACGCTGCACTGCATCGCCCACGTCGAACTCGCCCTGGGAGGCTACGGCGTCTCGGGCGGCATGATGACCATCGCGCGCGCGCTGCGGCGGGCTGCCGACAAGGTCGGCGTCGTCGTGCGCACGAACGCGCGCGTCCGACGCATCGACGTCGACGCCGCCGGTGCCGTCGCGGGCGTCGTGCTCGACGGGGACGAGCGGCTCGCGACCCGGGCCGTGGTCGTCAACGCCGACGTCGCCCACCTGACCGGCGCGCTGCTGCCGTCGAGCGCGCGCGCGCTGCCCAAGCCTTCGGCGCCGTCGATGTCGGGAGCGACGATGGTGCTCAAGGCCCGTCGACGCACGGGCCCAGCCGCGCGCGTCGCCCACGAGGTGCTGTTTCCCGCCGACTACCAGGCCGAGTTCGACGACATCTTTCGTCGACGACAGAGTCCGCGCGATCCGACGGTCTACGTGTGCGCGCAGGAGCACGCCCACGGCCGCACCGGCTGGCCCGACCACGAGCCGCTGTTCGTCATGGCCAACGCGCCGGCGCTGCAAGACGGCGTCGTCGACGATGGCGAGGCGCTGCTTTCGCGCGCGCGCGCGCGGCTGCTGCAGGCCGGCATGATCGAAGACGACGATGCGGTGGTCTGGCAGCGCACCAGCGGCGGGCTGGCCGAGCGATTCTTCGGGTCGCAGGGCAGCCTGTACGGGGCGGCGAGCAACACGCGGCAGAGCGCGTTTGCCCGCGCGCCCAACGTCGTCACGGGCGTGCCCGGCCTGTACCTGGCGTCGGGCACGGCGCACCCCGGCGGTGGGGTGCCCTTGTGCTTGCAGAGCGGGCTGAGGGCAGCGCGCGCGGTGGTCGACGGCCGGTGAGGCCGCCGGCGCGCCGGGCGTACCGCCGGCGTCCCCCGCTGCTGCGCGGTCACTCGTCTTCGAGCTCGGCGTTCCAGTAGCTCGCCGACACCGGGTCGATGAATGGCAGCCACTCGGCGTAGGGCACCTTGCCCGACGACGGCTGCGCCAGCGTCGTCCACGACGGCCGCTTCGGCTGGGACAGGAGCTTCAGCCCCGCCTGCGCCGGTGTGCGGCCGCCCTTGTCGAGGTTGCAGCGCACGCAGGAGCACACGACGTTCTGCCAGCTGGTGCGCCCGCCCTGGCTGCGGGGCACGACGTGGTCGAGGTTCAGCTGCGCGCGGGCAAACTGCCGGCCGCAGTATTGGCAGGTGAAGTTGTCGCGCAGGTACACGTTCTGGCGGCTGAACCGGATCTGCCGCTTGGGCATGCGGTCGTAGGCCTGCAGCACGACGACGCGCGGCACCTTCAGCACCATGCGCGGCGTGCGGATGACATCGTCGCCGACCTCGGCGGCGAGCTCCTGCCAGCTCGACAGGTCGAACAGCCGGAACTCGCGGTCGAGGGCGCGGGCGGCCCCCGAGCACAGGAGCCCGAAGGCGCGTCCGGCGCGGGTGACGGCGACAGGCTGGAAGCTGCGGTTCAACACCAGCACGCGGGCCTCGAGGGCGGCGGGCAGCGCGGCGGTGGGCATCGTGGTCATGGTCATCGCGGACATCTTCGGACCCGTCTGGACCACCGGCGCGCGCCAAGGGGCGGCGCGGTGCGTCCGTGCTGTGGCCCCCGCCCCCCCGCGTCGTCGTCCGGGGTGGGGCGGCTACCGCGTCGGCCGCCCCGCCCGGGCTGCGTCGTGCTCCGGCGCGTCGGGGGACCGACGACGGACCGGACGGCGCAGGCTCCAGACACGGGTCGAGCGTGAGAGTATCGACCCCGAGAGACGCGCGCCAACCGCGCGCGTCCGAGACGACCCGGAGCCGCGCCGCCCCGCATGTTCGACACCCTCGCGTCCCAGTCCTCGCTCGTCGCCGTGATCGTGTGCGTCGCGTCGGCGGTGGCGCTGCTGCTGCGCTCGACGCAGGGCTCGTCGGTGCGCTTCGCCGGATTCGCCACCGCCGTCGGCCTTTACCACGCGTCGTTCCTCGCGGCCGCCGTCGCCGGCGACCCTTCGCTGTACCAGTCGGTGCGCATCCCGCTGGCCGCCGGCGTGGTCGTCGCCGCCGACTCGTTCTTCGACGGCATCCTTGGCGAGCGCAGCTTCGCGGTGCGTCGTCGTCGTCGCACGCTGTTCACCGCGGTGCTCATCGCGCTGGTGGCGCTGACGCCGGCGCTCGAGCTCCCTGGCGTCACGGCGGCGCTGTCGACGTTGTTGGTGGGCCTCCTGTGGGTCCGCCTCGCCGCCGTGCTGCGACAGGCGCGGCGCATCGACTCGGCGGCCGAGCGTACGCGCCTGCGCACCCTCGCCGTCGCCGGCATAATCGCGGCTCTGTTCTCGGCCCTCGACCTGCTCGCGTTGGCGGGGCTGCCGGTGCCGACCATCGGTGGCATGATCGCTGCGCTGTACGTCTATTTCCTGTCGCAGGCGATCCTGTCGTCGCGCCTGCTCGACCTGCACGAGCTCCTCGGCAAGGTGCTTGTGTTCGGCTCGCTCGCGTTGATCCTCGCCGTCGTCTACGGCTTCCTGTTCCTGTGGGTCGGCGACCGCCGCGGGTTCTTCCTGTCGAATACGCTGGTGGCGTCGTCGTTGATCCTCATCCTGTTCGAGCCGGTGAAGGTCCGGCTCGAGGAGACCGCGGCGCGCGTGTTCTTTCGCGAGCAGCTGACGTTCTCGCGCGGCCTGCGCCGGCTGGTGCCGCGGCTCATGACCACCATCGAGCTGCCCCACGCCTTCGCCGCGATCCTCGACGAGATCTACGAGGCCAAGCGCGCGACCCACGCGAGCATCTACCTGCTCGACCAGCGCGGCGTCGCCTTCACGCTGCAGGACCACCGCGGGCCCGAGCCGGTGCGCACCCTCGACGGCAACAGCCACCCGGCGCTCGTCGCGTTCCTGCTGAAGGCACAGACGCCGCTGCTGCGCGAGGCGCTGACCCGTCGGCTGGCCGCCGGCGAGGGGTTGGTGGACGACGACAAGAGCCAGGAGCCGCTGGCGCAGGAGAAGGCGCTCGTCGCCGGGCTCGACGCGCTCGTCGCCGATCTGGTCGTGCCGCTGCGCGTGCAGGGCAACGTCGTCGGCTTCCTGTGCCTGCGCGATGAGCGGCTGGCCGACGCCTACGCCTCCGACGAGATCGCGGCGCTGATCGCCGTCGCCGACCAGCTGGCCATCAACGTCGAGAACAGCCGCCTGTTCGGCGTGCTGCGCGAGCGCGACCGGCTGGCGGCGCTTGGCGAGATGAGCGCCGGTCTCGCCCACGAGATCAGGAACCCGCTGGCGGCCATCAAGGGCGCCGCGCAGGAGCTCGATCCGAGGAAGCTGAAGGGTGACGACAAGGAGCTGATGGAGATCATCATCGATGAGGTAAACCGGCTGAACGGCGTCGTCAGCGAATTCCTCGACTACGCGCGCCCGTTTCGCGGCACGTTCGTCGGTCTGAGCGTCAATGACGCGGTCAAGCGCACGGCGCAGCTGATGCAGCACGACCTGGCCGAGATGCAGATCGGCGTCGAGCTCGCCGACGACCTGCCCGACGTGAGCGGCGACTCTGAGCGGCTGCAGCAGGTGCTCATCAACCTGGTGCTGAACGCCGCCGAGGCGACGGACCGCAAGGGCAGGGTGCAGCTGACGACGCGGGTGGTCGAGAGCTTCAAGGACGCCGCGCTCCTCGGCTTGAAGGCGCCGACGCGGTCGGTGGAGATCGTCGTCAAGGACGATGGGCCGGGCGTCGCCGCGGCGGTGCAGCAGCAGATCTTCATCCCGTTCTTCACGACGAAGGAGCGCGGCACCGGCCTCGGCCTCGCGCTGTGCCAGCGGATCGTGCAGCACCACGGCGGGCAGATCGAGGTCCGCTCCGTCGAGGCGCCGGCCAGGGACCACGGCGCCACCTTCATCGTGCGGCTGCCGGCGCTGCCGCGGCGCGACAAGGACAAGACCGACAAGCCCGTCCTCGCTGACGACGTCCGCGGCGCTGTCGACAAGGGTGACAAGAAGGACAAGCCCGACAAGTCCGACAAGCCAGACAAGAGGGACCGGCGCGACAAGAAGAAGGACAAGGATCCCGAGCGCCCAGCGCCGACGTCGCCGCCGTCGCGCTGAGATGTGCTAACCGGACGACATGTCCGACCGCGTCCTCATCGCCGACGACGAAGCCTCGCTGCGCAAGGTGCTCGCCTCTGCGCTCAAGAAGGAGGGCTACGAGGTTGTCACTGTCAGGAGCGCCGAAGAGGCCCTCGACGTGCTCGAGGCGTCTTTGGCCCCCGACACCGGCGAGCCGTTCTCGCTGGTGATCTCTGACGTGCGCATGCCCGGTCTCGACGGCATGCAGCTGCTCGCCCGGGTCAAGCGTCGCTTCAAGGACCTGCCGGTGGTCATGCTGACGGCGCACGGCACCGTCGACCTTGCGGTGCAGGCGCTGAAGCAGGGCGCCTTCGACTTCCTGACCAAGCCCTACGAGCGCGACGAGCTCGTGGCCATCGTCAAGAAGGCCATCGCCCACCGCGACCGCGACGAGCGCGAGCCGTCCATGGTGGGCAGCGGCGGCGGTGCCGACGACGAGCGCACGCTCGTGGGCAGCTCGCCGCGCATCCGCCAGGTCATCGACATCATCGACAAGGTGGCGGATTCGCCGTCGACGGTGCTCGTCACCGGCGAGAGCGGCACCGGCAAGGAGCTGGTGGCGCTCGCGCTACACAAGCGGTCACCGCGCAGGGACAAGCCGTTCATCCGCATCAACGCCGCCGCGATCCCGCCGACGCTGATTGAGGCCGAGCTGTTTGGTCACGAAAAGGGCGCGTTCACCGGCGCGGTGACGAGCAAGCCGGGCCGCTTCGAGCTGGCCGACGGCGGCACGCTGTTCCTCGACGAGATCGGTGAGCTGCCCGTCGACATGCAGGTCAAGCTGCTGCGCGTGCTGCAGGAGCAGACCTTCGAGCGCGTCGGCGGCATCAAGACCCTGCGCGTCGACATCCGCCTGATCGCAGCGACCAACCGCGACCTGAAGAAGGCCATCGTCGATGGCGTCTTCCGCGAGGACCTGTACTGGCGGCTCAACGTCGTGCCCATCGAGCTGCCGCCCTTGCGCGAGCGTGTCGAGGACATCCCGCTCCTCGTCGAAGAATTCCGCAAGAAGCTCAACAAGCGGCTGAACCGCAACATCGAGGCGGTGGCCCCGGAGGCGATGGCGCTGCTGCAGCGCTACCCATGGCCGGGCAACATCCGCGAGCTCGAGAACATCATCGAGCGGACCTTGCTGTTCTGCGACGGCAACGTCGTCGGCGTGGACGACCTGCCGCCCGACCTGCGCGCCAAGGTCGTCCACGAGGTCGCTGGAGACCGTATGGGCGCGGCCGATCTGGCGACCCGGTTGAAGGAGGCCGCGCTCGAGTCGGGCGCGGGCAGCGGGTCGATGAAGGACATCGTCCGCATGGCGACCGCCGAGATCGAGAAAGACCTGATCACGCGGGCGCTCGAAGAGACGCAGGGCAACGTCACCCACGCCGCGCGGCGGCTGAAGATTTCGCGCAAGAGCCTGCAGATCAAGATGAAGGAGCTCGGCCTGCGTGACGGACGCGACGACGGACGCGACGACGGACGCGACGACGGACGCGACGACAGCCGCGAAGGCAGCGCTGAGGACGACGACGCCACGCCGCCGCAAACTTGACCCGACGTCGGGCGGCTCCCTAACGTGCCGTATGCTTCGCGCGGTGCGTCCCTTCGTCCTCGTCGCCTCTCTCTCGGCGCTGGTCTCGCCGCCGGGGGCGCGCGCCGCCGGCATCACTGAGGTCGCCGACGCCGCCGAAGAGGACAACCCCATCGACATCGCTGCCGACGTCTCGTTCGACATCCTGCGGCACACGGGGGTGATCACGCGCGAGAACACGCAGCCCGCGCCCGAAGACCCGGACGGCGCGCCGCGCACGGCCAACGTGAAGGAGCTCGCCTACGAGCGCCTGCGCTACCGCCTGAAGCCGCGGCTTGAGGTCGGGGTCTTTCGCGACCTGTCGCTGTTCACCGAGTGGCCCGTGATCTTGTGGGACGCGCAGACCACGCAGTTCACCGACGGCACGACCAGCGCCAACAGCACGCTCACCCGCGATCTCGCGCCCAACGCCTCGCCCACCGTCGACGACTGGCCGCAGGTAGAGGGTGCGGGCAACAACCGCCCCGAGATCCAGGAAGGCACCGGCGTCGACACCGCCTTTGGCTTTCCGAAGAACGGCTACAACAACTGGCGGGTCGGGGCCGACGGCACGTGGGCGGGGTACCGCCGCGGCCTCGACAACCCGACGTTCGGCCTGCGCTGGTCGCCGACGAGCAACCACCGCGACGAGACCAAGCCGACCATCACGCTGCAGGCTGATTACACGGCGCCGTTCTTCGACTTCATGGACCCGACCACCGACGCGCTCGAGGACCCGGCGAGCCCCGGCCCCGTCGCCAACGGGCTGCACCGCTTCCACTTCAGCGTGGCGATGTCCAAGCGCGTGCTCCTGCTCGATCCGTACTTTCTCGTCGAGTACACGATCCCGTTCACCGGCGGTCGCGACCAGCACCTGCTCGGGATGTTCCCCCGGCAGAACGGCGCGTTCATCGCCGGGCTCGAGATCGTCCCCTACGAGGACAGGCAGCGGCAGCAGAAGGTCGCCTTTGAGGTGCAGGCCATGGCGCGCTACTTCAGCGAGGGCCGCGACTACTCCGAGGTATCCGACCTGTTCCGGGAGCAGACCTACACCGACCAGTTCCTGCGCACCGGCGGCGAGATCGGGTTCGTGTACAGCGCGCTGCGCATCGTCAGCATCGACCTGCGCGGTGTCCTCAACTACGACACCGAGCACTTCCTCACGATCGAGGACTTCGGTCGGGACCTCGACGATGCCAACGACAAGGTCGACCTGCGCGATCCCGCCGAGCGCAACGTCTACTTCAACCCCGCCCTGGACACCGTGGGCCGGCGCCTGCGCATCGAGCAGTCGCTGCTGATGGGGTTTCAGGCTCGTGTCTCACTGACCTTTTGACCTCCCTCAGCGCGTCGCACGTCCTGCCATGCTCGCGATCGTGACGCGCAGCGAGCCCCGCCGATGACCGACGACCGCACCCGCGATCCGCTCGCGCCCCCGGGCTCCGCTGCGTCGACGCCGCGGGCGCCGCGGGTGGTCGAGGACGTGACCGCGCCCGTCGCCGCGCCCGCCCGACTCAAGCCGTTCGCCGAGCTCAGCGGCTTCTCGACCTCGACGCCCGCGGCGCCCGCGGGCACCGCGGTCACGCGCGCCCCGACGGCATCGCCGCCGAGCGTCCCCGGCGGGGTGCGGGGGATCGTCGACGTCACCGCGCCGACCCGCGCCGCGCAGCCGCGTCCGTCGTCCGGTACGCCGTCGCCGTCGTCGCTGGATCCACCGCTGCCGCCGCTGCGGCCATCGACGCGCCCCACGACGGGTGAGACGTCAAGCCCGACGCGCGCGGTCTCGTCGTCGCTGGAGCCGGCGCGGCCGTCGTCGCGCCCGACCAAGGGCGAGACGCCCGGGTCGGGCGCCCTCGACCCGTCGGCCGAGCCCTCGGGCCCGTCGCGCCATCGTCCACAGCGAGGCGCCGCCGAGGTGCCGGATGCGGCGCCCGCGTGGCGTAAGTGGGGGATGGCGCTCGTGGGCGGCGTCGCGGTGGTCACCACGCTGCGCTGGTTCACGGCGTCGGCGCCGAGCGCCGCGCTCGAGCCCACCGACGTGAAGGCCGTCAACCGGGCGTGGCTCGCCGACGGGGTCGCCGCCGCCGGGGGCCGTCGGCCGGCCGACGGCGTCACTGCTGCGGTCGAGCGCGTGGCGCGCTCCCTCGCGCCCGGCCTCGCGGGCAGCGTCGCACCCGAAGTCGCCGCGGTGGTCGTCGTTGGCGGCCAGGAGCCCACTCTGTTCTGCTTGCCCGACGGCACCGCGGTCGTGAACCAGGCGATGCTCGCGCGCCTGAAGACCGAGGGCGAGCTCGCGGCGTTGCTGGCCCATGCGCTGGCCCACGTCGTCCGCGGCGACGCCGCCCGCCAGCTCGCGCCGGCGCTGCGTGCGACGCAACCGGGCCCTGAGGCCGCGGGGCCGTCGGCCAAGGTGGCGTCGGCGACGCTGGCGTCGGCGGCGTCGGTGGCTCTGGCGAAGCGGTTCGTCGCCGACGACGAGCCGGACGTCGATCGCATCGCCGTCGCCCTGCTGAAGAAGGCGGGCTGGAGCCCGCAGCACTACGGCCCGGCGCTCGAGCGCACGCTGACGCCGTCGTTGACGCCGTGGGCGGCCCAGCACGCGGTGACCGCCGCCCGCACGGCGCCGCCTTCGGGCATCGAGAGCGGGCGCGGCGACGGCCCCGAGTACGCCCAGGAGGTCCTGCGGCCGCTCGGCGCGGCAAAGCCCCCGGTGAAGACGACGCCGACGCGGTGACCGCAGCGCCGCGCGCGCGCGGTCAGCTGCTCTCGTCGTCGTCGTCGGCGTCGTCCCCGGCGTCGCGGCCGCCGTCGACGAGCGCCTCGCGCAGGTCGTCGAGGGCGGCGAGCGCGGCGAGCAGCGCCTTCGCCGCGGCGTGGCCCTCGACGGGAGCGGCCAGCGCCGACGGACGCGCCAGCAGCCGCAGCGCGGCGTCGGCGCCCGTCACGTCGCTGCCCGCCGCCGGGCTGTCGTCGTCGGGCAGGCCGCGCGCGGCGCGGGCGCGGTCGTCGGCGGCTAGCAGGGCCATCGCGGCGTCGGCGGCCTGCTGCAGCGCGCGCTTCACCTCGCCGGCGCCGCTGCCGTCCTGGGCGGCCTGGAGCCGCGCGTAGGCCTCGCGCACGGGGATGCCCTGCGCCTCGGCCAGCCGGCGCGCCTTGTCCTTCGGCGACAGCGTCGGGTCGGCGGCCAGCCGGGCGACGTCGAGCGGCACGTGCGCCGGCGCCGCGCTCGCCGCGCCGGCCTCGACGACGACGACGACCTCGCCGCGGTCGACGAACGGCGGCGACAGCGCCGCGGCGCCCTGCTTCGCCAGCGCGCCGCGGTGGAAGGTCTCGTGCAGCTTGGTCAGCTCGCGGGCGACGACGACCCGGCGGGGGCCGCACCACGCGTGCAGGTCGACGAGCAGGTCGTCGGTGCGGTTGGCCGCCTCGTAGAGCACGACGCCGAGGCCGGCGTCGGTGGCGGCCTTCACGAGCGTCTCGCGCTCCTTGCCCTTGCGCGGCAAAAAACCGAGGAACGCGAAGCGCGCGACGTCGACGCCGGCGCCCATCAGCGCCGCGGTCAGCGCCGACGGCCCGGGCAGCACCTCGACCTCGACGCCGGCGGCCGCCACCGCCTCGACGAGCCGGCCGCCGGGGTCGGACACGCCGGGGCAGCCAGCGTCGGACACGAAGCACACGCGCGTCCCCTGCTGCAGCAGGGCGACGACCTCGGGGGCGCGCTCGCGCTCGTTGTGGGCGTGCACGCTGAGCAGGCGCGCGCCCGACGCGCCGACGCGGTCAAGCAGCGGTCGCGTGTGGCGCGTGTCCTCGGCGCAGACGACGGCGGCGAGCTTCAGGGCCTCGACGGCGCGCGACGACAGGTCACCGACGTTGCCGATGGGCGTGGCCACCACCTGCAGCTTTGCCTGCGCGGCGTCGGACATCTCAGCGGGCCTCGGCGTTGGCGCCGGTTGGGGCGGTCGCGGCGGCATGCTCGGCGTCGAGGACGGGCGCGGCTTCGGCGAACGACGTCACGACGCCGTCGACCAGCTCGATCTGCAGCGCCCCGTAGCGGCAGGTCTCTCTGGTCCGCCGTGCGCCGCCGTCGCCGTCGGCGTCCTGCGGGCGCCGTTCGATGCGGTCGGGGAAGCCCAGCGCCGACGTCAGCGCCTCGTAGGTCATGCCGAGGGCGGGCTTCTTCTGCTCGATGCCGACCTGCCAGGCGTCGGGCAGCGAGACGAGCCAAGGGTTCGGGTCGGTGTCGGAGAGCGACGCCGCGAACCACTCCTCGAACGTCGCCTCGTCGTGCAGGCCGCCGGGCAACAGCAGGATGTGGCGCTCGTTGCGCTCGACGGTGACGTCGGAGCCACGCTCGCGGGCGACGCGCAGGAAGATCCACGTCGTGTAGCGCGGCGTGTACAGCGGTCGACGGAACACGGCGTCGCCGTCGGGCCACTCGAGCCGCTCGACCCGCACCCGTGTGCCCGCCGGGATGATCTCATCGGCGGGCGGCGGCACGAGAGGGGCGCCCTCGACGGTCCGCAGGTACGTCAGCTCCTCGAAGCGGCGCGGGTGCACCAGCCGGTAGCGGTCGTCGTCGTAGAAGCGCCCGGCGTACAGCGACTGCTTCAGGTACAGCAGCTCGCCGGCGTGCCGCTCGTCGAGGCGCGCGCGCGCGTCGTCGGGGATGACCGTGTAGCTTGGGCAGGCCGCCGTGGCGCCCATCCACGGCACGAGCAGAGTGAGCAGGACCGGGGCGACGCGACGAAGACACCGCATGGGGTCGTGTTGCACGGCGCGCCCGACGGCGACAAGGGCCCGGCGCCGTCGACGCCGGACCCTGGTCGCTCTCCTACGGCGTGGGCCCCGGTCGCCTTTGCGAAAACAGCCAGTCCCACAGCGGGTCGTGGGCGAAGGCGTGGCGCCACACGTCGTGACCGACGTCGCGCAGCTCGGTGAAGCGCGCGTCTCCCCGGCCAGCCAGCCGGGCGAGCAGCGCCCGGGTGTTGTCGGGTGGCACCAGCGCGTCGGCGTGCCCGCACACCGCCCACACCGGCAGACCGGCGAGCTCATCGACGACGGCGTCGGTGACGTCGACGTCGCCGGCGATGGGGACGACGGCGGCGAACAGGTCACGCCGGCGCCGCGCTAGATCCCAAAGCCCGATGGCGCCCATCGAGAAGCCCACGCCATAGACCCGGCTCGCGTCGACCGAGCGACGGCCGCGCAGCTCCTCGAGCAGGGCGACCAACGTGTCCTGCAGCGGCGTGCGCCCGCCGTACCAGCTGCCGCCGAACGTGTGCCCGCGCGGTGCCTGGGGCGCGACGACGATGCAGGAATGGCGACGACGGAAGCCCGGCGCCGACAGGGAGGCGAGGCCGTTCTTCAGCTGCGCGACGTTGTCATCGCCGCGCTCGCCGCTGCCGTGCAGCGACAGCACCAGCGGATAGCGCCGCTGGTCGGGGTCGTACGGCTCGGGCAGCAGCACGCGGCAGGGCAGCCCCTGCAGGCGGTCGGCGTGCCACGAAGAGAGCGGCGGCAGCATCGCGGGGGGATGGCGGCGGCGGCGACTACGGGGTCGTGCCGCGCAGCCGCTCCTCCACGAGCCTCTGGACGATGCTCGCCGATGGCTCGAGCAGGCTGACGAACTCGATGCCCATGCCGTCGTCGGTGACGCGCACGACCTTGCCGAGCCCTTCGATGAGCGTGCCGCCGCCGGCGACGGTGAACTGGAAGTAGAACTCGACCCCGAGCGGCCGCCGCTCGGCGGTGCGCAGGAACATCCCCGACGTGCTGATGTTCACGCAGTGGAGCTGGCGGAACTCCTCGATCGACGACGTGCGCACCTGCACGAGGATGTCGAGCTGCACCCGCGGCGCACGCCGCTGCTCGAGCACGGGCCCCGCGGCGGGGGCGGCATCGGTTTTGTTCATGACGCGCGCACCCTTCCAGAACCGCACGCGGCGGTCATCTCCCCACCGCCCGTGGTCCGTGGCATGGTGACCCGGATGTCGATCCCCTCGCTGCTCTGCGTCGCTTCACTGCTGGCCGCCGCGACGCCGGCGTCGACACCGCTGGCGCCGACGCCGCCCGCGTCCAGCTCCACCGTGGCGTCCCCGCCCGCGGCGCCGAAGGACGCGTCGACCGCCGCGTCGGTCGCGAGCCCCCCGGCCCCGCCGCGCCCGCGCGTGCTGGTCCTCGACGTCGCTGGCGACCTCGACCCGAGCGCCCGGGCGACGCTGACGGCGCTGGTCACCGCCCGGCTCGCGCGCTTCGACGGACTCGAGGTCGTCGCCCGCGACAGCCTCGCTCGCCTCGTCGACGTCGAGGCCGACAAGCAGGCCGCCGGCTGCGCCGGCGACGACGGCGGCTGTCTGGCCGAGGTGGCCGGGGCGCTCGACGTCGACTATCTCGCCGTCGCCACGGCGGGGCAGCTGGGCGGGACGACGGTGTTCACGCTGCAGCTCGTCGACCGCGGCGGCAAGACCAGCGGCCGCGGCACCGCGCAGGTGTCGGCCCTCGACGATCTGGCCGCCCGCGTCACCACCGTCATCGACGAGGTCGGCACGCAGGTCACCGGGGCGGCGCCTTCGTCCGGCGAGCCCGACGGCGGCGGCGCGCCCGGCGCGGCGCCGCCGTGGCCGACGACGTTGCCGGCGGGGGCGAAGTCGTCGCTGCTCGTCGCCGGCGGCGTCGGCGCCGGTGTCGGCGTGCTGGCGCTCGCGCTCGGGGTGACGCCGGCGGTGCTGTACTCGGGGGCGGCGGGCGGCCTGCGCACGCTGCGCGTCGACTACGTCGCAAGCGGCGGCGACCCGGCGCTGGTCGAGCGCGCCGGCGAGCGGCAGCAGGACGCCGTCGCCTTGCAGGGTCTGTGGAACAACGCTGGCATCTACGCGGCGTGGGGTGGCTTCCTCGTCGCCGCGGCGGGCGGCGGAGCGATCGCCGCCGCGCTGCTCGTCCCGGAGGCGCCATGAGCACGCCCGCCGCCACCCGGCTCCTCGCCCTCGCCATCGTCGTCGTCGTCGTCGGCGGCGGCTGTCCGATCACCGACAACCGCGATGGCATCGGGCGGCTCTGCTCCACCGCGGCCGCCTGCCCCATCGACCACTTCTGCCTGCTCGACGGCGAGGCCGACGACGACGGCGTCGTGGTGGGGCGCTGCGCGCCGGTGATCGACTACGGCGAGTGTCCGGCGCCGTCGTGGCCGGTGAAGGCCGGCCGGACGTTCGACGGCAGCCTCGACATCAAGGCCGAGGCCGACCTGCAGCAGCTCGCCGACGTCACCACCGTGGGAGGTCGCCTGCGTCTGTTCGACGACGAGGGGGCGTCCCTCGCCCTCGGCGACCTCTGCCGGCTCTCGGGGCTGCAGCGCGTCGAGGACACCCTGATCGTGTCCGAGACCGACGTGACCACGCTCGACGGCTTGCAGTCGCTGTCGATGGTCGCCGGCGGCATCGCCATCGTCGACAACCCGAACCTCGTCGACGTCCTCGGCCTTGCCAGCCTGCAGTTCGCGCTGGTGCCCCCGGGTCGCAACTTCGCCGTGCTGCTGGCGCGCAACGGCAACCTATCCATCGACGCCGTCAATGAGCTGGAGGCCGCGCTCGCGCCGGCGGGCATCCGCGTCTTCGGCTGCGGCAACGACCGTGGGAGCCCCTGCACCGTCGACCTGACCGACCTGCTCGGCCAGCGCTGACGGGCGCAGAGCGGGCGCAGAGCGGGCGCAGAGCGGGCGCAGAGCGGGCGCAGAACGGGCGCAGAACGGGCGCAGAACGGGCGCAGAACGGGCGCAGAACGGGCGCTGACGGAACGCGGACAAGCCGACGGACGGTCGGCGTCGGTGACGTCGTGGCGCGGCCTCCGTCAGCGATCCGTGCGCGCCGGCCCTTGCCGCCGGCGCCGGTGGTGGCGATGCTGACAGCCAATGTCGCTGCTTGCCCTGTTCATCCTGCTCGGCGTCCTCATCACGGTCCATGAGCTCGGCCACTTCATCGTCGCCAAGCTCGCCGGCGTGCGGGTGCTGACGTTCTCGCTGGGCTTCGGTCCCAAGCTCCTGCGTCTCCAGCGTGGCGAGACCGAGTACTGCCTGTCGGTGCTACCCCTCGGCGGCTACGTGCGCATGTACGGCGACGACGCCAACGAGGAGGTCCCCGCCGACCAGCGGCGCTACGCGTTCCTCGAGAAGCCGTTCCTCGTGAAGAGCGCCATCGCGCTGGCCGGTCCCGTGGCCAACCTGCTGTTGCCGTTGGCGCTGTTCTTCGCCCTGGGTCTCGGCGAGCAGCAGGCGCTCGAGGCGCGCGTGGGCACCGTGCTGCCTGACGAGCCGGCGGCCGCCGCCGGCGTGCGCGCCGGCGACCGCGTTGTCGCTGTGGAGGGCGAGCCGGTGGCCAACTTCGACGCGCTCGTCGAGGCGATCGGGGTCCGCGCCGGCCGGGCGACGACGTTGACGCTCGAGCGCCCTGCCGCGGCCGCGGCTGAGGCCGCGGCCGCGAAAGCGTCGTCGACGACGCTGAGCGTGACGTTGACGCCTACGGCGGCGAAGTCACCAGACCCGACGGTGACGGAGCCCATCGGTCGCATCGGCCTGTTGCCCACGCGGCCGCTGCCGCTCGTCGCCGTCCTGCGCGACAGCCCGGCGGCGAAGGCGGGGCTCCTGCGCGGCGACCGCGTCCTGTCGGTGGATGGCGTCGTCGTCGTCGACGCCGCGGGGCTGCAGGCGGCGCTCGCCGCCGCCGCGCCCACCGCGCCGTTGACGCTGGTGGTCGAGCGCGCCGTCGACGGGCAGAAGACAAAGGCGCAGCACACCCTCGTCGTCCCGGGCGCCGTCGTCGCTGCGTCCGGTGCTGCCGATACGACCGCGGGCGCTTCGAGCACCGCGGCGCTCGAAGCGCGGCTCGATCAGCCGGGCGAGACGCCGGCGCCGATCCCGGCGCCGGCGCCCGCCGCCGTCGCGGCGCTGCGCTTCGCGGTGCTCGACACCGAGCTCGCCGAGCCCGAGCTCGCCGGGCGCGTCGAGGCGACGCGGGCGGCGGTGGTGGTGGCGGTGCAGCGCCAGCGGGCGTCGCGCGGGCTGACGCCGCTCGAGGGCCTGGTGACAGCGGTGGAGGCCGACAGCCCGGCGGGGGTGCGGGGCGTGAAGGCGGCGGAGCACCGCGTCGTTGCTGTCGACGGCCGCGCGCTGCGGATCGCTGGCGACCTGCCGCAGGCGTTGCAGGCCGATCCCGACGCCATCCACGTCGTGGGGCTGGTGGACGGCGATGGGCGCGGGGCGGTGTTCGCGTTCCGGATGCAGAAGGCGACGCGCCGCGAGCTCGGCGGAGCGCGCATCCTCGGCGTGGGGCTGGCGTCGGCGCAGGGCGACGCCTCTGTGTTCACGCGTCACGTCGGCCTCGTCGACGCGGCTCGCGGCGCGGTGCGCGATCTGGCGACCAGCGCGCGGGTGGTGTTGTCGGGCTACTGGATGCTGCTGAGCGGGCAGGTGGGGCTCGACCAGATCGGCGGGCCGGTGTTGATCGCGAACCTCGCCGGCGAGGCGGCGCGTGCGGGGGTGCAGACCTTCGTGGCGACGATGTGCCTGATCAGCGTGAATCTGGCCTTCCTGAACCTGCTGCCGGTGCCGGTGCTCGACGGCGGGCACCTGATGCTGTTCACGCTCGAGGCCGTGCGTCGTCGTCGCCTGAGCCTCGAGGCGCGCGTCCGGGCGACGAAGATCGGGATGCTGTTCGTCGGCGCGTTGATGCTCATCGCGCTCTTCAACGACCTGCGGAGCCTGCTGCCGTGATCCGCGCCCTTTTGCCGTTGCTCGTCTGGGTGGCCGCCGTGGTCTCGGGGGCCTGCGAGCCGGCGGCGCCGGCGGGGCTGGTCGTCGACGACCTGCCGTGCGCGGGTGGTTCGCTGCCGGCGGACTTCACCGGGCTCGTCGTCGGCGTCCCCTTCGACCACGCCTTC
Source organism: Deltaproteobacteria bacterium (assembly GCA_016874845.1). Lineage (GTDB taxonomy): Bacteria > Myxococcota > UBA727 > UBA727 > VGSZ01 > VGSZ01. The sequence continues at coordinate 59,707 of VGSZ01000003.1, forward strand.
CGCGTTACCGACGAGAGCGGTGGGGCCGTGACCGTCGACGCCGTGTTCGTCGCGGGCAGCGATCCGGCGCTCACGCTGCGGCGCGCGCCGTTTGTCGCCGAGGGAGCGCTGGTGGTGCCTTTTCGCGTGCAGTTGACGGCGCCCGGGCGCGTCGAGGGCACGCTGACGCTGACGCCGCCGCCCGAGGGGCCGGCTTCCTGCGACGTCGCGGTGTCGGCCAGCGCGGGCTGACGACCGGCTGGCGGCCGGCCCGCCGCCCGGGGCACGGGCGTCCGTTCGTGGATCTGGGATTGACCGGGCAGGGGCCGGGGCTACAACCGCGCTGGCACTCGGGTCCCCCGAGTGCCAACAAGTTGAACCGCAACGAAACCGCATCCGAACGACTGCCGACTCATTTCGGGAGGATTTCATGGCCCAGAAGCTTCGCCCCTTGCACGACCGCGTCCTGATCAAGCGTGTCGAATCCGAGACCACGTCCAAGGGCGGGATCATCATCCCCGAGAACGCCAAGGAGAAGCCCCTCGAGGGCGAGGTCATCGCCGTCGGCACCGGCCGCGTGCTTGAGGACGGCTCGGTGCGCGCGCTGCAGGTGAAGGCCAACGACCGCGTGCTGTTTTCGAAGTACAGCGAGACCGAGGTCAAGATCGGCGGCGAGAACTTCCTGCTGCTGCGCGAGGATGACCTGCTCGGCATCATCGAGCGCTGAAGCGCGTTGAACGGCGCGCGCATCGCGTGCGTCGTCGCGCTCCGCGACGGAGCGCCGGCATGACTCACATCGTCAGACTCTCTCTACAGCTCATTTTCAAAGGACATTGAACATGGCCGCCAAGACCATCATCTTCGACACCAAGGCCCGCGAAAAGATCCTCCGCGGCGTCGACACCCTCGCCAACGCCGTCAAGGTGACGCTCGGTCCGAAGGGCCGCAACGTCGTCATCGAGAAGAGCTTCGGCGCTCCGACGATCACCAAGGACGGCGTCACCGTCGCCAAGGAGATCGAGCTCGAGGACAAGTTCGAGAACATGGGCGCCCAGATGGTGAAGGAGGTCGCTTCGAAGACCTCCGACAACGCCGGTGACGGCACGACGACGGCGACGGTGCTGGCCCAGGCGATCTTCCGCGAGGGAAGCAAGCTGGTGGCCGCGGGCCACAACCCGATGGAGATCAAGCGCGGCATCGACAAGGCCGTCGTCGCCATCACGGGCGAGCTGAAGAACCTGTCGAAGCCGACCAAGGACTCGGCCGAGGTCGCGCAGGTGGGCACCGTCAGCGCCAACGGCGACGACACCATCGGCCAGATCATCGCCTCCGCGATGGACAAGGTCGGCAAGGAAGGCGTGATCACCGTCGAGGAGGCCAAGGCCCTGGAGACGACGCTCGAGGTGGTCGAGGGCATGCAGTTCGACCGCGGTTACCTGAGCCCGTACTTCGTCACCAACGCCGACCGGATGGAGGTCGCCTTCGACGACGCCTACATCCTCATCTTCGAGAAGAAGATCTCGAACATGAAGGACTTCCTGCCCGTGCTCGAGGCGGTGCGTGGCACCGGCAAGCCGCTGCTCGTGATCGCTGAGGAGGTCGAGGGCGAGGCTCTGGCCACGCTCGTCGTCAACAAGCTGCGCGGCACGCTGAACGTCTGCGCCGTGAAGGCGCCGGGCTTCGGCGACCGCCGCAAGGCCATGCTCGAGGACATCGCGACGCTGACCGGCGGCAAGATGATCTCCGAGGACCTCGGCCAGAAGCTCGAGAACGTGACCCTCGGCGACCTCGGCCGTGCCAAGAAGCTCACCGTCGACAAGGACAACACCACCGTCGTCGACGGCGCCGGCAAGAACGCCGAGATCCAGGCGCGCATCAAGCAGATTCGCGCCCAGATCGAGGAGACCACGTCCGACTACGACCGCGAGAAGCTGCAGGAGCGTCTGGCCAAGCTCGCGGGGGGCGTCGCCGTGATCAAGGTCGGTGCGGCCACCGAGGTCGAGATGAAGGAGAAGAAGGCCCGCGTCGAAGACGCGCTGCACGCCACGCGCGCGGCCGTCGAAGAGGGCATCGTGCCCGGCGGCGGCGTCGCGCTCGTGCGTTGCCTGACGGCCCTCGAGGGCCTGAAGGTCACCACGGAAGAGGCCTTCGGCGTCAAGCTCATCCGTCGCGCCTGCGAAGAGCCGATGCGGATGATCGCGCAGAACGCCGGATGGGAGGGCTCCGTCGTCGTCAACAAGGTCGCCGGCGAGAAGGGCAGCTTCGGGTTCAACGCCGCCAACGAGCAGTTCGGCGACATGATCGCCTGGGGCGTCATCGACCCGACCAAGGTCACCCGCTCGGCGCTGCAGAACGCCGCCTCCGTGGCGTCTCTGCTGCTCACCACCGAGGCGATGATCGCTGACGAGCCCGAGGACAAGAAGGCCAAGGCGGCCCCCGCCGGCGGCGGCATGGGCGGCATGGGCGGCATGGGCGGCATGGGCGGCATGGGCTTCTGAGGCCCGGTTCCCGGATCGTCTGACGCACGAGGCGGCCTGCGGGCCGCCTCGTGCGTTCTTTGGGGGCCGCTCACGCCCCGCCGCGCGTTGCCCCGGTCTGCCGCCGTCACTATGGTCATCGACCACGCCAGCGCCCAGACCGACGACGACGCACGAGGAACTCCGCGATGCCCGAGCAGCTGCCGCGCACCCTCGGCCGCTATACGCTGCTCGAGCCGCTGGGGCAGGGCGGCATGGGGCAGGTCTATCTGGCCCGCGTCGACGGCGCCCACGGCCTGCAGAAGCGCTGCGTCGTCAAGACCATGCACGCCGACCGCGCCGACGACGAGGGGCAGGTGCGCCGCTTCCTCGACGAGGCGCGCCTCGCGATGCAGCTGTCGCACAAGAACATCTGCCCGGTCTTCGACGCCGGCGACTTCGACGGCGTCTTCTATCTGGCCATGGACCTCGTCGACGGCGTCGACCTGCGCGCGCTGTGGGCGGCCGCCCTCGCCGCCGGCCAGCCGCTGTCGCCGGCGCTCGCGGCGTTCGTCGCCGTCGAGCTGCTCGAGGGCCTCGACTACGCCCACCGCGCCACCGACGTAGAGGGCAAGCCGCTGCGGGTGGTGCACCGCGACGTCTCGCCCCACAACGTCATGGTCGGCGTCGAGGGCGGCGTGCACCTCATCGACTTCGGGCTCGCGTTCTCTACGACCAAGCTCGAGAAGACCGACGCCGACGTCGTGCACGGCAAGGTCGCCTACATGTCGCCCGAGCAGGTGCAGGGCGCCGAGCTCGACCGCCGCGCCGACGTCTTCGCCGCCGCCGTCGTCATCTACGAGCTGTTCGCCCATGAGCGGTTCTACGAGGGGCTGTCGCAGCAGCGGGTGCTGACGACGGCGGCCGAGGGGCGGTTCCTGCCGCGCGCCTGGAAGAAGCTCGAGGCGCCGCTGCAGAAGATCCTGCGGGCCGCCCTCGACGCCGACCCGAAGAAGCGCACGTCGTCGGCGGGGAAGCTCGCCGACGAGCTGCGTGCCTGGGCCGCGTGTACGGGTCTGCACGCCGACGCGGCGCAGCTGCGCGCCACGCTGCGCGCGTTGTTCGCCGACCGCGTCCGCCTCGCTGGCACCGAGCGCTCCACCGAGGCCAGCGCCGCGGCCTCGCGCTCCACGCGCGCGGCGCCGGCGCGCGAGCCCACGGCGTCGGCGACCGGTCACCGCGACGCGGCGCTGCGTGAGCTGCCCACCCGCGGGCGCAGGGGGTCGCCCCGGCCAGCCGCCCCCGCCGAGCCCACCGTTGTCTTCGCCGGCGCCGGCGACCCGGCGCACGACGACGACGACCCGTCGCCGCCGCCGCTGGCCAGCGCGTCGCCGGCCAGGACCCGGGTGCCGTCGCTGGCGTCGTCGGCGTCGTCGGCCGCCGCGCCCCGTCGGGCCGAGCCCGCCGCGCCGCCTGCGCGGGAGCCACGCGCCGACGTCGGCGTGGTCGTCAAGCAGCCGCTCGCCGCTGCCGGGGCGCAGCCGCCGCGCAAGCGACGGTCAACGACGGACTCGGTGTGGCGGGACGCGGCGCTGGGCTTCGGGCTGGTGCTCATCTTCGTCGTGCTCGTCGCCGTGGCGCCCTGGCAGAAGGGCGCCCCCCGCGAGCGCAAGCAGGCGCTGCCGCCGAAGTCGCCGGCGACGACGAAGGTGGCCTACGTGCAGCGCTGGTGCCCGGACCTGCCGTGCCTCGTCGAGCTCGGCAAGCTGCCCGAGCTCGACGCCCTCGATGAGTCCGCATCGCCGTCGTCGTCGCCCGCGCTCGGCGCCGTGAACGGCTGCTACCTGTCGTGCCTCGGCCGCTGACGAAGGCGCCCGCCGCGTCGAGCCCTGTCGCCTGTCATGCGCCGGGGCGGAAGGCGTCGCCGAAGCCGAGGTAGGTCGTCACCGCGACGTGCAGGCCGATGAGCACGACCATGAACACGGCGATCACGACGTGGAAGACCAGCCACAGCCGGAACACGCGCTTCAGCTTGGCGTACAGCGCGATCTGAGTCTTCGCCCACGAGATCTTCAGCACCGACTCCTTGAAAAGGTCGAACTCGCCCTGGTCGTCGAAGTGCGTGCGCGCGCCCTCGATGCTCTTCAGGAGCTGCTTGCGCGCCGGCGGCTCGCGCAGCATCGCGCCGACGACGGTCTTCTCCGCCGGCTGCGTCTTCGCCAGGTCGAAGATGCGCGTGACCTCGGCGACGTTTTTTGTGCGCTGCATGTGTGGGGTCAGCACCTTCTCCATGTCGGAGACGCGCTCGCGGATCTCGGCGACCGCGAGGATCTTGCCCGCCTGCGCCGGCACGAGACGGAACAGGAAGCGACCGAAGATGCCGGTGCCGACGACGACGGTCAGCGCGATCCACGTCCAGACCGCCAGCAGGTTGTTGACGAGGAACGCCGCGTGGAACGCGATCACCAGCGGGCTCATGATGCCGACGAACATGTGGAACGTCAGCCACGTGCGGATCGACGCCTTGCCCTTCAGCGGCCGCCAACGCTTGCGCAGCGCGTACAGGAAGTTCGCCAGCATGAACGTCGTCGCTGCGAGCCCGACGCCGTGGCCCCACAGGCCCGACGGCTTCAGCAGGTCGTGCAGCGGCGACTCCTCGCGCTCCTCAAGCGGCAGCCAGTAGTACTCGCGCCCGATCAGCACGAGACCCATCAGGATCGACACGCCGACGGCGAACAGCGTCAGCGCCAGTCGACGCCGGCCCTTCTCTTCGAGCTCGGCCTTCGACGGCCGGTTACGGGTGCCGAAGGCGCTGCGCTCGTCGCCCTGATAGCGCCGGGTCTGCACGCCCACGGCGGTCAGGAAGCCCGACGGCAGCTCGCCACCGACGCAGACGATCACGTCGTCGTTGCGCAGCCGGGTCTCCTTGCGGCCTGCGACGGCGGCGAGGCTCGCGCTCGCGCCGGCCGAGGGCGCCTCGACTCCGTCGACGCTCTGGGCGCGGCCGTGGCCCACCACGCGCGAGATCGAGGACGACAGCCGGGCGCTCACCTCGCGGACGCGGGTCGCCGGCGCCGGCATCGGGTCGTCGGCCTCGGGCACCGTCGTCGCCGCGGCCTCGACCTCCGCCGGCGATGGGGCCGGGCGGCGGCGCGCGCCGCTCAGCTCGTCGAGGATCCGCGCCCGGAATGAGCCGGTGATGTTCAGGTCGCGCTTCTGCGTCGACGCCGAACGCGCCGCCTTCGCCTCGCGCACGTCGGCCCCGCTGCGCGAGTCCCACACGACGGTGCGGGCGTTGCGGACGTCGCCGTCGCCCGCCCCCGGCGGCTTGCGGTCCGCGAGCGCGTCGCGGGCGGCGGCGGCGTCGAAGACGACGGTGGCGCGGTCGTGGATCGGCCCCTTGCGATCGGGAAGCGCGGCGATCGCGGCGCGCAGCGGGTCGGGGATGGCCTGAGCGCCGAAGGCGCCTACCGCGTCGTCCCCGGCGTCGCCGTCGCTGGCGTTGACCGGGCGCGTGGGCGGCTGCGCCGACGATGGCGCGACCCCGCGCACGCCGGGGTCGTGCTCCTCACGCCGGGGCGCCTTGTCGGCCGCGCTCGAGCGGCTCGCCGGCGCCTTCTCGGGCTTGTCGCCGGCGGGTGCGAGGCGGATGTGGCGCGGCTCGATGGCGCTGACCTCGGTGTTGAACAGCGCCTTGACGCGGCCGTCGTCGATGAGCGCGGTGATGCGCTCGCGGTTGCGCGGCTTGACCTTGCCGAAGCCCGCCTGCCGGTATGAGATCGTGACCTTCGCGGTGCTCTCCTCAGCGAGCTGGATGGCCGCCTCGACAGCGGAGTCGCCGCCGCCGACGACGAGTACGTTGCGGTCGTGGTACTGCTCGGGGTCGATCAAGCGGTAGACGACCTTCGGCAGGTCCTCGCCGTCGACGCCGAGCTTGCGCGGGCTGCCCCGCAGGCCGATGGCCAGCGCCACCGCGCGACACGGCACGCGCTTGCCCTGCGCGGTGATGACGACGAGGCGCGGCGCCGTCCCTCCGATGCTCGTGACCTTCTGGCCCTCTTCGACGGCGACGCGGTTGGCCTTCACCAGCGTCCGCATCTCCTCAAGCAGCTCCTCCTTCGACAGCAGCGAGCGACCGAAGGCGCCGTAGTTCGGCATCACGATCTGCTCGGACATCACGACCTTGCCGCGCGGGTAGTGGGCGACGGCGCCGCCGAGCGTCTCCTGCTCAAACACCCGCACGGTCAGGCCCTGCTCCTTCAAGGCCGCCGCCGCCGCGATCCCCGCCGGGCCCGCGCCGACGACGACGACGTCGACACCGCCGTTCTCGGCGTCGCTCTTCTTCAGGCGCTGCTTCAGCACCTTGCCAAGCACAAGGCCCTGGCGCAGCGCGTTCTTGATGAGGCCCATGCCGCCGAGCTCGCCGATGATGTAGACGCCCGCGCGGTTGGTCTCGAACTGCTCGTCGACGTCGGGCAGGTCGACACCGCGCTCGGCGGTGCCGAACACCAGCTTGATGGCGCCCACCGGGCACTCCACCGCGCAGCGCGCGTGACCGATGCAGTGGGCCGCCTCGACCAGCGTGGCGACGCCGTCGACGACGCCGATGATCTCGCCCTCGGGGCAGGCCTTGATGCAGCTGAAGCTGCCGACGCACAGGGTCGGATCGATGACCGGGTGCAACGACAGCGGCACCGTCTGCCCTTCGGCTACCGCCAGCCGCAGCTGCTCGGCGCCCTTCTGCTCCTGCACGCTGCGGCGACGGAACAACACCGCCGTCACGACGGCAAGCACGCCGAGCACCAGCAGGGAGAGGGACGCCTCCAACATCTCTCGATCTCGCCAACCCTTCTACAGCGTAGGCGGCGACGACGACACCCGGGACTTGTCCAGCTTCGACCCCGCCGGGCGGCGCGGCTCCGACGGAAGGACGATGCCCGACGGCGAAGGGCTGCTATCGTGCCCCTGATGCAGGTGTCGGCGCCGGTGCGGGTCGCGTTCTTGCTCGTCGTCGCGGTCGGCGTCTTTGTGCTGCCGCGGTGGTGGCACTGTGGCGGGGTGGCGCTGGGCCTCGCGGTCCTCTGGGGCATCGTGGGCCTGCCGCCGCGACGGCTCGTCCGTCAGGTGACGAAGCTGTGGGGGCTTGCGCTGTTCATCGCGCTGTCCTTCGGTCTGTTCGGCGACGAGCCCGACGCCGATCGCTGGATCGTCGTCGATGGGCTGTGGGGGCTGCGGGTCAATGTGGGCGGCCTTGTGCAGGGCGCGGCCATGTGGCTGCGCGTGCTCGCCGTCATCCTCGCCTCGCA
>VGSZ01000004.1 GCA_016874845.1 Deltaproteobacteria bacterium
CGAGCACGACCTCGCTCTCGCCGTTGCCCGCGGCGAGCTCGGCGCCACCGTCGTCGACAGCGACGTCCTCGCCCACGTCCGCGCCTACAACCCCGACGTCGCGCCCTGGGCGATCCTGAAGAAGGACCGCGCGCTCGCTCTCGCCGTGCATCCGCGCAACGTCGCGCTGAAGGCCGCGCTGGACGCCTTCCTCATCGAGCGCGCGCTGACCACGGGCCGTGACGCCGCCCGCCGGCTCGACCTGGACGGGCTCGTCCGGCGCGGCTCGATCCGCGTGCTGACCAAGAACGACGACGTCAGCTACTTCCTGCGCAAGGGTGAGCAGCGCGGCTTCGATCACGACCTGATCGCGCTCTTCGCCGCCGCCCACCACCTGCGCATCGAAGTCGTCGTGCCGCCCGATCCCGCCGCGCTGTGCGCGTCGCTGACCGAGGGCCGGGGCGATGTCCTCGCCGCGCTGCTGCCCGACCCGGGCTGCGGCGACCCGGCCTCCACCACGACGTCGCCGCCGGTGCTCGTGCCCGAGCTCTACCTGCTGCAGCCCGCGTCATCGCCGACCGCGCCCGCCACACCCGACGCGACGACCACGCCGAAGACGACGTCGAAGACAAAGACGACGGCCAGGGCGAAGGCCGCGGCGGCGCCGGCCGCCCGCGTCGTCGATCTCGCCGGGCTGCGCGGGCGGACGATCCACGTGCCGATGACGCTGGCACCGTCGGTGGTCGCCGCGCTGGCGGCCCTGTCGACGGCGCACGGCTTCGCCCTCGTCGCCGATGCCCCCGATGACGTCGGGGCCCGCGCCGACGCCGTGGCTGGCGGGGCGCTGCCGCTGTCGGTCCTGGGCGCGCTCGAGCGGGGAATGCTCGATGGCCGCCGCGACGTGCGCGCCGACGTCGTGCTCGGCCGCGACGCGCCAAGGGTGTGGGTCACGCGCGCCGCCGCGCCGCAGCTGTCGCGGGCGCTCGCGTCCTTCGTGCGCGAGCACGTCACGGTGAAGGACGACGGCACGTCGAGCGGCAGCACCGTCTACAACCTGCTGCGCCGCGCCTACCTGACACCGGCGCACGCGCAGTCGACGACGAAGACCACCGAGCCGGACCGCGACAAGGACGGCGGCATCTCGCGCTGGGACCCGTTGATCAGGCGGCGCGCCGCCGAGGCGGGGCTCGACTGGCGGCTGCTCGCCGCGCAGGCCTTCCAGGAGTCGCGCTTCGACCCCGACGCGAAGAGCGCCGTCGGCGCGCAGGGGCTGTTCCAGGTGATGCCGGCGACAGGGCGCGAGCTCGGCTTCACCAACTTGCGCGACCCCGAGCAGGGCGTGGCCGCGGGCGCGAAGTACATGGCGTGGCTGCTCGAGCACTTCGACCCTGCCATCCCGTTCAAGCACCGCGTGCGCTTCGCGCTGGCGGCCTACAACGCCGGCAAGGGCCACGTCGACGACGCGCGCCTGCTCGCGCGCCAGATGGGGCTCGATCCGAACCGGTGGTTCCAGCACGTCGAGCGGGCCATGCTGCGGCTGGCCGATCCGCGCGTCGCCCGCGCCGCCCGCCACGGCTACTGCCGCGGCAGCGAGCCGGTGGCCTACGTCTCGCAAATCACCACCCGCTACGAGAACTACACCACCCTCGTCGACCTCACGCCGGCCGCGGTGATGACGACCGCGCCGCCGCCGACGCCGCCCACGAAGACGACTACCCCGACGACCGGGCGCTGAAGCCAACCGTCGCTGCGCTCCTGCTAGCCTGTCGCCATGTCACGACCCTCTCGTCGGCCCCTCGTCGCGGCGCTCTTCGCGCTGGCCGCGAGCCTCTCCTCGTCGGCGTGCCTCCCGGCGGCGAACGTCGCCGACGACCCGCTTGACGACCCGCTCGATGGCGAGGCGGCTCCCACGCTCGACCGCGCGCCGGGGCCCGACGCGTTCGTCACCGTGTTCGACGCCGTTCCGGTGTTCTTCACCGGCGCCGACAACCGCCGCGTCGTCGACGCCACGGCGCGTTTGCCCGAACAAGGCGCCTACGACGCCATCACGCTGCGCATCGCGCTGTCGTGCCCGTCGGGCGGCTGCGACCCGTGGGACCGCTTTGCGTCGCTGGGCGTCGTACATACCGACGACGGTGGCGCCGAGCGCACCGTCGAGCTCGCGCGCTTCATCACGCCCTTCGGCGTGGGCGCCGGCTTCGACGTCGACGCCACGTCGCTGCGGCCGCTGCTGCGCGGTGCGGTGACGTTTCGCGCCTTCATCGACACGTGGGTGGGGCCGGGCAGCGGCTACGGCGACGGCTGGCTGCTCACCGTCATCGTCGACCTGCACGGCGGTGTGCCCGCCCGCCGGCCCGTGGTCGTGCAGCCGGTGTGGTCACCCACCGCCGTCGTCTACGGCGACCCGGCGCGGCCGCCGGCGCAGACGACCACGCTGACGCTGCCGACATCGACGACGGCGACGACGTGGGAGCTGCGCGCGCTCGTCACCGGCCACGGGCAGGGAAACGCCGACAACTGCGCCGAGTTCTGCGCCCGCACCCACGCGTTGTCGGTGGGGGGCGCCGCGCGCGAGCGGCAGGTTTGGCGCGACGACTGCGAAACGACGGCGGCGCCGCGGCAGCAGGGCACGTGGCAGTACCCACGCGCCGGCTGGTGCCCCGGCGCCGACGTGCGGCCGTGGGTCGAGGACGTCAGCGACGCGATCCACACAGCGCAGGCGCGGGGCGACCTCGTCGTCGGCTGGGACGTCGAGGCCTACGACAACACCTGCCGGCCCGATGTGTCGACGTGCGCTGCCTGCACGCTGGGCACGGGCTGCGACTACGACGGCGGCGCGCACACCGAGCCGGTGTTCCAGCTGTCGGCGCTGCTGGTCGGCTTCGACGAACCGTGAGCGGCCCCACGCCGATGCGTCGGGGTCTGACGGCGGTCTGACGGCGCCTCGTCAACCTTTCAGGCGGTCATCTCGACGTCGATGAGCTCGATCTGCGCGGCGCTGACTTCGCGACCGAGGAACGCGCGCGACAGCCGCGCCATCTGCTCGGGGGAGTCGGTGACGAACAGGCGGTGCGTGGGGTGCGTGTCCGACGGCGCCCGCAGGCCTTGCTCGTCAAGGACGCGGGTGACGTCGACGGCGGTGGCGGCGGCGCCGTCGACGACACGCGCGCGGGGGTGCGACTCGGCCAGCGCCAAGGCGATCACGGGAGCGAGCAGCGGGTAGTGCGTGCAGCCGAGCACGACGGCCTCGACGTCGGCGGGCAGCGCCTGCAGGTAGCGCGCGGCGACGAGGCGCGGCACGTCGCCGTCGGTCCAGCCCTCTTCGGCCAGCGGCACGAACAGCGGCGCGGCCACGGCGGTGGCCACGCCCGTGTGGCCGCGCTGCGCGAGGGCACGCGGGTAGGCGCCCGAGCGCACGGTGCCCGCGGTGCCGAGCACGCCGATGCCGGCGTCGACGCGGCCGACGGCGGCGAGGGCGGCGCGGGCGCCGGGCTCGATGACGCCGACGACGGGGATGGGCAGGTCCTGCCGCAGGGCGTCCAGCGCGACGGCGCTGACGGTGTTGCAGGCGACGACGAGCAGCTTGATGTCGGCGCGCTTCACCAGCGTGCGTGCGTTGTTCAGCGCGTAGCGCACGACGGTGGCCGCCGAGCGCGTGCCGTAGGGGACGCGCGCGGTGTCGCCCAGGTAGACCGTGGGCTCGTCGGGCAGCGCGGCCTGCAGCGCGCGCAGCACGGTGAGCCCGCCGACGCCGGAGTCGAACACGCCGATCGGTCGCTGGTCATGGGGCACGAGGGTCTCCCAGGGCGCGCGGGCGCGGGATGTCGACGACGAAACCGCCGCCGCCTCGGCTTGCTGCCCCGCGGGTGGGTGATCGACAACACCCGTCACCGCGCGATCAGGCGCGCTCGCGGACGAGATCGACGCTGAAGTGATCCCGCGTGGACTCAAAGACGACGAAAGGCTCGCCGAAGATGGCAGGCCACCCTGGGGAACACGCGAGCGCCAGCAAGCCGTTTGCACCGCGCCGGCGGTGGCGTAGCGTCTGTGCTCTGCGCGCCGGCCTGATTGGCGGCGACGCCGCGACCGTCGTCTGCGCCGTGACCATGCTGGGGAGCGCGTCGCCCCTCGCTGTCGTCACCGTCGCTGGTGAGCGAGCCCTTGATGGTTGCCTACGCTGCTCGCCCGCGCGTCGTGCTCGTTCGGGCGGTGGCGATCGCGCTCGGCGGTGACGCGTGCGGTGCCTCGACAGCGGCCCGCCCTTGCCGCCGCGACGACCAGTGCGAGCCCGGCGAGACCTGCGCGCGCCGCGCCGACGACGTCGTGGACGCCTGCAAGCCCACGTCAGCGGATCAGGGCGAGGGCGCCCCCCCGCGAGGGCGTAGGCGAGGGCGAGGGCGACCTCGGCCCCACCGCTCGCTTCGTCGACGTGGGCGCCCGCTTCGTTTGCGCCATCGACGGCCGCGCGGCGGTGCAGCGCTGGGGCCCAACGGTCGTGGGCAGCTCGGGCGCGCTCAGGGCGCCAGCGACGCCGAGCCGGCGGCGCTCCGCGGCCTCGATGATGTAACGATGCTCGCTGTCGGCCACGCCCACGTCGTCGCGCTCGGCGCCGACGGGGACAACCACGGGGGTCTGACCTGCGCCAGCGATGGCACGACGACCTCGTGCCTTGGCGCCGGACTCCCGCCGCGCGCGATCGTCGGCCTCTCCGGGGTGCGGCGCCTCGTCGTCTCGATGTCGACGGCGTGCGGCGAGCGCGACGGCGGCGCCGTCGTCTGGGTGGACCCGCGCGGGGGCTCCTCGCTGCCCGCCGTGCTCGGCGGCGTCCCCGCGACGCCCTGTGCGCTGCTCACCGGCGGCGCCGCCTTCGCCGTCAACGGCGAGGGCGACAACGCGTGCCTCGTCGACGCCGACCGCGCCGTCCTCCGCGCCGGTGACAACATCTACGGCGTGGCGGCGCCCGACGCGCCCGAAGACGAGGAGCGCGCCCTCGCCGTGGTGGTCGAGCGCGCGGCCACCGCGGTCTCCCTGGGGAACACCGCACGCGTGCGCCGTCGTTGCTGGCGGCGTGTCGTGCTGGGGACGGCCGTTGTTCGGCGCCACTGGCGTCGCCGAGGAGACCGTGCGCTGTCAGCCGGTCACGCCGGTGACGCTGTCTTTCGCCGCCGCCGCCGCCATCGTGCAGCTGGCCACCCACCGAACGAATGCGTGCGTCCGCGCTCAGTCTGCAGCGCGCGCCTGCTTTGGCGAGTTCGTGAACGACGACGACCCGCGGGCGCGCCCGTTCGTCCTCGCCCGCTGAGCCCGGCGCGACCGCTCCCGGACGCGTCAGCCGGCGAGCACCTTGCGCCACCACGGCTCGGGTGAGCGCTCGCCGTCGACGTCGAGGGGCTCGCCGAGCAGCGGCGTCCACAGCGCCTGCCGCGCGCCGCCCGCGCCAGCGTCGCCGACGACGCGGCGGAACAAGAGCTCGCCGGGCTCCTCCCACGGGTGCAGGCCGAGGTCGAAGGTGCTCCAGTGCACCGGCAGCAGGCGCCGGGCGCCCAGCGCGCAGAAGGCGTCCCACGCGGCGTGAGGGCCGAGGTGGATGTCGCCCCACGACGGGTGGAAGGCGCCGATCTCGAACATCGCCACGTCGAATGGGCCGAGCGACGCGCCGATGTCCTTGTGCTCGGGCGTGGGCCCGGTGTCGCCCGAGAAGAACACCCGGTGCTTGCTGCCGATCATCGCCATGCCCGCCCACAGCGTGGCGTTGCGGTCCAACGCGCCCCGCCCCGAGAAGTGCTGCGACGGCGTCGCCACGATGTCGACGGCGGCGCCGGTCGCGCCGTGCACGCGCGCGCCGTCGCCCCAGTCGAGCTCGTCGATGAGCGTGTGATCGACGCCCAGGGTCTCCAGGTGCGCGCCGACGCCGAGCGCGGTGACGAAGCGCCCCTGGAAGCCGGGCAGCGCGCCGTCGACGAGCGCCCGCACCGTCGACGCGCACAGGTGGTCGTAGTGGTCGTGGGACAGCACGACAGCGTCGATGCGGCCGAGGCGCGACAGCGACAGCGGCGGGCGGTGGAAGCGCCTCGGACCGGCGAAGGGCAGGGGGCTGGCGCGCTCGCCGAAGACCGGATCGGTGAGCAGGCGCACGCCGTCTACCTCGACCAGCACCGTCGAGTGGCCGAGCCACGTGAGCCGCAGGCCCGACGACGAAGAGGACGACAGCGCGGCCTCGGTGGACGCGTACAGCGGCAGCGGCTTCTTCGGCGTGCGGCGGCCGCTGCCGGCCACGAAGTCGACCATCAGGCCTACGCCCGGCCCACCCTTCATCATCTGCACGGGGTGCGTGTTCCAAAAGCGGCCGTCGCGAAACCGGCGCGACGCGGCCAGCTTGCGTTCACGACGATCGAGGACGGTGGACACGGCGGTCATGGCGGCATCGTGGCTTTCGCCACCTCTCGGCGCAAACCGCTGCCCGACCAGCTCGCTCGCGCGTCAGGGACGGTGTCAGCCGACGACGCGGCCGACGGCGGTGTCCAGCGCTCGCTGCACGCGGGTGAGCAGGCGCCGAGGCGCGGTGGCGCCGCGCGAGGCGCCCTGCCCGACCAATGCCCGCGCCGCGTGGGTCGTCTCGAGCACGCGGCTGTGGGCGGCCTTGGCGCGCGGGAGCAAGGCGTCGACCTCAAGGCGGTTGTCCGGCGCGCGGCGCTCGCCGTCGGCGTCGTCGCTGGCCAGCGCGCCGCCGCCGACGCCAACGGCGCCCAGCGATCCCTGATGGGCCAGCCGGCCCATGGCCTCGGCGCCCATGATCGGCTCGACCTCGAAGCTGAGCCAGACCTGCTGGGCGAGGTGCAGGATCGCCTGCCCGATGTCGCTGGCGATCACCGCGTCCCCGACGCGGGTGGCGGCGTCAGCGACGACGGCGGCCCCGGTGGCGTCGGCGTGGGCGCCCTGGCTGGCGATGTTGCGCGCCGACTCGGCGAGGCTCTGCAGCGTCTCGGGCGAGGTGCGCTGCGACGTGCCGTTCAGCAGCGTGGTCAGGTTCGGGTACTCGGTCGCGACGCGCGGTCAGCGAGGGCGACGAAGCCCCCGCGTTCGCGGGGCTTCGTCGCGGTCCGAGGCGCTCGCCGCGCTGTCGGTGCCCGTCAGGGCGGACTGCAGGAGCCGAAGTCGAGGAACGACGAAACCGTACACGTGCCCGCGCCGAACGCCGCGTCGCAGGCGACTCAGTCTGTTGCCGCGGTGCAGACCTCGAAGCCCGTGTTGGTTATGATCATACAGTTGGTGGCGCGGGGCACTCGTCGCCGCAGGACCGACCGACCAAGAAGCCGGCAGGCTCGCCCTCGGCCTCGCCTTCGCCTTCGCCCCCGTCTTCACCGCTGGGCGGACACGCGACGAGCGCCGCCGTGGCGACGGCGACCGGGACGCGCAGCGCGAAACGAGCGGGGACGAGCATCGACGACTCCGCAGCAGAAACGTTGCGGCGAACTCCAGCAGGCGTAACCCTTCGCACCACCGCGAACGGTCCGCGCTGCGCCGCGTTGTCGCCGCGGCGGCGACAAGCGACGGCATCGCTGACGTCGACAGCAGCGCCTGCTAGATCGCAGCCCCGAGGTGCCCGCATGACCGCCGCCGTCCACGATCCCGCCGTCGACTCGTTCGCGCTGCGCCACAAGGTCCGCTTCGTCACCGCGGCGTCGCTGTTCGACGGGCACGACGCCGCGATCCAGATCATGCGCCGCGTGCTGCAGCAGGAGGGCGCCGAGGTCATCCACCTCGGCCACGACCGCGCGGTGCAGGACGTCGTCGACGCCGCCATCGCCGAGGACGCGCAGGGCATCGCCGTGTCGTCGTACCAGGGCGGCCATGTCGAGTACTTCACGTACATGCTCGAGCTGCTGCGCGAAAAAGGCGCCGGCCACATTCGCGTCTACGGCGGCGGCGGCGGCGTCATCGTCCCCGACGAGATCGCGCTGCTGCACGCCCGCGGCGTCAGCCGCATCTTCTCGCCCGAGGACGGCCGGAAGATGGGCCTCGTCGGCATGATCCGCCACATGCTCGCCGAGTGCGACCACGTCCCCGGCGCCGCCGTGACGTCGCTGCCCGAGCACGCGCTGCCCGCGCCCGCCCTCGCGCGCGCCATCACGACGCTCGAGCTCGGCGGCCACGACGACGCCAGCGACGACGCGCTGCGGGCGACGCTGACCCTGCGTACGGCGGTGAAGGCGCGGCTGGCGACGACGAAGCGGCCGCCCGTCCTCGGCTTCACCGGCACCGGCGGCGCCGGCAAGAGCTCGCTCATCGACGAGGTGCTGCTGCGCTTCCTCGAGCGCTACGCCGACAAGCGCGTCGCCGTGCTCTCCGTCGACCCGACCCGCAAGCGCACCGGCGGCGCGCTGCTCGGCGACCGCATCCGCCTGAACGCCGCCGTCCGCGCCGGCGACCGCGTCTACGTGCGCTCCCTCGCCACCCGCCGCGCCAACCTCGCCACCAGCCCCGCCGTCGGCGACGCGCTGTCGCTCTTGTGCACGCAGGGCTTCGATCTGGTCGTGCTCGAGACGGCCGGCATCGGCCAGTCCGACAGCGAGCTGCACGAGCTGCAGCAGCAGGGCCTCGTCGACCAGGCCGTCTACGTGATGACGCCCGAGTACGGCGCGCCGAGCCAGCTCGAGAAAATCGACATGCTCGACTACGCCGACCTCGTCGTCGTCAACAAGGCCGACAAGCGCGGCGCTCTGGACGCCGTGCGCGACGTCAAGAAGCAGGTGCAGCGCAACAAGCGCGCCTTCGACCGCGCCGTAGACGATATGCCCGTCTACGGCACCGCCGCCCACCGCTTCCACGACAAGGGCACCAACCGCTTCTTCAACGCCGCGATGACCGCGCTCGGCTTCGAGAGCCCCGGGCTCGTGCAGGGCGAGCCCGCCACCGACGCCATCATCACGCCGGCCCGCGCCCGCTACCTGGGCGACATCGCCGACACCCTGCGCCGTCGTCGTCGGCTCGTCGCCGACGAGGCCGAGCGCGCCTCCCGCGTCGACGGCCTGCGCCGCGCGCTCAAAGAGCTCGGCGGCCCCGTGCCCGCCGTCGCCCACCCCTTCGGCGTCAAGGCCTGCACCGAGCCCACCGTCGACCTCGCCGTGCGCACGTTGCGCCAGCGCCACGACGCGCTGCTCGACGAGCTGACCGCCGAGAGCAAGGAGGCCCTGAAGGGCTGGGACGCGCTAAAGGACGGCTACGAGAAACCGCAGCACTCGTATACGGTGCGAAACAAAGAGATTCGCGTTGATAATTACACGACGTCGCTGTCGCACCAGTCGATCCCCAAGGTCGCGCTGCCCGACACCGCCGACTGGGGTGACCGCCTGAAGTTCGCGCTGGCCGAGGGGGCACCGGGGGTGTTTCCGTTCACCGCCGGGGTCTTCCCGTACAAGAGGACGGGCGAGGACCCGACGCGTATGTTCGCCGGCGAGGGCACGCCCGAGCGTACGAACCGCCGCTTCCACTACGTGTCGCGCGGGCAGCCGGCGGTGCGGCTGTCGACGGCGTTCGACTCGGTGACGTTGTACGGCCGCGATCCGGCGCTGCGCCCGGACATCCACGGCAAGATCGGGAACGCCGGCGTCAGCGTCTGCTGCCTCGACGACGCCAAGCGGCTGTACTCGGGCTTCGACCTGTGCGCGCCGTCGACGTCGGTGTCGATGACCATCAACGGCCCGGCGCCCACGGTGTTGGCGTTCTACCTGAACGCCGCCATCGACGCGGCTGTCGAGCGGCGCCTGAAAAAAGAGGGCCGCTGGGCCGACGTCGACGCCCGCATCGAGCGGTGGTTCGCCGACCGTGTCCTGACCCGCCCGCGCTACCGCGGCGAGCTGCCGCCCAATCACGACGGGCAAGGGCTCGGCTTCCTCGGGCTGTCCGCCGACCGCGTCGTCGAAAAGGCGCTGTACGACGAGGTCAAGGCCGAGGTGCTGACGAAGGTGCGCGGCACCGTGCAGGCCGACATCCTGAAGGAGGACCAGGCGCAGAACACCTGCATCTTCTCCACCGAGTTCTCGCTGCGGGTGATGGGTAACATCCAGCAGTACTTCGTCGACCACGAAGTCAATAATTTCTATAGCGTCAGCATCAGCGGCTATCACATCGCCGAGGCGGGGGCGAATCCGATCACGCAGCTGGCGTTCACGCTGGCCAACGGCTTCACGCTGGTCGAGTACTACCGCGCCTGCGGGATGAACGTCGACGACTACGCCCCGAACCTGAGCTTCTTCTTCAGCAACGGGCTCGACCCCGAGTACGCCGTGATCGGGCGCGTCGCCCGCCGCATCTGGGCGGTGGCGATGCGCGACTTGTACGGTGCGAGCGACCGTAGCCAGAAGCTCAAGTATCACATCCAGACGTCGGGTCGGTCGCTGCACGCGCAGGAAATGGCGTTCAACGACATCCGCACGACGCTGCAGGCGTTCTACGCCATCGCCGACAACTGCAACTCGCTGCACACCAACGCCTACGACGAGGCGGTGACGACGCCGACGGAGGAGAGCGTGCGGCGGGCCATCGCCATCCAGCTCGTGATCAACCGCGAGCTCGGCATGATGAAGAACGAGAACCCGCTGCAGGGCTCGGCGTTCCTCACGCGGCTGACCGACCTCGTCGAGGAGGCGGTGCTGAAGGAGTTCGAGGCGCTGGACGCGCGCGGCGGCGTGCTCGGCGCGATGGAGACGATGTACCAGCGCGGCAAGATCCAGGAGGAGTCGCTGCACTACGAGCACAAGAAGCACTCGGGCGAGCTGCCCATCGTCGGCGTCAACACGTTCCTGCCCGACAGCGAGGAGTCGCTCGTGAAGGACACGGCGCTCATCCGCTCGACCGAAGGCGAGAAGCAGTCGCAGATCGACAACGTGGCGGCCCTCGCGGCACGCTTCGAGGACGAGCGCATAGTCGCCCTGCAGCAGCTGAAGGACATCGCCCGCGACGGCGGCAACGTGTTCGCCGCGCTGATGGAGGCGGCCAAGGTCTGCTCGCTGGGCAGCATCACCGAGGCGCTCTTCGAGGTCGGCGGCGCCTACCGTCGCTCGATGTGACGCAGCAGACGACGCAGCAGACGACGCAGCAGACGACGCAGCAGACGACTCGGCGACCACGACGCTTCCGTCGGCGGGGCCACCGTGTCACAGGAGCCGGCGGAGGACGTGATGAAGGAAAAGCACATCCGGATTCGCATCGAGCAGTGTCTGGCGCTGGCCAACGCGAGCAATTGTCCGCGCCGCAAGTTCGGCGCGCTGCTGCTCGACCCCGAGCGCAACGTCGTGCTGATGGACGGCTACAACGGCGGGCCGCGCGGCGGCGGCGAGCTGTGCGGCGGGAGCACCTGCCTGCGCGACGACCTGAAGGTGCCGTCGGGCACGCGGATGGAGATCGGGTGCCACCACGCCGAGATGAACGTGATCTGCAACTGCGCCGCCTCGGGGGTCGCCACCAAGGGCGCGTGGCTCGTCGTCACCGGCGAGCCCTGCCTGATGTGCGCGAAGCTCTTGCACCACGCCGGGCTGACCCGCGTGATCGTCGTCGGCGGCGGCTACGCCGGCGAGAACGGCCTCGACTACCTGCGCAACCACGGCGTCGCCGTGCAGACCGTCGCTGGCCCGCAGGACCCGCGCCTCGCCGACATGGCCGTGTTGTCGCCGACGGCGTGACCCCCTTCGCGCGTCGGCGCGCCGCGGCCCGTGACGCCCGTGCCGCCCGTGCCGCCCGTGCCGCCCGTGCCGCCCGTGCCGCCCGTGCCGCCCGTGCCGCCCGTGCCGCCCGTGCCGCCCGTGCCGCCCGTGCCGCCCGCGCCGCCCGTGCCGCCCGTTGGCAGCCGCGGCCGCGCTCTCTACATAGTCCCGCGTGACCGACGCCTGCGCGCCCGCTCTCATCGACGACGACGCCCGCGCCCGCGCCGACGCCTTCGTCGTGCCGCACGCCGAGCGCCCCCGCCGCGTGGTCGTCGCCTTGTCGGGGGGCGTCGACTCGTCGGTGGTCGCGTGGCTGTTGCAGCAGGCCGGCCACGACGTGATCGGCGTCTCGCTGCGCCTCGCCCCCGACGACACCGGCTCGCTGGCCGTGCGCCACGGCCGCTGCTGCAGCCACGACGACCTGACCGACGCCCGCCGCGTCGCTGACGCCGTGGGCGCGCCGTTCTACGCGCTCGACGCCCGCGCCCGCTTCAAGGACGCCGTCTTCGACCCGTTCGTGAGCGACTGGCAGAGCGGGCGGACGCCCATCCCCTGCCTGGCCTGCAACCACGACGTCAAGCTTGGCGACCTGTTGAAGACCGCGCGGGCGATGGACGCCGTGCTGGCCACCGGCCACTACGTGCGCCGCGTCGCGCGCCCCGACCCCACCGCTGCTGGTGTCGTACACGCCGCGCTGGCGCGGCCGGCCGACCGACGGCGCGACCAGAGCTACTGGCTGTACGGCACGCCCTTCGCTGACGTGGCCGACCTGCTGTTTCCGCTGGGCGACCTCGACAAGCCGCTGGTGCGGGCGCTGGCGGCGCGGGCCGGGCTGCCCGTCGTTTCGCACAAGCCCGACAGCCAGGAGATCTGCTTCGTCCCCGATGGCGATCACGCCGCCGTCGTCGAGCGCGCCGCGGGCCCGCTGCCGGCGGGCGAGCTGGTGCACATCGGCGGCCGCCGCCTCGGCACCCACAAGGGCGTCCACCACTTCACCGTCGGCCAGCGCCGCGGCACCGGCGTCGCGAGCCCGAATGAAGGCGAGCGCCTCTACGTCGTCGATGTGGACGCGGCCAGCCACACTGTCACCCTCGGCCCGCGCGAGGCGCTGGCGACGCGCGCCGTGCGCGCCTCGCCCTTGCGCTGCGCCCAGCCGTTGTCGTCCTGGCCGCGCCGCGTGTTCGCCCAGGTGCGCGCCCGCCACGCGGCGCAGTCGGCCACGTGGGCCATCGACGGCGACGCGCTCACCGTGCGCTTCGACGAGCCGGTGCACGGCGTCGCCCCCGGGCAGGCGCTCGTGGTCTACGACGACGACGTCGTCCTCGGCGGCGCGGTCATCGACGCCCGCGACGACGGCGCCATTCCTCGCGCCACGCGCCGTCCCTCGGCGCCAGCCTCGTCGCCGTCGTCCGGGCCATCGTCGTCTGGGTCGTCGGTCTAGCCGCCGCCGGTGCCGGCGAGGACGCAGACGTAGAAGACGCCCTCGGTGGGGTGCAGCGCGAGGCCCGCGCCCAGCGCCGTCGTGTCCATGTCGAGCAGCGCCGGGAACGGGCCGAGCAGCAGCGGGTCGTCGATGCGCGCCACCAGCGGCTGCACGCGGGTCATCGACGCGTCGGCCTCGAGCGCCACCGCGCCGATGGGGCCGCCGAGCAACGTGTCGTCGACGCGGCCGGTCTCCATCATGCGCCGCGCCAGACGGACAGCGGCGTCCTCGAGGGTGTCGCTGACGACGAGCGGCTCGAGCCCGCGCTTCGTGCGCGTCGCGTTGGTGTCGTCGAGCAGGCGCCGCTGCACCGCGGCGGGCTCGCGCACCGGCGGGCGCCGGCCGAGCAGCGCCACCAGCGTCTTCTGCTCGCGGCCGAGGGCGTCCTGCCCGCGGACGACGGCGATGCCCATGTGGGTGACGCCGAGGGCGACCAGCTCCCATCGGTGGGCAGGGCTGTCGACCAGCGCCTGCCAGGCGTCGTCCAGCGTGCTGCCGCGGGCCTGCAGCTCGGCGAGCCGCACGAACTGCGCGCGCGGATCGTCGCCGAAGCGCGCCGACAGCGCCTTCTGCGGGTCGACGCCAAGGACGATATGACCGAGCGCCTTGCCGACGCCGGCGGCGCGCTCGGCGGCCAGCGACGACAGCGGCGGCGAGACCTTCAGCGGCTCGAGCAGCTGCTCGTTGCGCAGCCGCTGCACCAGGGCCTCCGCCCGGTGGGACAGCGCGACGTCGTCGTGGCCGTCGTCAGGAAAGAGCACCGCCGGCGACGGAGGCAAGGCCAGGTGGCCGCGCACGTAGGGCCAAAGCAGCGCCACCTCGGGGGCGCCGCGGGGGGCGCCGTCGTCGTCGATGTCGTCGGCGATCAGCTCGAGCACGTGCCGGCCCTCGCGCCGCGACGGCAGCGTCAGCGTCTGGGCGCGGCCGCCGCCCTCGACGGGGAGGCGGTCGACGAGGCCGTCGGGGCCGAGCACGAAGACGTGGCCCGCCTTGCGCGGCGACAGCGTCAGCGTCAGCCGCGCCGGCGCGCGGCGGTCGGGCACGAACGCCGGCGGCAGCTCGTCGACGACGACGACGCGGCGGGCGCCGACGGCGGCGAAGCAGGGCTGCCCGCCGGGGCGCGCGCCCTCGGCGGCGCCCCAGTGCGAGAGTCCTACGTCGGCGAACAGCGCGGCCACGCGCGCGCGCGCCTCGTCGGCCGACGTCGACAGCGCCGCGGTGACCTGGCCATCCCATACGCGGGCGGTGGCGCGCACGTCGTCGTCGACGACGGCGTCGCCGCCGCGCGCGCACAGCACGGCGGCGGCCTCGTCGAGGGCGCGGTCGCGGGCCAGATCGCGCGCCACCGCCGGGAGCCACGCCGGCGCCGCGTCGGACGTCGTCGCGGTCGTCGCGTCGACGGTCGGGGGGGTGATGCACGACGCCGCGACCCCGAGCAGGACGGCGAGGGCGCCGTGGTGGGCTGTGCGCAGAAGGCCGTGCGTGGAGCGGCGAGGGGTCGTGGCGGGCAGCACGCGCGGAGCATCCCCACGGTCGCGCGGCGCGGCAAGGGCCGCCGCGCGGCGACGGCGGCCATGGGGTCGACGGGGTGGACGGGGTCGATGGCGTGCCCGGGGCTACGGCGGTCTGGCCTCGGCGCCGTAGCCGTCGTCCGGCAGCAGCCAGGGCGGCACGGGCTTGTCGTCGTCGCCCTCAGGGGGCGCGGTGACGCCAGCGTCGACGACGGGCGGCGGCGGCGGCGGCGGGCGCAGCGCGGCCTCGGCGGCGAGCAGCGCGCGGCGCTCGTCCTCGGTGACCGCCTGCAGCACCAGCTGGACGGCGCGCGTGCGGCTCGCCGCGATATCGACCGTCGCCGACGCCGCGCGGCCGCTCACCGGGTCCTCGACGCGCACGACGTGGCGGCCGGCGGCGATGCGCACGTCGATGACCGGCGTGAAGCGCCCGGTGTCGACGCCGTCGACAAAGACGCGGCCCCATGGCTCCGAGCGCAGCGACAGCGCGCCGGCCGGGGCGTCGGCCATGACGAACAGCGGGTCATCGACCTGCCGCGCCGCGTGCCCGGCCAGCGCCCGCAGCGCGTCCTCGGCGCGGGTCTTCAGCGCGGCGTCGCCGGTCTTGTCGGCGACCGCGAGGAGCGCCACGTGCACCTCGGGGATGAACGGGTTCTCCCACGTGGCGCGCTCGTATTGCTTCTGCGCCTCGTCCCAGCGCTGGTCGCGCACGGCCAGCCGCCCGAGCAGCACGCGCGTCTGCGGGTCGTCGGGGAAGACGGCCACGGTCTTGTCCAGCCACTGACGCGCGCGGAGGACGTCGCCGGTCTGCAGCAGCACGCCGGCGAGCCGGTTGTGCAGCGCCGGGCTCGTCACCCCCGTGATCTTCGCCGCCCGCTCGTACTCGACGGCGGCGGCCTTCAGCCGGCGGCGCTCGCGCAGCAGGTTGCCCAGCCGCACGTGCTTCTTGCCCGCCGCACCGCGCTCCGTTGCCTCTTTCAGCGCGGCCTCCTCCTCGGCTTCGTCTACGGCAGGGCCCGCGCCACGGGCGTCCTTCACGAACGTCAGGCGCTTCGGCTCAGCCCCCGGCACCAGCTTGAACGCCCGCTTGCCGAGGTACTGCCGCCAATCGCGCTGCAGCCCCGCGAGGTCGCGCCCGGTCGACGCCCGCAGCGCCTCGTCCATCGTGGCGTCGTTGGCGAGGGTTTCCAGAAGGATGTTGGTCGCGCGCTTGCCGTCTTTTTCGGGGATGGTCTTTTCGACGAATTCGATGACGGTGAAGACCTCGGCGAAGGCCAGCGCGGTGTCGTCCTGCGACGGCAGCTTGGCCATCGACGGGTGCATCTGCTCGAAGGTGATGAGCTTGCCGGTCTTGGTGCCCCTGGCGAGCAGGTTCTCGCTGGCGGCGTCGAGGGCGAGCCCCGGGGCGCCGCGCCAGCGCGTCTCGTTGTACTTGGCGAGGCCTTCGTGCAGCCACACCGGCACGGTGTTCCGGCTCTTCTCCGAGATGATCAGGTGCAGCAGCTCGTGGGCCAGCGTGTCCAGCCACGAGTACCCGCGGGCCAGTGCCTTGGGGCTCGTGACCATCAGCCGGTTGTACTTGCACAAGGCGATGGTGCCCGAGGTCTCGATCTCCTTCTCGGTCAGGCTCGACACATGGGCCAGCCCGCGGGCGTCGTGCAGCACGTCGACGGCGATCTTGTGCCGCGGCACGTAGTCGAACGCCGCCGTGATCCGCTCGAACGCCTGCTCCAGCGCCTGCAGCGCGATGGGGAACAGCACCTCGTCCTTGCCCGCAGGCACCCGCACGATGAAGTGCGCGCTCTCCTTCGACAGCGCGCCGCGCGTCTCCTCAAGCGTGCTCTCGGCCAGCGGCAACAACGCCGGCGCCTCCCCCGCCTCCGCCGCCCGCCGCAACAGCCGCACCGCGCTGTCGAAGTCGCCCTGATGGAACTTCACCGCGCCCAGCAACGCCTGCACCGGAGGCACGTCCGGCAGCTGCCCGTCGAGCTCGGCGGCGATGGCCGCGGCCTCGTCGAGCTGCCAGTCGTTCAACAGCGCGTTGCCCTGCGCAATGCGGTCGGCCACCGCCTCCGCCGCGCCCGCCGCCCGCGCCGGCGATGCCGACAGCGTCGACAGGACCGGCACCGAGGTACACAGCAGCGCGAAGAGGAGCGCCCGCGCCGATCGCCACGACGGTCGCCGCGGCGAGGGTAGACGATGGATCTGTCGAAAGTTATCAGCAGAAGGAGCGATCATTTGATCAGCTCCTCGTAGTATTTCTTGACCTCACCGGCCCAGTCGCCCGGCGCGCCCTCGCGCATGGCGTCGAGGATGTCCTTGCGGAAGGCGTCCTTGACCTTGAAGTCGCTGCCGTCGGGGATCTTGACCTCCTCCTTCGACGCGCCGCGCTGGCCGTCCTGCCCCTGACTGCCCTCGCTCTGCGGGGCGCCGCCGCCCGGCAGCGGCATCGGGATCCCGCCTTCGCCGCCGCCGTTCTTGGCCATCTCCTCCATCGCCTGCTGCAGCTGCTGCAGGTGCTGCAGCGCCTCGCTCTGCGCCTGCCGCGCCCCGCGCAGCCCGCTCGAAGGCGGCCCGCTCGAGGACGGCGACGCCGGCGGCGACCCGCCACGGGCCTGTCCCTTCAGCTGCTGGCCGGCCTGCTGCATCGCCTGCTGCGCCTGCTGCAGCTGTCGCTTGTGCTCAGGGCCAAACAGCGGCGCGTTGCGCCCGATCTCGTCGAGCAGCTGCGCCAGCTTCTGCGCCTGCTCGCCGAGCTGCTCCTGCCGGTCGCCCTGCCGACCGAGGCGCTCGCGGTCGCGCGGACCCATCGCCTGCGCCGGGTCGGGCATCGCCTCCTGCAGCGCGCGCCGCGCCTGCTCCAGCGCCCCCGCGGCCTCCTGCGCCGCGTCGCGGGCCGCCCGCGTCTCGCGGGTCGCGAACGACTGTCGACCACGCACGCGCTCGTCGAGGGACTGCGACGCCGTGCGCGCCGCGGCCTCGGCGGACTCGACGGCGCGCAGGGCGTCCTCGACGTCGCCGGACTCGAGCGCGCGCTGCAGGTCCTTCGTCGTCGCGCGGGCGCTGTCGAAGTCCTCCTCTTCGTAGCCGGTCAGCCCGTCGCGCGGCGCGCGGTCGAGGGCGCGCTCGGCCCGCTCGGCCTTCTTCTTCGCCTCGGCGAGCGCGGCCTCGAGCTTACCGCGGGCCTTCTCCTCGAGCTTCTTGCGCGCGGCGTCCATCGCCTCCTCGGTCTCGCCGAGCTGCTGCTGCTGCGCCTCCTGCAGGGCCTTCAGCTCGTCGCCGAAGCGCTCGAGCTTCTCGCGCAGCTCCTTGTTGTCTTCGCCGCCGAGCTCCTCGCCGGTCTTCTGCAGGTCCTCGACCATCTTCTGCGTCGACTCGAGCATCTGCTCCAGCGCCTGCGCGGCGTCGTCGAGGCGGCCCTCCTCGATCATCTCGTCGAGGGTGCTCGCCTTGTCGAACATCTCGCCGCCCTTGAACGCGTCCTCGTTCAGGTGCTCGTCGGGCAGCTCGCGGCGGAGCTCGGCGAGCTTGGCGGCGAGCTGGGCGAGCTGCTCCTGCATGCGGCGGATCTCGTCGAGCAGCGCGTCGCGGGTCTGCGGGTCCCCCGACTCCTTGTACTGCTGCAGGAGCGACTTCAGGTCCTGCTGCGCGGCCTTCATGTCGGCGACCAGTTTCTGCGTCTCCCGCACGCGCTCCCGCTGCACGAGGTCGTCGAGATACAGGATGTCCTTCTCGAGCCGCTGCACGAACGCCTGCTGGACGAAGGTCAGTCGCTGCCACTGTGACAGCGGCACGGCGCGCGGCTCGACCGGGGTGGGCGTGCGCTCGACGGTGGAGCGCTTGTCGTCTTCGCGCTGGCCGAGCTCAAGGCGCATGTTGGCCAGCGCGCGGCGAACCCCGTCGTCGGCGCGCTCGTCGCGGGCGATGGCGGTCAGCGTGTCGGCGAAGGCCTTCATCATGTCGGCTGCGCGGGGCGCGAGCTGCCGGTGGCGGGCCAGCAGCCGCGCCTGCAGCGCACCGTCGGTGACGGCCCCGTCGTCGGGGGCCAGCGGGGCCTCGAGCTCGTCGCCGAGCACCTCGACCATCCGCTGCATCAGCGCTTCGAGGCGCGCGATCACCTCCTCGTGGTGCTTGGAAGCCGAGAACACCGTGAGCACGCGGGTCGTCGAGCGCCCGACGTTCGGCCCGGCGACCGCGTCGTTGTCGACGGCCTCGACGGTGACGGCCAGCGTCTCGCCGGGGCGCGCGCCAGTGTCGGCGACGAGGAAGCTGCCGCGGCCGCGCGCCTGGCGCAGGCTTGGCACCTCGGCCAGCACCTTCTCGTAGGGCGCGCGGCTGCCGCCCTGCCGCTTGACGACGACGCGCACCTTCGTGACGCCGAAGTCGTCCTCGGCGACGAAGGCGAGCGCGACGTCCTCGTCGGGCTGCACGACGCGGTCGGCGGCGGGCTCGTCGAGGCGGACGCTGGGCGCGGCGTCCGCCTGGACGAGGATCTTGTGGGCGATGGGGTCGATGTCGACGTCGCCGTTCTCCTCTTCGACGCGGAAGCGCCAGGCGCCGTTCGCCTCGACGACGAAGCGCGCCGACAGGGCGCGGCGGTCCTTCACGGCGGCGTCGAGGACGAGCTCTTTTTCGCCGCCGGTGACGAGCAGGGCGGCGGCGCGCACGGGGCGGTCGGCGCGGCCCTGCAGGATGACCTCGGTGCCGCGGGGCGCGGTGACGTCACCCGACGACCCGGGGATGACTTCGTCGGCGCGGGCCATGTACGCCGGGAAGCGCAGCGTGAGGGTCAGGTCGGTGACCAGCGGCGTCTGCTGCGCGGCGCGGGCGGACAGGGCCTCGGCGGCGGCGCTGTCGTCGAGCAGCTTCGCCACGCGGGCGCCGAGCCCCGCCGGCGACAGCGCCGCCCAGCCGCCGAGCAGGCCGAGGCCGAGGGCCAGCCACGAGAGCGTGGGCACGGCGCGCTCGAGGCCGATGGCGGGCACGCTCTCGAGGGCGTCGTTGTCGACGAGGGTGGCGGCGGTGCGCTCGATGTGGGCGTCGCACAGGGCGCGCGAGCGGCCGGCGTCGTCGTCGACGGCGGCGTCGCGCAGCTCGAGGGCGCCGCGCACGAGGCCGCGGGCGTCGCGGCCGCGGCGCTGCAGGGCGGCCTCCAGCGCCCGGCCGACGACGAGATCGCTGGCAAGCGGCAGGGCCCGGCGCAGCACGACGAGGGCGGCGGCGCCGACCCCGGCGAGGGCGACCAGACCGAGCAGGCCGTTGCGCAGCGGCAGCGAGAACGGGACGGCGCCCACGACGAGGGCGGCGACGAAGACGGCCAGGGCGACGCCGGCGGCGGCGGCGCCGGCGGCCTCGGCGAACGCCGCGCGCAGCAGAGGGCGTCGCGCGGCGGCGAGCACGGCGTCAAGGCGCTGGGTCGGGGAGCGCAGCGTCGGCGGAAAGGTCGGCGGGGAGGTTGGTACTGACAGCGCGGCGTGGGGCGAGCCCGGTGAGGGCGGGGAGCGAGGCCCGGCCGGCCGGTCGGTGAAGCCGGGGGGGGCGCAGTCGTCGGCGGAGGCGGCGCCGGCGGCGGGGCGCTCGTCGGGGGAGGGGCCGGGGTTCGCGGACATCGGCGGCGGGCTCCGTCGGGCGGGTGACGCGGTGCGGATCGGGTCCGGGGGCTGTGGGTCGGCGCCGGTGACGATGGGCGCGGGCCAGGCTGACAGCAGAGACGACAACAGTGAGCAGGCGCACGGGCGGGATCGGGGATGAACAACGACGGTCTAGGGCTCGTCAACCCTTTCGACCATGACATAGTCGCGCGCCGCTCGCCGCGCAGCCTCGACGGGATGCCGGGATCGCGGTGACGTGGCGGAGACGGCGGAGGGAGCCGGTGGTGGAGCGGACGGCGAAGGCGCAAGCAGGCGGCGCGGTGACGACCGGTGCGGCGACGACCGGCGGGGCGGCGGAAGGGACCGCGGCGCGGGTGGCGCGGGCGCGGGCGCTCGTCGGCGCGGCGAAGCAGGGGGCGCAGTCGGCGGAGGCGCGGCGGCAGCAGGAGCGGGCCCGCGACGAGGCGCTGGTGAGCCGCGCGCGCGACGGCGACGCGGCGGCGTTCGCGCAGCTGGTGCGGGCGCACCAGGGGCGGCTGTTCTCGGTGGCCTTCGGGATGCTGCGTGACCGTGACGACGCGATGGACGTCGTGCAGGACGCGTTCATCCGGGCGCACCGCAAGCTCGCCGACTTCGAGGGCAACAGCGCGTTCTCGACGTGGCTGTACCGGATCACGGTGAACCTGTGCATCGACCGCAAGCGCGCGGTGGCGCGGCGCCGGCAGACCGACCTCGACGACGTCGCCGGCCGCAACTTCGAGGACGACCCGCTGTACGCCGAGGCCGACTTCGCGCCGCGGCTGTCGGGGGCAAACCCCCTGCGCAACGTCGGCGACAAGCAGCTTGGCGAGCAGATCGGACGGGGCATGGCGCAGCTGTCCGAGGACCACCGCGCCATCGTGCTGCTGCGCGAGGTCGAGGGCATGTCCTACGAGGAGATCGCGGCGACCCTTGGCATTCCCAAGGGCACGGTGATGAGCCGGCTCTTCCACGCCCGAAAGAACCTGCAGCGCGCGCTGCGACCGCTGCTCGGCCTCGACGACGGCCTCGGTCTGGATGGCAGGCCCGAGGCTGGCGGCCCGGCGGACAGCCCGACGGATGGCCCGGCCGATGGCGCCGGATCCGCGGATCCCCCGACGGGTGAAGAAACCATCCCCACGCGTCGTCCGACCGCTGCGACGACGACGTCTGCCCCGGAGAAGCGCCCGTGACCGACCCTTGCTCCCCCCTGCCGACCGAGGACGAGGCGCTGCTCGGCGCGCTCCTCGATGGGGAGCTGTCGGCCGACGACGAGGCGGCGTTGCTCGCCCGCCTCGACCGTGAGCCGGCGCTGCTTCTGCAGCTCGAACGGCTCGCGGCCACCGTGGCCTTGACGCAACGCGCGCTGTTGCCGTCGCCCGCCCTTGATGCCGTCGAGGCCGTCGACGCCGTGGATGCCGGCGATGTCGCGCTGCGCGGGCTCGCCGACCGGGTGCTGGCCGAGGTCGCCCCGGCCGCCGTGTCCGCCAGCGCCGAGGGCGCCGCGCTGCTGGCCGCCGCCGTCGTCGACGGCCAGGCCACCGCCGCGCAGGCCGCGCGCCTGGACGCGGTGCTGCAGGAGTCTCCCGCCGCCGCCGACGCCGTCGTCGCCGTCGTCGGCACGAGCCTCGCCGCGCGCGCCGTCCTCGCCGTCGACGGCGCCGTGGCTGGCCCGCTGGACGCCGCCGCCGCCCGCGTCGCCGCCGACGTCGCCCGCACCGAGCGCGCCTGGGCGCTGGCCGCCGCCGCCGCCGACGGCGCCCTTGGCCCCGGCGAGGCCGACGCGCTCGCCGCGCTCGTCGGCGGCGAGCACGGCGACGTCGTCGACCGCGCCCTCGTCGCCCAGCGGGGCGGGCGGCTGGTCGGCGAGGCGCTGCGCGCCGCCGTCGCCAGCGCCGCGTTCGCCCGGCTGGCCGCCCGCGCCGGCGACAGCGCGCTGCAGGTGATCGCCGCCGACGCTGCCCGCGCCCCTGCAGCGTCGCCCGCCGTGGGCCCCGCGGCGCCAGCCCAGACGTCGTCGTCGTCGTCCTCGTCCTCGTCCTCGTCCTCGTCCTCGTCCTCGTGGCTCGGCGCGGCGCTGGCCTGGGCCCGCCGCAGCCTGGGGCCGCGGGGGCTCGTGCCGGTGGGCGTGGGGGTCGCGGCCGTCGTCGCCTTCACGGTCCTGCGCAGCGCATCCGCGCCGACGCCGTCCGAGGTGTCGGCGACCGGCGCGGCCCCGGCGTGGACGCCGGCGGCGGTGCAGCAGGCGTTCCTCGACGTCGCTGGCCCCCAGCTGCTCGGCCGCGACACGACGGTGCCGGTCGCGCCCGCCGACGCGCCGCTGCTGGCCGACAACGCCGCCGTCGTCGAGGCGATCGACGCCACGACGAGCACGCAGGTCTTCGAGACACCCGAGTCGCACATCACGGTCATCTGGGTCGCCGATCTCGGCGACGACGGCGCCGTGCAGGGTCAGGGCACATGAGCCACGTCGATGCTCCCGCTGGTCTTCGGGCAGCGCGCCGCGCGTCGTCGATCCCGCTTGCGATCCTGGTGGTCGCGGTCGCCGTCGCCGCCCCGTCGCGGGCGGCGCCGTCGTCGCCGCCCGCGACGCCACCTGCGCCGGCGACCGCGTCGTCGACGCCGGCGGGGGCCGAGCGCTACGTCGTCGAGCTGCGGGTGATCGAGGGCAGCCGCGAGGGCAGCGGCGAGGTCGACGCGCGCCTCGGTGCGCTGTCGCGCGACCTGAAGAGCCTGCCGTTTCGCACCTTCAAGCTGAAGGACGCGCACACGTCGGTGGTGGGCGACGGCGAGCGCGTCGGGCTCGAGATCCCCGGTGCGGCGCTGCAGCAGAAGCCCGACAAGAAGGCCCGGCGGTTCCTCGTCGTGTCGGCGCACGGACGGCAGCCGGGGGGCAAGCTGCGCTTCACGCTCGGCATCGAGGCGCTGAAGTTCGAGACGCTGGTGTCGGTGCCCGACGGCGGCACGATCATCGTCGGCGGCCCGCGCGGCGACAACGGCAACGCGGTGCTCTTCGCGTTCACCGCCCGCACGCAGAAGTAGCAGCACACGGAGACGCGAAAGGGCGACGCCGACGGACCCACCAGGGCCAGCCGGCGGTTCGCGCTCGTCGTCGACCGGCGGGGCTGTCTGGCCGCCGGCCGGACCGTCTATGCTCGACCGATGATCGGTGCCCTTCGTCGTCTTGCGGCCCTGCCGCTGTCGTTGTCGCTCGCGCTGCTCGGAGTGGCCTGCGTCGAGGCGACGAACCCGTTCGACCCCGACACGCCGCCGGCGCTGCAGGAGCCCGGACAGCTCACCGGGCGGGTGGTGCTGCGGGACGAGACGGCGGCGGTTGAGGACCTGTCTCTCGAGCTCGCGGCGGTGCGCGTCGGCCTCATCGACGGCGATGGGCGGCGCCTGACGCAAGACGGGGCGCCGCGCCTGGTCACGCTTGTCGACTTCGACGTCGACGCCGCCGCCGCCGCCGGCAGCGGGCGCTTCGTGGTCGAGGGGCTCGTGCCCGGCGCGTGGACGGTGGTGGTCGAGGGCGTGGGCCGCCGCTACGCGCCACCGGCGATCGTGCCGGTGCCGGTGTTGCCCGGCGACGTCGCCGACGTCGGCGAGCTGGTCTTCGTCGCCGCGCCGGCCGAGGGCGAGGGGCCGGGCGAAATCAGCGGCAGCGTGACGCTGGCCGACGTCGCCGGCGGCGCGCGCAGCGTGACCGTCTATCGCCTGCGCGACGGTGTTCCGCAGCCCGCGCAGACGCTGCGCACCGCCGCCGACGGCTCGTTTCGCGTCACCGGTCTGGCGCTCGGCACCTACGCGGTCGAGGCGACGCTGCCGGGCTTCACGCCGGGCTACCTGCTCGACGTCCAGATCGGCGAGACCGCCGACGCCCAGCTGGTGCAGGACTTCACTGCGACGCCGCTGGTGCTGCACCCGATCACCGCCGTGCTGCGCCCGCAGCTGCCGCTCGTCGAGGGCCAGCGCTACACCGCCGCCGACGCCGTCGACGTCGACGTCCTCGCCTTCGGCGGCGTCACCGACATGGCGCTCGGCGTCGACGACGATCCCCTGGCGACGCTGACGACGTACGCCGCCACGGCCGCGATCCCGCTGCCCGACCGCGAGGGCCCGATCACGCTGAAGGCCCGCTTCGAGGCGCGCAGCGCCGACGGCTTCGTGTTCTCCTCCGACGTGTTCTCGGCGACGATCGTCCGCGACGTCACGCCGCCCGAGGTCGTCGACGCCGCGTTCATCGACGCCGCCGTCGACGACGACGGCGCGGCCATCGCCAACCTCGTCACCGGCGACACGCTCACGCTGCGCACGCAGGTGCAGGACGCGGTCAGCGCCGTCGCCGGCTTCGCCGTCGTCGTGGGCGAGGCCCCCACCCTCGCGCCGCCCACGGCCTTCGACGACCTCACCAGCTTCGGCGGCCTGCTGTCGCGCGACGACGAGGTCGGTCTTGGCACCGACGGCACGCACTACGTCGGCGTCTTCGCCCGCGACCGCGCCGGCAACGTCGGCGCGCTCGGCGCCGCGCTCGTGGCCCGCCTCGACCGCACCCCGCCCGACCTGATCGTGGACGCCGACGCCCCCGGCGGCACGCTGTTTTCGCGCGCGGTGGCGGTCGGCTTCGACGAGACGCAGGCCCGCGCCGACCTGCCGGTGGCGATGCAGGTGGGGCTGGCCCCGCTGTCGCCGCTCGCCCCGGTCGCGCCGTACGCGTCGACGACGACGGTGACGCTGCCGGCGACGGTGACCGAAGGGCAGATCGTGCAGGTCGAGGCTCGTCTGGTCGACGGCAACGGCAACGTCGCCGAGACCCGCAGCGCGCCGCTGCGGGTCGAGCTGCGCGCGCGCCTGGCCGGTCGCGTCGTCGTCGAGGGCGTGCCCGAGCTCGAAGCCGACGCCAGCGGCGCCACCGTGCGCGTGCAGGCCCACGACGGCGCGGCGCTCGCCGCCACCACCACCGACGCCGCCGGCGCGTTCACCCTGGACGTCGCCGAGTGCGACGCCTGCACGCTCGTCGTCGCCCGCGCTGGCTCGCGCGCGGCGCAGCAGGCGTTGCCGCCGCTGGCGGCGCAGGCGCCGACGAGCCCGCGCGTGGCGCTGACCGACGTCGCGCTGGCCCTCGCCCGCGGCAGCCTCGCCGGCCGGTTCCGCCGCGCCGACGTCGAGAGCGACGCGACGGCCCACGCGGGCACGACGGTCACGGCGACCCTGCTCGGCGGGGCGCGACGGTTCACGACGACGACGACGACGCAGGACACGGGCGACTGGAGCCTTCTGGGGCTGCCCGCCACCCGCGCCGACGAGCGCTACCTGATCCGCGCCAGCCGCGAGAGCTACGGCGTCGTCACCGCCGAGGTCGCCGTCGCCGCCGACGCCAACAATATCGTCGCCCCCGACGTCGGCGGCGCCCCGACGACCCTCGTGCTGCCGGCCACCACGGGCGACTTCGACCTGTGCGCGTCGGCGGGCCCCTGCGTGCCGGTGACGTTCGTGAACGTCGACAGCGTGCGCGTCGCGCTGCGCGACACCGCGCGCGTCACGGAAATCCGCGTGCGCGCGCGCACGCCCTTCCTCGCCGACGACGCCGAGCCGGCGTTCGCACCGTTCGCCCCGGCCAACGACACCCTGGTCGACGTCCGCGGCGCCGACGGCGTCGTGCCTGTCTACGTGCAGGTCCGCCGCGACGACGGCAGCGTCGGCGCGGTGCTGTCGGCCACGATCACGCTCGACACCGTGCCGCCATCACTTGTGTCGGTGACGCGGCAGAAGGCCGAGGCGTCGCTCGACGAGCGCTTCACCCGCGAGCGCTTCGTCGACGTCGTCGTCGTCGCCGACGCCGGGCGCGGCAACGTCGCGCCGCTGGCGAGCGCCCGCGCCGTCGTCGCCGCCGCCGCCCCCGCCATCGCGCCCGCCGCTGCCGCCGCCGGCGTCACGACCTGCATCGACGGCGCGGCGTGCCGCGTGTCGTTGCCTGACGACGACAGCGGCGTCGTCGAGGGCCTGCACCGCGTGTTCGCCTTTGCCTGCGACGCCGCCGGCAACTGCAGCGCGCCCGGCTCGACCTTCGTCATCCATGACCGCACGGCGCCGTCGTCGGCCCACGGCGCTGGCTTCAGCGTCACCGGCGGGGCCGTCACGTCCACCGCCGACGGGTTCGTGCTGCGCTCGCCGCTGTATGGGCTGTCGGTGTCCACCGGCAGCGCGCGCACCGCCGGCGGCGTCGCCGTCGTCGACGAGAGCGGCGCCGCCGTGGCCGACGTCTTCGGCGCGCGCTTCGGCTTTGCGCCAGCTGTCGCCGACGTCGACACCCGCGCGCTCGCCGCGCCGGTGGTGGCCGGCGCCACGCGCACCGACGTCGCGGCGCCGCCGCTGCCCGCCGTCGACGGCGGCTACACCGTCTATGCCCGCTTGAGCGACGCGGCCGGCAACGTCACCGCCGCCGAGCCGAACCCGTTCTCGGCGGCGCTGCGGCTCGACACCACGGCGCCGGCGGCGGCCTTCGTGCTGAACGACGGCGCGTCGGTGACGACGTCGTCGACGGTGCGCTTCGCGGTCGCGGTGCCGACGGGGGGCGAGGCGATCGCCCGCGTCGAGGTCGTCGCCGACGGTGGTCGTTTCGCGACCGGCGTGGTGTCCCGCGCGCTGCCGCTCAACGTGCAAGGCGAGCCGTTCACGCTGCCCGACGACGGTGACGGGCCCTACACGGTGTACGCGCGCCTGTTCGACGTGGCCGGCAACGTCGCCGAGCGCAGCGCCTCGATCGTGCTCGACACGACGCCCCCGCAGGTGCTGTTCGCCGCCTGTCGCACGTGCACCGCCGTGGACGGCGTGCTCTACACCGCCGACGCTCTGGGCGTCGTGCTCGACGTTGTCGCCGACGACGTGACCTCGCGCGTTGCCTCGCTGCAGACCCTCGTGAACGGCGGTGCGACCGCGACGACCGCCTACACCGGTACGGTCACCGTGCCGGTCGCGCTCGATGCGACCAGCGAGATCGTCGTACGCGCCGTGGACGCTGCCGGTCTGGTCGGCGACGACGTCGCCGAAGAGGCCACGCTCACGGTCGTCCACGACCGCACGGCGCCGACGGTGCCGTCGGGTGCGGTCTCGCTCGACGCCGGCGCGGCGCGCACCAACGACGTCGATGTCACCGTCACCATCGCCGACGTCAGTGACGCAAACGGGGTGACGGGCATGCGGTTGTCGTCGACGACGGCGTTCGCCGGGCCGGTGCTGCCGTTTTCGTCGGTGGCGACATTCGCGCTGTCGGGCAGCGACGGCGACAAGCAGGTGTGCGTCGAGCTGTCCGATCCCGTCGGCAACGCGACGGTGCAGTGCGACACGATCACGCTCGACCGCACGGCGCCGGTGGGCACGCTCACGCTCGCCAGCGGCGCTGCGGTGACGAAGACCAACGTCGTCACGGCGCAGCTGGCGTTTGACGCCGGCACGACGGGCGTTGCCGTGTCGGCCAGCGCGCTCGACTGCTCGACGGCGACGTATACGGCAGCGTCGGGCACGACGGCGACGGCGACGGTGACCCTGTCGTCGGGCGAGGGCGGCAAGACGGCGTTCGCCTGCTTCACCGACGCGGCGGGCAACCGCTCGGCGGCGTCCGACGACATCATCGTCGACCAGACCGCGCCGGCGTCGACCATCGCGCTCGCGGCGGGGGCGGCGTTCACGACGACGACCAGCGTCACCGCGACCATCACGGTGCTCGACGCGGCGAAGATGAGCGTGCTCGAGGGTGCGCGGACGCAGGCGGCGTGCGACGCGCTCGCCGCGGCGCAGTACGAGCCGGCGGCGTCGACGAAGGCGCTGACGTTGAGCGGCGCGCAGGGCACGAAGACGGTGAGCGCCTGCTTCGAGGACGCTGCGGGCAACCGCAGCGTCGCCACCGACACCATCGTCCTCGACTCGCAGGCGCCCACGGCGACGGTGGTGGTGACCGGCACGACGCTCGGTACGGTGGGGGCAAACGCGCGGGCGGCCATCGCCAGCACGACGCTGACGCGCACGCCGCTGGTGGCGGTGTCGTTGACGGGGGCGTCGACGGACGCGAGCGAGATCATGATCTCCAACGACAGCGGCTTCGTTGGCGAGGTCTTCGAGCCGCTCGTCCCCGGCGCCTACCCGCACACGCTGCTGTCGTCCGACGGCACGCAGACGGTGAACGTCAAGCTGCGCGACGCCGCCGGCAACACAAGCGGCACGCTGACGGCGAGCATCGTCCTCGACACGCAGGCGCCGACGGCGCCGACGGTGCTCATCGACGGCGGCAACGCGTTCACCAACAACGCCAGCGCGCTGGTGTCGCTGTCGCTGTCGGCGTCGGCGTCGCCGGTGCAGCTGGCATTGTCGACGACCGGCGACTTCAGCGCGCCGACCTTCGAGGCGTTCGCGACCACGAAGAGCGGCTTCGCCCTGACGACCACGGCGGCGCCGACCGGTGATGGCCTGAAGAACGTGTTCGTGATCTTCCGCGACGCCGCCGGCAACGAGACGGCGGCGGCCAGCGACGCCATCCAGCTCGACCGCGTCGCCCCCGCGCCCCTCGCTGACGTGCCGTGCGGGGGCAGCAACGCCGTCGTCTGCATCAACGCCGGCGCCGCTTTCTCGTCGAGCGTCAGCGTGACGCTGAGCCTGACGACGTCCGTGGTGCCGCCGGCGTCCAGCGACGCGAACAAGGCCACCGAGATGCAGATCGCGGTGGACGGCACCGCCGACAACGAGCCGTTCCTGCCCTACGCGTCGACGACCGTCGCGCTGCTGGCGGCCGGCGACTGCGCCGCGGGCAACGCCGCCTGCAAGACGGTGGCGGTGCGCTTCCGCGACGCCGCGGGCAACACGTCGTCGCAGTTCACCGACACCATCGGCCTCGACGGCACCCCGCCCACGGCGCCGCGCATCGCGAACCCGTTGTCGGTGACGCGCGATCCCACCGAGACCGTGACGCTGGCGGTGCAGGCCACCGACACGTTCGGCGTCACCTACCAGCTGCTCGGCGGCCAGTTCGCTGACTGGACGACGACGGCCGCCACCAACAACTTCCCGTTCACGCTGACGACACCGCCGTCGTCGAGCGCCGAGGCCGGCGACATCTACAACCTCGGCGTGCGCGCCCTCGACCCGGCGGGCAACGTTTCGGGTGAGGACTTCGTCACGATCACCTGCGACGGCAACGCGCCGTCGGCCCCGACGGGCCTGACCGCAGCCGAGCGCTCGGGCTCGGTCACGCTGCGCTGGGACCGACCGCCCCCCGCCGAGCGCGACGTCGTCGGCTACCTCGTGAAGTACGGCTACGAGTCGAACCGCCTGATCGACGTCTTTGCCGCCGAGGGGCCAAGCCCGATCTTCGTCGCGCTGCCCAACGGTCAGGCGTCACCCAACATCACGCTGACGGGCCTGGTCGACAACACGCCGTTCTCGATCGCGGTGACCGCCGTCGACCATGCCGGCTCGTCTTCGTCGCCGCCCAACGAGTCGGCGGCGACGAGCACGATCACGGTGCTGCCAAACCCGGTGACGCCGGTGGTGGTGGGTGGCGTCGCGCGCACGGCCGGCAGCGCGGCAGGCGTCGCGGTGCGCGGCGCGCGGGCGGTGGCGATGAAGGGCACGAGCGTCTGTGTCTACGACGTCGCCAACCCGACGGCGCCCAGCGAGATCGCGTGCCGGAGCGACGCGGCATTCAACGGCACCGAGCGGGTACACGTCTTCGGCCGCTACGCCTACGTCACGCGCGCGAACGCCTCGACGCGCGTCCTCGACATCGGCCGGCTCGGTGGCTCGCAGCGGGCGAGCACGGCCAACGTCAGGGTGACGGCGCTGGCCGACGCGGCGACGACCAACATCGTCGATATGGCTTTCCTCGGCGTACCGACCACGTCTACCGGCGGGCTGTCGGCGGTGGCGCCGCCCTACGTCGCGGCGATCAGGCAGAACGGCGCCAACGCCGAGCTGCGCGTGCTGCAGCTGCCGGCAGCGACCACGAATGTGCTCGCCGGCGAGCTCGGCGTGGTGTTGGGCATCGCGGCGGTCTCGCTCGGCGGGGCTGCCGCCGCCGTGGACGCGACGACCGATCTGATCGCGGCGACTTCGACGACGCTGACGACCATCCACCCCACCGCCGACGTGTCGAGATTCGGTCGACTCACGACGGTCCCGGGGACGATCCGCGACCTGAAGATCGAGCCCGCCCCCGACGACACTGTGCCGTCCACCCGGCCTCGTCGGGCCCGCCTGTACATCGCTGGTGACTTCGGTCTGCGGGTTCACGACGTCAGCTACGTAGCCGACGGGAGCCTTACGCCCTCGGTGAACAACACGCCCTTCGCGGTCGTCGGCGGCTTCGACTGCAGCTCGCTGGAGATCGGCGGTGGCTACGCCTACTGCAACGACACCTCGGCCTCCTCTTCGGACACCATCATCGTGATCAAGCTCGCGCCGCGCCCCACGGTCGTCGGCCGCCTGCTGGCCCTCAATACGGCGGTCGGCGCCGGCGCGCCGGCGCAGGTCAGCGCGATCGCGCTGTCCGAGAACATGCTCTACGCGACGCTGCTCGACTCGAGCACGTCGCTCGCCGCCATCGAGCTCTCGAGCGCGTCGCGCTACCTCAGCGAGGGTTCGACCAACATCGACTTCGACGACGTGCTGCTCGATCGCAACCTGCTCAGCGCCTACACCGTCACGACCGGCGGGCTCATGTTCGGCAGCGTCTACGACCTCAGCGATCCGTCGTCGCCGGCGGTCGTACAGACGAGGATCGGCTCGATCGCCTCGGGGTGCGGCGCGGGGGCGAACCGGCGCAGCCGCGTGGCGACCTTCGGTCACACCGCGATGACGTCGTGCGCCGACGGCTTCACGTTCTCGACGACGAACCATCCCTTCAACTTCGTCGATCCGGCCAGCGGGCAGCAGGTGCAGCCGACAAATCGCAGCAGCACCGACGTCTCACGCACCCGCGGCTTCGTCGTCGACGGCCACACGGCCTACGTGCTGACGAGCGACGGCCAGCTCGAGACGTGGAGCCTCGCGCGTCCGTCGACAACAGGGCCGGCGCTGACGGTCACCGTGGCGGGTGCGCCGTCCTTCAGCCGCAACCCGGTGGTGCAGGATGATCGCCTGATCGCCGTCGACGCCGCCGGCACCGCCCACGTCTTCAACCTTGCGGCGACGTCGACGGAGACGCCATCGGTGGCCTTGATCGCGTCGGTCTCGAGCGGTGCGGCTGATACGACGCGCTTCGGCGATCTCGAGGTGCGCGACAGGGCCGTCTTCGTCACGCGCGCGCTCTCCCAGCAGGGGCAGGTGGGGCTGTTCAAGGCGTCGTTCGACCCACGCACCGGCGCCTTGTCGAACGTCACGTCGAGCACGCAGACCCGCGGCTTCGGCGTCATTGCCCCGGTGGGGCGGCAGCTGCTGCTTAGCGACGGCTTCTTTGCCGCCGGCGGCGAGCCCGGCGCCGTCGCCGGCCTCGTCGCCGTCGATGCCACCTCGATGCTCGTGCGGTCGTCGACGCAGGCGGTGCTCGCGCCGTTCGCCCTCGCCGTCGCTGGCCCCACCGTCGTGTCGGTCAACCGCGACAGCGGCATCGAGGTGCTCACGCTGTCGCGCTGACGGCGCCGCCCGCGCGGGTCGGCCGTGAACGAAGAGGCCCGCTGTTGCGGGCCTCTTCGTCGTGTCGTTGCTTGTCCGAGCGTCGCCGTCGTCACTCGACCTGGAAGAAGAAGCGCTCGTGCAGGCGCCCGTCGATCCACAGGCGCAGCTCGTATTCGCCCGCGGGGTCGCCTTCGGTGATCGACCACGCGTGCTCGATCGAGCCCTCCCAGGGCACGTCGACGCCGGCGGTGGTGGCCACGCGACCGTCGTCGCTGATCTCGACGAAGTGCGCCCCCGACCACGACGCCGGCGCCTCGGGCAGCACGAGCTCTTCGTGCCAGACGACGGGGCGGCCGTCGGGGACGTCGATGTGCCACCCAAACGACTGGCCGACGGCCAGCGGCACGTGCTCGGTGGCGAGGAAGTCGTTGCACCCGGTCCACACGCCGAACTCCGCCGAGGCCACCCGCGGGCTCGCCTCGGCGTGCAGGAATACGCCCTCGTCGACGAGGACCTGAGCGACGCCGACGCTGACGCCGAGCGCGAGGGATGAACGGAGGACGAGGTCGGCTGCGAGGCGGAGGTGCATGGGGCCTTCCTTTGCTGCCAGCGCCCTCAGTCTAGCGACCGGCGCGGCGTTCGTTGGCCGGCGTCTCACCCCGGGCGGATCGGCGACGCAGCGGTCCGGGGGCGCGGGACGGTGGTCGCTGCGCGCCGCGGCGCCTACGCTCCCGGAAGCCATGGCCCGCGCGAAGAACGCTCCCGCCCTGCGCGGCTCGACCAGCCGGCACACCGAAGCGCCCGGCGTGTTCAGCGTGTCGCCGCCGGCGCCGCCGTCCTCGGCCGTCGACCCGGCGACGACGCGCGCCACCGACGAGGCCGCCGGCCGCTACGAAGAGGTGATCTCGACCGCAGGCATCGACCGCCGCCTGCTGCGCGGGCCGTTTGCCACCCACGTCTGGGGCGGCCGCTACGCGGTCATCGCGCTGCGCGGGCAGGGCGCGCAAGGCGCCACGTTCGTCGCCGTCGACGCGCAGACCGGCGCCCGCGTCGCCGTGAAGCTCTTCGACCTCGGCCGCGCGAAGGACTGGAAGGCCGTCGAGCTGTTCGACCGCGAGGCCGCGACCCTGCAGCGCCTGTCGCACCCCGGCGTGCCGCGCTTCGTCGATGTGCTGAAGGACGACGACGGCGGCGCGTGCGCGCTGGTCATGGGGCTCGTCGACGGCGACACCCTCGCCGACGTGCTGCGCCGCGACGGGCCGCTGCCCGAGAAGCGGCTGTGGCCCGTGCTGTTCGAGGCCACGGGCGTGCTCGCCGCCGTCCACGGCGAGGGCGTCGTGCACCGCGACCTCAAGCCCGCCCACCTGATCCTGCGCCCCGACGGCCGCGTCGCCATCGTCGACTTCGGCGGCGTCGGCGCCATCCGCAGCGAGGCCGGCTCCACCGTCGTCGGCACCTTTGGTTACATGGCCCCCGAGCAGCTCTATGGCGCCCAGACGCCGGCCACCGATCTGTACGCGCTCGGCGCCACGCTCCTGTACGCCGCCACCGGCAAGGCCCCCGACGAGCACCCGCGCCAGGGGCTCGCCGTCGACGTCGACGCCGCCGCGCCGTTCTTGTCACTGCCGCTGCGCGCGCTGCTGGCGCGCTTGCTGTCCCCCGACCCGCAGGGCCGGCCGAAGGACGCCGCCGCCCTGCTCCGCGAGCTGCAGGGCCTCGGGGCCAGACGCACGTCGTCGACCACGCCGTCAGCGACCGGCACCACGAACGCGGGCGACGACGACGTCGTCGACGCCGTCTGGCGCGAGGACGAGGCGCAGACTGCGCTCGCCCCCGGCCGCGGCGCCGTCGGCCTGCTCGCCGCCCTCGTCGCGCTGTTGGCCACCGTCGGCGTCGGCCGTGTCTTGCTGCCGGCGCTGATCACGGTGGTGGGCCTCTTCGTCTCCGACGCCGAGCGCCGCCGCCTGCGCGCCGTCCGTGACGTCGTCGCCCGCCGCACCCGCGTCGCCGCGCAGCAGCTGTCGCGGGCCGCCGCCGACCGCGCCGTCGACCTCGAGCACGACGTTCGGCGGCGCCGTCGTCAGGAAGAGAAAGCGGCGCGCCGCCAGGAGAAGAAGGCGGCGCGCCGTCAAGGGTTCTGGCGGAGCTGACGTCGTCGTGATCCGCGCGGCGACGTCGACGTCGTGCTCAGCGCGCCGGCTGCCGCGGCGTGTTGGGCCGCAGGATGAACATCGCGTCTTCGCCGACGAAGCGGTCGGCGGTCTCGGGCACCACAGCCGCGCTGTCCTGCTTGGCCTGCGCGAACAACGGCCGGCCCTGCTCGTCGCGACCGACGCACACGCGCACGTGGCCGCCGTCGGAGCCCGACGCCCCCGGGTGGTCGACGGTGACGACGTCGCCGGGCTGCACGCGCGACAGGAACTCCTCGACGCGACGCTGGCGTTCGGCAGGATCGGCGATGTTCGGGGGACGCACCTCGTCCATCAGATCGAAGCGCGACTGGGTGCGCGCCTTCGCCGCGTAGTCGGTGACCGGCTGGCCGGCCGCCGCCTGACGGGCGCGGAGCTCGGGCGACGGTGTGGACCAATTCTGCCAGCTCTCGGCGACGGGGTACTCGCCGCCCTTCGCGCGGTTGCCGTAGTACGGCGGCTCGAAGCCGGCGGCGGCGAGCGCGTTGCCGCCGAACAGGTTGCACTTCCAGCGGTCGCGCAGCCCGCCCATCGAGCGGTCGACGGGGGCGGCGTGGTTCGGGTCGATGTTCACCCACGGGTTCACCGTGCCGTAGTTCTTCGCGCGGTCGCCGGTGGCGAGGTCACGCGCCGCCGTCGCCAGCGCCGTCGTCGTGCCCGGCTGTACGCCGGCGGGCAGCGGCACCGCCTTCGTGGGCTGCGCCGTCGCCGGCCGTGGCGCCGCCTCGGGGCGGGCCACTGGCGGCGGCGCCGAGACCGGCGGCGGCGCCGAGACCGGCGGCGGCGCCGAGACCGGCGGCGGCGCCAGATCGGCAGGGCGGCGCGGCGCCTGGGGAACAGCGTCGTCGGCGCGGCGCAGGCCCGTCGACGGGCGCACCGCCGGCGGCGCCACCACCGGGGGCGGCGGCGTGGCCGGCCGCGACGCCGTGGGCGTGCTGCCCGCCATGGCCTGCTGCAGCGCGCGGAGCGTGGTCGGATCGGCGGCGCCGGTCTCGGGCAGCCCGCTGGCCTTCTGGAAGGCGCGCACGCTGGCGGCGGTCTCGCGCCCGAAGACGCCGTCGGCGCCCGACGCCAGCGCCATGCTGGCGTTGCCGCTGCCAAGGCCGACGCTCATCAGGCCCCGCTGCAGGTGCTGCACGTGCTCGCCGCGCTGACCGCTCTGCAGCGTCTGGCCGGTCATGGCCTCGGGCAACGACGACAGCCGGGTGCGCGGCGCGGTCTGGAAGCTGTCAGCCAGGGCGGTGGCCGCCTCGGGCTCCATCGCCTCGGCGTACCGGCGCAGCACGTCCTGCGCCTCGGCGCGCGACACCTGCCCGGCGCTGACGGCGGTCTTGAGCGTCTCGGCGTCGCGAAGGGTGAAGCGACCGTCCTCGGCGAGCGAGCGGATGGCGGGGTTCACGGGCACGGGGCACCTCAGCGTGGAAAGAGACCTTCGGTTATCGGCTGCCCCCGCCGTCGGTGCCCACCGGATCGACCCTTCGCCCATCGCGAGACAGCGCCGGGTGCGCGACGTCACGGCGGGCCGTCCGGGTCAGCGCTCGACGCCGCGGCGCAGCGACGCCACCCACTCGACGTGGTGCGTGCCGGGGAACGCGTCGAGGGGCACGACGCGTTGCAGCACGAACCCGACGTCGACGGCGGCCCGCAGATCCCGCGCCCCCGTCGCCGGGTCGCAGCTGACGAGCACGAGCCCCGCCGCGCCGGCCTGCCCGACGCGCGCGAACAGCGCCGCCGCCCCGGGGATCCCGGTGCGCGGCGGGTCGGCGACGACCACGTGGGGGGCGCCGTCGCCAAGGGGCAGGCGGCCGTCGATGAAGGCCTGCCGCACGACCACGGCGCCGGCAGGGCACAGGCGCGCGACGTTGTCGCGCAAGAACCGCACGCCGCGGCCGTCGCCCTCGACGACGTCCACCAGCGCGCCCCGCGCCGAAAGCGGCAGGGTCAGGTGGCCGCTGCCGGCGAACAGCTCGAGCACGCGGCGACCCCGCACGTCGCCGCCGACGTCGGCCACCGCGTCGAGCACCGCGTCGATGATCCCGCGCCCCCCCGACCGCGTGGCCTGCGTGAAGCACGCCGCGTCCGACGTCGCCGCAAAGAGCCCCGCCGTCACCTCGCCGCGCACCTGCGCCTCGCCGACGACCAGCTCGTCGCCGTCGCCGTCGCCGTCGCCGTCGCGGGCGGTCACCACGGCGCCGGTCACGACCCCCGCGGCCACCAGCGCGCGCGCGTCGCGGGCGTGGTCGACGGCGGCGACGACGCGGCCCTCGTCGTCAGTGGCCAGCCGCAGCGTCGTGCGCGGCGAGAGCCGCGGCAGCCGCGGCAGCGCGGCCTGCAGGCGCGCGTCCAGCGCCGGGCACGAGTCGACGACCACCACGTCGTGGCTGCCGCGCGCAAAGAAGCCGGCGCGGCCAGCGCCGTCCACCGCCAGCCGCACCCGCCGGCGGGCCGCGCCCGCCGGTGAGGCGGGCACGACGAGCGGCGCGCGCGCCGCAGCGACGACGGCGGGGTCGAAGCGGCCGATGCGCGTCAGGGCGTCGTCGACGAGCTGCTCCTTGCCCGCCGTCTGCGCCGCGCGGTCGAGGTGCAGCCAGTCGCAGCCCCCGCAGCGGCCGGCGACCCGACACGCGGGCGTGACCCGCGACGACGACGGCTCGAGCACCGCGAGCAGCGTCGCCTGTC
Source organism: Deltaproteobacteria bacterium (assembly GCA_016874845.1). Classification (GTDB taxonomy): domain Bacteria; phylum Myxococcota; class UBA727; order UBA727; family VGSZ01; genus VGSZ01. The sequence continues at coordinate 36,754 of VGSZ01000004.1, forward strand.
GCGCGCCGCCACGCCGCCCGCGCTCGGCGTAGCGGACGCGCTCGCCGACGGCGACGTCGGGGACGAAGGCGACGCCGGCGTCGTCGCGGATCAGGCCCGCGCCGCCGGGCACCAGGCGCTCGACGATGCCCTCGCGCGCCGCGCCGCCCCCGGGCGCCGCAGTCGTCGCCGCGGGTGCGCGAGGAGCGCCGTGGCGGCGCGCAGAGGGGCGGAGTGGACGACGCATGGACGGCAGCATGCCGACCACGGCGGACGTCGTCGACGGGCGTGCGCCGCCTCGCTACGTTCGCGGCATGGTGCTCTGGTTCCGCCCCGACGCCGACGTCGTCAAAGACGCTCCGTTGGTACGGCGCATCCAGCCCTTCCTCATGCCCACGCGCAACGAGAGCGTCGTCTACTACGACGTCGACGTCGACGCCGACGCCGTCGACGCGCGCCTGCGGTCGCTGCGCGCGCAGGGCGTGCACGCGACGGTCCTGCACGCGGTGCTCCTCGGCGCCGTGCGGTCGCTGGCGGAGCGGCCGCGGCTCAATCGCTTCGTCGCCGGCGGGCGCCTGTGGCAGCGGCGCGGGCTCTGGGTCTCGTTCACGGTGAAGACCGAGAAGACCGACCGCGGCGCCGTGCTGGCGATGAAGCGCAGGCTCGATCCGCAGCAGAGCGACGTCGAGCTCGTCCGCGTCCTCGCCGGCGGCGTCGACGAGGCCCGCTCGGGCAAGCCCACCGCCATCGAGAAGGAGCTCGGTCTCCTGCTCGCGCTGCCCACCGTGCTGCTTGGCCTGCTCGTCGGGCTCGTGAAGGCCGCCGATCGCTGGGGGCTGCTGCCGCGCTTCTTCATCGACGGCGACCCGCTGTTCGCGTCGCTGTTCGTCACCAACCTCGGTGCCGTCGGCATGGACGCGCCGCTGCACCACCTGTTCGAGTACGGCAACGTGCCGCTGTTCTGCATGATCGGGCAGAAGCGCCACGCGTTCTTCGTCGACGACGACGGCGCCGTGCGCGCCCGCCTCGTCTACCCGCTGCGCTTCGCCTTCGACGAGCGCGTCGAAGACGGCCTGTACTGCCTGCAGTCGATCGAACTCCTGAAGGCGCACATGGAGGGCCGCGCGCCGCCGTCACCATCGTCGTCGTCGTCCACGGCGCCGGCAGCGCCGTGAGCCGTCACAGCCAGCCGCGGCTGCGGAAGTCGGCGAAGGCGGCGTCGACGGCGCCCTCAAGCGGCGAGATCGAGTAGCCGAGCTCGGCCTGCGCCTTCTGCGACGACACGCGGAAACGATCGCAGAACGACCAGGCGATGGCCGCCGACGTCAACAGCGGCTCGCGCCCCGTGACCGCCGCCTGCACGTCGCCGAGGCGACCGATGGCCCGCCCCACGAGGCGCGGCACCGACAGCCGCGGCGGCCGCCGGCCGATGCGCGACCCCACCAGCGCGAAGAGCTCCGTGTAGCCGAGGTTGTGCCCGCCGAGGATGTAGCGCTCGCCGCTGCGTCCCCGCTGCCACGCCGCCACGTGCCCGCGCGCGACGTCGCGGACGTCGACGAAGCTGTTGACCCCCGGCGTCGTGCCCGGCACCCGGCCGCGCGCAAAATCCAGCAGCAGCTTGCCCGACGACGGCCGCGCGTCGTGGGGTCCGAACAGGTAGCCGGGGTTCACCACGACCACGTCGAGGGCGCCGGCGCCGTCCGCGCCGCGGCCCGCGCGCAGCACCAGATCCTCAGCGTCCTTCTTGGTCACCGCGTAGCCGTCGGCGAGGCCGGCCTCGCGCAGGTTCCACGTCGTCGTCTCGTCAGCGTCGGTGCCGGCCGCGGGCGCGACGCCGATGCACACCGTCGAGCTCGTGTGCACCAGCCGTCGCACGCCAGCGGCCCGCGCCGCGGCGATGACGTTGCGCGTGCCGTCGACGTTGGCGCGCACCAGCGCCGGCGTGACGTCTCTCAGGATGCTGACCATCGCCGCGACGTGAAAGACCGCGTCGACGCCTTTGCCATCGACCGAGAACGCCGCGGTGAGCGCGCCGGTGTCGTTGAGGTCGGCGCGCACGAAGTCGACGTGGTCGGCGCGCGCGCCGAGGGCGCGACGCAGCGGGGCGATGCTCGCCTCGCTGCGGTAGGTCGCGCGCACGCGGTGGCCGTCGTCGACGAGGGAGAGCAGCAGGTTGCTGCCGAGCAGGCCCGAGCAGCCGGTGAGCGCGACGGTGGTCATGGCGGCTCCTTCGCGACGGTGTCGTCCTCGACGTGGCTACTTCGCGAGCTCGTCGAGGCGGCGCCTCCACGACGCCTCGTCGGGCTGCAGCTTCAGCGCCGCCTGCAGCGCCTTCTTCGCCTCGGCCTTCTTGCCCTGCCGCGCGTAGACCTCGGCGAGCAACGCGTGGGCGAGGGCGGCCTGCGGGTCGACGCGGATGGTGGCGATGAGCAGCTCGGCGGCGCGGGCGTCGTCGGTGCCGAGGCGCGACAGCGATGTGCCGAGCGCGGCGCGGGCGCGGGCGTGGGCGGGCTCGACCTGCAGCACGCGGTTGAGCTTCTCGACGGCGCCCTGATCGTCCTTCTGCCTTTGCAACAGCACGCCGAGCTGGAACAGGGCCGGCACGTGGGTCTCGTCGGCCTCGATGGCCTCGACGAACGCCGCCTTCGCCGCCTTCAGATCGCCGAGCCCGGCGTGGGCGACGCCCAGCACGTACAGCGCGTCGGGGCTGTCGGGTGACAGCTCGACGGCGTGGGCGGCGTGGTCGCGGGCCTCCTTGAACCGGCCCACCGTCGTCAACGCGTAGGCGGCGTCGGAGGCGAGCTCGCCGTCGGCTTCGGCGGCGGCGACGGCGCGGACGAGGACGGTGGCGCCCTCGTCGTTTTTGCCGGCGGCCAGGAGCGCCATGCCGAGCTCGTGCTGCAGCCGCACCGACCTCGGCGCGGCGGCGACGCCCTTGCGGTACGCGTCGAGGGCGCCGGCGGTGTCGCTCAGCTGGTCCTTCGCCACGCCGAGGTACAGCCACGCCCTGTCGACAGCGGGGGCGAGCGTCGTGGCCTTGTCGAGGTGGGGGATGGCGTCCTTTGGCTGCTTCAGCTGCAGCAGCGCGAGGCCCAGCGCGGTCTCGGCGCGGGCGCGGTCGGCCACCGACAGGCCCTCGTCGGCGAGGGCTCGCTCGAGGTGGCTCTGGGCCTTCTTGCCTTCGCCGCGCTGGGCGAGGGCCTCGCCGAGGCGCAGCAGGTCGGCGGTCGAGGTCGGCGCGCCGGCGGCGAGCAGGAGCGCAAGAGCGAGGGACGGAGCAACAGGCATGGCGAACCTCGGGCAGGGCGGACGACGCCTCCGCTCAGTAACCCCGACGGAGCGCGCGGTCGACGTCGTTGTCGGTGGCAGGGCGCGTGGAGCCTTTGGGGTCGAGGTCTTCGACGATAGGGTTGCCGCCGCCGTCGATGCGCGCGGTCTTGAACGTGGCGTAGAGCTGGTCGAGGTCGGCCTTGTGCACGGCGAACTGGTCGGCGCGGCCCTCGTAGTGGAGGACGAAGGCCTTGGTGGACTTCACCATGTAGAGCGCCTGCACACCGACGGGATACTCGACGTTGCCGAGGTAGTCGTAGGTGAAGGCGGCGAGGATCGCGCGCGCGCCGTCGAGCTTCTGCTTCGATTCGGCGATCTTCCTGTAGTGCGGCTTCTTCTTGAAGGCGTCGGCCTGGTTCAGCACGAAGCCCTCCACCGACGCCGACGGCGGCACGTCGACGACGTCGACGGTCAAGATCGCCTGGATGCCGCGGTTGCTGCGGCACGACAGCTTGCGCGGCCGGGCCTCGCAGTCGAAGCCGCCGGGCACGATCACCGAGAAGAAGCCGGCGGGGTCGATGAGCGGCTTGTTCGCCCGGCCGAGCAGGCTCCGGAACACGTCGTCGGCGCGGGCGGCGGGAGCGACGACGACGACAACGGCGGCACACAGCAGCGCGACGGCGGCGCGCCGGGCAGGGCGGGGCACGGTGGAACCAAGCATGGCGAGACTGTAGCGCGCGCCGCCCGAACGTCGAACACGGCGCCGTCGTCGCTTGCGCCGTCGACGCGGTTTTGGCGAGAGTGCGATGGTGTTCGTCTCCCTCGTCTTCGTCGCCGCGGTCGCCTTCGCCGTCGCCCTCGTCGCTGTCGACCTGATCGGGCGCCTGCCCCGTCGCGAGCCCATCGTGCCGCCCGCCGCCGACGGTCCCTTCGCGTTTCCGCGCGGGTTCCTGTGGGGCACGGCGACCGCCGACCACCAGATCGAGCGCGCGCAGGCCGACGACTGGACGGTGTTCGAGCGGCGGGCCAAGGCCGAGGGCAAGCAGGACCGGATCCGCAAGGGCCAGATGCGCCCCGGCCACATCGGCGACGTCGTGGCGACCCCCGCCGAGTGGTTCGAGAAGAAGACCGACTTCGACACCCACTTCGACGACGACCTCGCGCTGGCCGCCGCCCACGGGCACAACGCGTTTCGCCTGAGCATCTCGTGGGCGCGGCTGTTTCCGCGCGCGGGCATGACGACCCCCGACTCCGACGGCGTCGCGTTCTACGAGCGTGTGTTCGCGTCGCTGGCGAAGCACGGGCTGCAGCCGTCGGTGACGCTGTTTCACTTCGCGAGCCCGCAGTGGCTGTGGGACGGCACCGACGCGCAGGGGCGGCGCGGCCTCGAGAGCGACGACGCTGTGGCGCACTTCGCGCACTTCACGCGCACGGTGGTCGACCTGTTCGGCGCGCAGACGCGGCACTGGTGCACGCTGAACGAGCCGATGGTGTGGGCGGTGCTCGGCTACCTTGAGGGCGTGTTCCCGCCGTTTCAGCGGCGCGGCCTGCCGGCGCAGATCAACGCCGTCGTCGCGCAGCTGCTGCGGATGCACGCCGCCGCCTACCACGCGATCAAGCGCGGCCGCCCCGACGCCGAGGTCGGCATCGCTCACCACGTCCGGCATTTCGTGCCGTGGCGCAACCGCAGCCTGCTCGACCGCATCACGGCGAAGGGCGTCGACAACGGCTTCATCGTCGACTTCCTCGACGCCATCGAGACCGGCGTGTTCCGCCCGGCGCTCGGCGGGCCCGCCGTCGAGATCGAGGGCCTCGCCGGCACGCAGGACTACGTCGGCGTCAACTTCTACGGCCGCTTCTATGTGCGCACGTCGGGGCCGGGAAAGTTCGAGATCGTGCCCCACGATCCGTCCGAGCCCGGCGAAGAAGAGAGTGACGTCGGCTGGGCCATCGACGAGACCAGCCTCGCGCCGCAGCTGGTGCGCTTCGCCGCCCGCTACAAAAAGCCGCTCTACATCCTCGAAAACGGCATCGCCGACGCGGCTGACGACGACGTCAGCCGCCAGCGATTCCTCGTGCGTCACGTGCAGGCGGTGTGGCAGGCCATCGAGCAGGGCGCCGACGTCCGCGGCTTCTTCTACTGGTCGCTCGTCGACAACTTCGAGTGGATCGAGGGCTTCGCGCCGCGCTTCGGCCTCGTGAACGTCGACTACGCCCACGGCATGCGGCGGCGGCCGCGGCCCTCGCTGGCCGTCTACGCCGACATCGCCGGCAAGAACGCCGTCGACGCCGCGCTGTGGGCGCGCTTCCGTCGTCCGCCGCCGTCATCGTTGTGACTCTCGCCGTCGCGACGGTCGCCGTCGCGACGGTCGCCGTCGTGACTGTCGCCGCCGTGACTGTCGCCGTCGTGACTGTCGCCGTCGTGACTGTCGCTGTCGTGATTGTCGCCGTCGTGATTGCCGCCGTCGTGCTCGCGCGCTGGTGGGCGCGCAGCGGGCGTCGGCGGGCGCGAGCGGCTACACTGCCTCCATGACCGACGAGCGCGACGTCGACGAAGGTTCCGCACGACAGCCAGCGGAGCGCGAGGCGCTCGCTCCGGGGTTTTTGATCGCGCCGCCGCCGCTGTCCGACAGAAACTTCGACCGCAGCCTGGTGCTGCTGGCGGCGCACGAGAGCGACGGCGGCTCGCTGGGCTTCATCCTGAACCGCGTGGCGCCGTGGCGGCTGCACGAGCTGCTCGAGGACCTCGAGATCGCCGACCGCGGCGTCGACGACCGCGACGTCCTGATGGGCGGCCCGGTGTCGCGCGCGTCGGGGTTCGTGCTCTACGAGCACTCGGCCGGGTCGCCGGCGGGGGACGGGCTCGAGATCACGGCGACGTTGTCGGTGACGCCGTCGCGCGACGTGCTCGAGCTGGCGGCGCGTGGTCGGCTGCCGGGGCGCTTCGACCTGCTGCTCGGCTACGCCGGGTGGGCGCCGCACCAGCTCGAGGGTGAGCTGCGTCGGGGCGCGTGGCTGCACCTGCCGTTCGACCCCGAGCTGGTCTTCGACGTCCCCGTCGCCGAGCGGTGGGATGAGGTGTGGGCGCGCCAGGGGCTCGATCCGGCGGGCTTCATCGCCGTGCGCGGCGGCGCGCAGGCGTGAGCAGGAGAAGGACGACGGCGAAGCCGCGTCGTCGTCGTTTCCTTTGCGGCTCGACCCGGCAGTAGGCTGCGCTGCGCGCGCGGATCGCGCTGCGCGCGCGCATCGCGCCGCGCGCGCGCAGCGCGCCGCGCGCTGGAGTCGTTGATGAACCAAGCGAAGCCGCAAACCGCCGTGCCCCCGACCGACAACGCGCCGCGCACCAACGACACCGTCGTCGATGGTAACGAGGCCGACGCGCGCTCGATCCGCCAGTCGATCCTGCGCCACCTGCAGTGCACGCTGGGCGAGCTGCCGCGCCACGTCGACTCGAGCTGGGAGCCCTACGTCAGCCTCGCCCTCGCCGTGCGCGACCGCATGATCGCCAATTGGATCCGCACGCAGGAGACCTACTACGAGCGCGACGCCAAGCGCGTCTACTACCTCAGCCTCGAGTTCCTGATGGGCCGCACGCTCGGCAACGCGATGCTGAACGTCGGCATCACCGACGCCTGCGCGCAGGCGCTGCATGAGCTCGGCTACAGCCTCGAGGACCTGCGCAACGCCGAGTGGGACGCCGGCCTCGGCAACGGCGGCCTCGGGCGCCTTGCCGCCTGTTTCCTCGACTCGTTGGCGACGCTGCAGCTGCCCGCCTACGGCTACGGCATCCGCTACGAGTACGGCATCTTCCACCAGCGCATCATCGACGGCGCGCAGGTCGAGGTGCCCGACACCTGGCTCGAGTACGGCAACCCGTGGGAGATCGCGCGGCTCAACGACCAGTTTACAGTGCACCTTTATGGACACGTCCACCTGGAGAAAATGGACGACGGAAACCTGAAGACCCACTGGATCAACACCGAAGAGGTCGTGGGGATCCCCTACGACACGCCGGTGCCTGGCTACCAGAACGGCACGGTGAACACGCTGCGCTTGTGGCAGGCGCGCGCCGGCCGCGACTTCGACTTCCGCCACTTCAACGCCGGCGACTACCGCGCCGCTGTCGACGCGAAGATGCGCAGCGAGAACATCTCGAAGGTGCTCTACCCGAACGACAACGTGCTTGAGGGCAAGGAACTCCGGCTCAAGCAGGAGTACTTCTTCGTCTCGGCGACGTTGCAAGATATCATTCGCCGCTACAAGAAGCAGTGGCGGATGCACGACGAGCCGGCGGGGCTCCCGCTGTTCCAGCGGTTCACGGAGCGCGTGGCGGTGCAGCTGAACGATACGCACCCAGCCCTGGCGATCCCCGAGCTGATGCGCATCCTCCTCGACGAGCATGGCCTGTCCTGGGACGAGGCGTGGCGGGTGACGACTGGGACGTTCGCCTACACGAACCACACGGTGATGCCCGAGGCGCTGGAGCGCTGGCCGGTGTGGATGGTGGGCAAGGTGCTGCCGCGGCACCTGCAGCTGATCTTCGAGATCAACCACCGCTTCCTGCAGACGGTGCGCGAGCGCCACCCGGGCGACGACGACCGCTGCCGGCGCCTGTCGATCGTCGAGGAGGGCGACGAGCAGCGCGTGCGCATGGCGAATCTGGCCATCGTCGGCAGCCACAGCGTCAACGGCGTCGCCGCGCTGCATACCGAGATCCTGAAGACCGACGTCTTCGCCGACTTCGTCGACCTATGGCCGCTGAAGTTCCACAACAAGACCAACGGCGTGACCCAGCGCCGCTGGCTGCTGAAGGCGAACCCGGGGCTGTCGGGGCTCATCACCGAGGCGATCGGCGACGGCTGGATCACCGACCTGTACCAGCTGAAGAACCTGGTGGCCTTCGTCGACGACGCCGCGTTCCAGGAGCGCTGGCGCGACGTCAAGCGCGCCAACAAGGAGCGCCTGATCACCGAGATCGTGCGGCAGTACCGTCGGCGCGGCGAGGCGCTGACCATCCCCGCCCACGCGCTGTTCGACTGCCAGGTGAAGCGCATCCACGAGTACAAGCGTCAGCTGTTGAACGCGCTGCACGCGATCACGCTGTACAACCGGATCAAGGAGCGACCGCGGGCCGCGTTCACGCCGCGGGTCATCCTGTTCTCGGGCAAGGCGGCGCCCGGCTACCACCAGGCCAAGCTGATCATCCGCTTGATCAACGCCATCGGCCGCGTCGTCAACCACGACCCTGACGTCGCTGACCGGCTGAAGGTCGTCTTCCTGTCCGACTACCGCGTGTCGCTGGCCGAGAAGATCTTCCCTGCCGCCGACCTGTCGGAGCAGATCTCGACGGCGGGCACCGAGGCGTCAGGCACCGGCAATATGAAATTTGCGCTGAACGGCGCGTTGACCATTGGGACGATGGATGGCGCCAACGTCGAGCTCGCCGAAGAGATCGGGCGCGACCACATGTTTCTCTTCGGCCTTTCCGTCGACGATGTGAAAAGGCTGCGCCCCGAGTACAGCCCGCGGCTGTTCGTCGCCCAGAGCGAGGAGCTGCGGCGCGTGCTCGACCAGCTGCGCGACGGTGCGTTCTCACCGGAGGAGCCGGGTTTGTTCCGTCCGATCGTCGACAGCCTGCTGTCGCGCGACGAGTACCTGTTGCTCGCCGACTACGACGCCTACGTCGCTGCGCAGGAGTTCGTGTCGGCGGGTTACCGCGAGCCGGGGCCGTGGACGCGAAAGTCGATCTGGAACGTCGCCCACACCGGCAAGTTCTCCACCGACCGGACGATCGCCGAGTACGCGCGAGACATCTGGGGGCTGCACCCCGTTCGTCCCTGACGTCGGTCGTTCGTCCGAGGCGGCTTCGTCCCCGACATCGTCGTCGTGGGGACGTCGCGTCGCCCTGGCTCGGGTGGCGCCGGATCACGCAATCGGTCGCGCCCGCGGGCGATAACCGACCCGCTCAAGCACGGAGTCCGCCGATGACCACCGTCACCCGCACCCCCTCCACCGCCGCTCCCCGCAGCGCCTGCGCCCCCGAATCCCCTGCGACGCCGCCGTCCCCTGCGACGTCGACGCCCGAGGTGCTGCGCCAGCCCGACGTCGCCGAGCGGGCCGCGCTGCAGCGCTCGCTGGGCAGCGATGCGCGCGCGGGCAAGCCCGAGGTGCCGGCGGGCGGCGCGCTCAACTACGACGCGCTGCTCGGCGATCCGCCGGGCCAGACGCCGCACTGCGGCGCGTGCGAGGTCGGCCCGGCGCTGCCGCCGGAGCAGCTGGCGATGCTGAAGAAGCAGCAGGAGGCGCTGCTCGACGCCGGCATCGCGCTGTACGTGATGCAGAACGGCCAGAGCCTCGACGACGTCGCCAAGCAGTTCGACACCGACATCGCCGAGCTGCGCAAGCTGAACCCGGGGCTGGCCGATCAGGTGCAGGGCGAGATCGGCGCATCGATGAAGCGGCTGCTCGCCGTGCCCGTCGGCGACTCCGATGTGCGCGCCACCGCCGGCCCCGTCGTCGAGAGCGGCCCCGAAGCGTACAAGCTGGCGTCGCCGTCTTTGGCGCAGGTGCGCGGCGGTCAGGGCGTTATCCAGCGCGGCAGGCGATGCTGAACGCGCAGGGCGCGCAGCCGCCGCTGGCCGCCGACGGCAAGTTCGGGCCGAAGACCGAGGCGGCGCTCAAGGCGTTCCAGCAGGCCAACGGCATCCAGCAGACCGGCGTGCTCGGCCGTCAGACCCTCGGCCGCTTCGACGACAACCCGCGCCCGATTGCCGCCGGCCCCGCCGACGCGGCGTCGCCGTCGACGGGGGCGCAGCGGGTCGACGCGCAGGGGCTCACGGGCTCGGCGCTCGGCAACAAGTTTGGCGACGCCGCCGAGCGCTCGGCGCGCCAGCTGAACAGCGTCGGCCGCTGCGCGCTGGGCGTGAACAACGCGCTCGAGGCCGTCGGCGTCGGTGGTCGCGGCCACGCGTACCAGAAGGCGGAGATGCTGGCCCGCGACGCGCACTTCCGCGAGGTCAACCTGTCGGCCAGCGACCTGCCGAACCTGCCCCGCGGCGCGGTGATCGTGTGGGGGCGCTCGGCGGCCAAGCCCTACGGCCACGTCGCTGTCGCGCTGGGCGACGGGCGCGAGGCGAGCGACCACATCCAGCGGCAGGTCACGGGCGGCCGCTACGGCACCGACTTCGGCAACGGGCCCGATCCGCAGGGGCGGCAGTTCCGCGTGTTCTTGCCCGCCTGACGACGTCGCTTCGCACGTCACGAGCGTCCGCTCGGGGGGCGGCGCGAGCCGCCCTTCGTTGTCCTCGCGGGTGTCCGTGTCGACGCGCGTGAGGTGACAGCGCGGCGACGGATGGGCGAGTGTGGCCGCCATGCAAGGTCCAGAGCCTCTCGGCTACGCCCACGTCCACGCCGCCGCCGCCGCCGTCGCTGACCGCCTTCGCACGTCGCTGCCCGCCGCCCCCGTCGGCGTCGTGCTGGGCTCGGGCCTGGGCGCGGTGGCCGACCACGTGCTCGCGCAGGGCGGCCGCGCCGTCGACTACGGCGCCATCCCGCACTTCCCGGTGTCGTCGGTGGAGGGCCACAAGGGACGCCTCGTGCTCGGCACGGTCGACGACGTCCCGGTGCTGTTGATGCAGGGGCGCGTGCACCGCTACGAGGGCTATTCGGCGTCTTCGGTGGTGTTCCCGGTGCGGGTGCTGCACGCGCTGGGGGTGCGGCGGCTCATCGTCACCAACGCCGCCGGCGGCCTCGGCGAGGGCTTCGCCGCTGGCGACCTGATGCTCATCGAGGACCACCTGAACCTCACCGGCGACAACCCGCTGTGTGGAAAGAACGACGCGCGCTTCGGCGCGCGCTTCCCCGACATGAGCGACGCCTACACCGCGCGCCTGCGCCAGGTGGCCTTCGACGTCGCCGCGGCGCAGGGCTTGGCGCTGCAGCGGGGCGTCTACGCCGGCTTGCTCGGGCCGTCGTATGAGACGCCCGCCGAGATTCGCATGCTGCGCACGCTGGGCGCCCACGCCGTGGGGATGTCGACGGTGCACGAGGTGATCGCCGCCAGCCACCTGGGCGTCGAGGTGCTCGGGCTGTCGTGCATCACGAACCTCGCCGCCGGCATCAGCCCGGTGAAGCTGTGCCACGACGAGGTCAAGGAGACCGCGACCCGCGTCGAGCAGGCGTTCTCGCGGCTGGTGCTCGGGCTTTTGCCGCGTCTGGCCTGACAAGCGCGTCCCGTGGGTGGACGCAGGACCTACCGGAAGATCATCCGAGCGGCGGACCGGAACGGCAGCCGGCGTCGTGCGATAATCGACCGCATGTCGACTCCCGGTCGCTCCGCTCGTCTCCTGCTCCTGCTCGGCGTCGCCACCGGCGCTGCCTTCGGCGCCGCCTGCGACGAAGAGGTCACCGTCGTCCCCGGCGACATCGAGGGCGAGGTCTGCCACCCCGACACCGGCGTGCCGCTGCCCGGCGTGGCCGTCGAGGCCCGCAGCAAGGCGACGACGAAGCGCGTCGCCGCCGACGCCGTGGGCCGTTACCGGATCAAGAACCTCCCGCCGGGCGACTACGCCGTCGTGGCGCTGCTCGACGGCGGGCGCGAGCACCGCGTCGGCGAGCCCACGCACACCGTGCCCGGCGGCGACGTGCCGACGACGGTGCTCGACACGGCGTGCAGCATCCCGCCGCCGGGGCCCGACACCGGCACCCTCGTCGGGCAGGTCTGCGACCGGCACACCGGCGGCCTGGTCGCCGACGCGACGGTCACGGCGCTGCTGCAGAACAACGCCGAGCTGGACGGCGGCCGCACCGACGCCCTCGGGAACTTCACGGTGCAGAACGTGCCGGTGGGCCAGCACGTCGTCGTCCTGCGCGCGCCCGGCTACCAGCGCGCGTTCCCCTTCGCCATCGAGACAAAGGGCGCGACCTTCACCCTCGACATCGCCGACAACTGCGAGCCGCCGTCGTCGACGTCGGGGTCCATCGCCGGCTCCTTCTGCGATCCCGCCACCGACGGCCCGCTGGCCGGCGCCGACGTCACCGTGCGTCGCCTCGACCCGCCGTCCTCGCCCGACGATGACGTGCACGACCTGACCGACACCGAGGGCGAGTTCTTCGTCGGGGGCCTGCTGGCGGGCAGCTACCGCGTCGACGTCGAAAAGGACGGCGTCTCGCCGGTCACCGAGCAGGTGCTCGTCGTGTCGGGTGAGACAGCGACGGTGGTGGGTCCCGACGAGTGCGCCGACCGCACGCCGGTGGGGCGGATCGCCGGCCAGATCTGTGACATCGACGCCGGCGGGCGCTTCGTGGGCTCCGTCGAGCTGCTGCAGGGCGGCTCGCGTCTGCAGGTGACGACGTCCGACGCCAGCGGCAGCTTCGCCTTCAACGCCATCGCGCCGGGCACCTACGACCTGCGCGCGTTCCGCGACGGCTACAGCCGCGACTTCCGCGCCATCGTCGTCGAGCCGTTCCAGACCGCGTTCATCCAGGAGAGCAGCTGCCCCGAGCCCGCCGACCGCTGCGAGGAGTTCACGCACCGCCCCGACGTCGTCAGCGACGGACGCATCCTGTTCGTCGTCGACCGCTCAGGCTCGATGGACATCCAGGCGACGGGCTTCGCCGGTCAGACCAAGATGGCGGCGCTGCGCACCGCGGTGTCCCAGGTGACGACGTCGCTGGCGTCGTCGGTGAGCTTCGGGCTGTTCGCCTACCCGGACCCGGGCAACGACGGTCAGCAGATCAACTGCGCCGCCGGCACGCAGCTGCAGGCGGTGGGGGCGAGCGCGAGCGCCATCAACGGCTCGCTCGGCAACCTGAACCCGCGCGGCGGCACGCCGACGGCGCAGTCGGTGCTCGTGGCGCGGGCGGTGTTGCCGGCGCTGGTGGCCGACGGCCGGCCCATCGCCGTCGTGCTGGCCACCGATGGCGCGCCCAACTGCGCGTCGACGGACACCACCAAGGTGCGCTGCCAGTGCACCAGTCGCGCGAACGGCGAGACCAACGAGTCATGCTCGCGGTTCAACTGCCTGGACGACGTGAACAGCGCCAACGCGGTGGCCCAGATCGCGGCGCTCGGCGTGCAGACCCACGTCGTCGGCATCCGCGGCACCGACGAGAACACCTTCGACAGCAACAACGACGGCGTGTCGGACTTCACCGAGGCGCTCAACGCGATGGCCATCGCCGGGCAGGCGCCCCTGCCGGGCACCGTGAAGTTCCACGAGGCGACGAGCCCGCAGGCGCTGGCGTCGGCGCTCGACGCGATCACGCGCCGCATCCTCGCGTGCAAGGTCACCGTCGACACGAACCTGAACACCGCGTCGTCGGTGACGGTGGCGCTCGGTGACGACGTGCTCGCGCAGGACATCACCCGGCGCGACGGCTGGGACATCACCGGGCCCAACACCGTCGAGCTGTTCGGCGCCGCCTGCGACGCGGCGACGGCCTCGCAGGACACCGTCGCCGTCACCCGTTGCGAGCCGGGCGGCTGATGCGCCACCGTCGCTCCATGACGTCTTTGCTGCGCGCCTTCGTCCCCACCGTCGTCGTCTCGGTCGCATCCGTCGGAGTCGGCGTCGGCAGTGGCTGCGGGCCGCAGTCGCAGGTCGGACGCCCGTGCGAGACGGCGGGCGAGGAGCTGTGCGAGGGCGTGGCACGCCTGCGCTGCGACGGTGCGCGCTACGCGCTGCTGGCGCCCTGCCACCACGAGTGCGTCGAGGGCGAGGGCGTGCGCCACGAGCAGGGCGAGCTCACGGCCGACGAGACGTGGACTTGCGAAGAGGGGCCGCACGTCGTCAACGGCCAGGTCATCGTCGCCGCCGGCGCCATCCTGACCATCGACGCCGGGGCGCTGCTGCGGCTGACGCCGTCGTCGACGCTGGACGTCGATCCCGAGGGCCGTCTGGTCATCGACGCGACGGCGGGGGGACCGGTGCTCGTCACGTCGGACAACGGCCAGCAGGCGGGCTTCGCGTCGTCGCGCAGCGGCGGCATCAACGTCTTCGCCGTGGGCAGCGGCGTCGAGCCCTCGCTGCTGCGGCACGTGATCGTCGAGCGCGGCCACAACGGCATCGGCGTGTTCGGCCTGTCGGCGTCGTCGACGCCGCCGGTGCTCGACAACTGCACGCTGCGCGAGAACCAGGGCCTCGGGATCCTGATCGGGTGCGACGAGCCCGACGCCCCCGTCCCCGACTTCGCCGCCGCGGGGAACCTGTTCTTCAACAACGGCGGCGGCGACGTCGGCAGCTGCCAGACCGAGTGACGGCGGCGCTGCGCTCGCGCGGCGGACGTCGTCGTCGCGCGGCTGACGCCTTCGCCTGTGCGTCTTCAGCGCGTCCTCAGCGCGTCCTCAGCGCGTCCTCCGCGCGTCTTCCGCGCGTCTTCCGCGCGTCCTCCGCGCGCCTTCAGGGCGTCTTCAGGGGCGGGTGATGCGGACGGCGCGGGCGGGGCGAGGGTTGCGGTCCCGGCGTCGACGACGCTGTCGGCGGCCGTGGTCGTCGTCAGCGGCGCCGTGGTCGTCGTTGGCGGCGCGGACCCGGGCCGCGCCGGCTCCCACGCCGCGCCCCGGCCGTGAAGCACCTCCTTCAGCCGGCGCGCGTGGGGGCGCGAGTTCGCGGTCACCGTGGCGTTCACCACCAGCACGTCCGTGATCCGGTGCTTGTCGACCAGCGCGCGGGCGCTGCCGGCGAAGTAGCGGTAGTCGACGACGACGACGACGTCGAAGTGGTGCAGCAGCCACGGCGCCAGCGCGTTGCCATAGCTGTTCTTCACCAGCAGCGCGCGTCGACCCGTACGGTGCTCCGTCGTCGCGACGAGCAGCGGGTCATCACCACCCAGAAAGACCGCGTAGCCGCGCTCGCGCTCGAACAGGAACCTCGCCACATCCGGCGGCTCCGTCAGCGAGCGCCAGCGTTGCGCGCGGTAGGCCGCCGACGGCAGCCAGTACTCCGTCGGCTCGGGGTGACGCGCCAGCGCCTGCGACTGCGTCGCGCGGTACAGCGAGCCCAGCGTCGGCGGACGCGCGCGGCGCTCCAACGACTCACGCGTCACGGGCACGAGGCCCGCCTGCGTCGCCCACGCCGCGTAGGCGTAGAAGGCGCCGAGTCCCGTCCAGTGGTGGTCGGTGCGAAAGAAGATCTGCTCGTCGACGTGGGGCGAGAGCGCCGCCTCGACGTCGACGAACCGCACCCGCGGCGACAGCGCCCGCCGCAGCGCCGCCAGGTTCTCGCGCTCGGGCAGCGAGCGGTCGCGCTGGTCGTCGGGCAGGTAGTAGTGCGTCGCCGTCGGCGTCACGAGCAGGTCCAGCGTCACCGTCGTCGGCAGCGCGGCGGCCCATGCGTTCACGGCGTCGGCGAAGGCGCGCGCGGTGTCGTCGTCGCCCCCGAAGTAGAGCAGCGCCCGAGTGTCGACGACGCCGACGCCGCCGGCGTAGGTCCGCTGCGTCGTCGGCGCGCCCGCGTCGACCACCGCCCCGGTCACGCCGGCGTCGACGACGGGGAGCGCCGGGCCCGCGTCGTCGGCGCCGCCCTTGATGACGCCCGCATCGACCGTGTGGGCCCGGGGCGCGGCGTCGGACAGGCCGAAGTCGCCCAGGGCCTGCGCCGGGTAGCGCTCGTCGGCGACGCCGAAGCCGCGGGCGCCCTTCGCGACGGCGGCGACGTCGAGCAGGGCGTCGCGACCCGGGAAGTGGTCGGCCACCCAGTCGTCGATGGCGCGGGTGAAGCGGCCGCCGCGCACGGCGTCCCATGACCACGCCGGCCACACCGCGCGCGCGCGGTTCTCGCGGACATCGACGTCGTCGCCGCGCGCGTCTTCGTCGAGGTCGACGACGCGCGCGGCGACGAAGAGCATCCCGAGCAGCACCAGCACCGCGGGCACCGCGAGGGCAGCGCCCAGCGGCACCTGATCGTCGACGGCGCGAGTGCCGCGCGCCGCGCGGGCGCCGCGCGGCGCGGCGGGGGACGAAGGCGGGGGCGACGTCGTCATCAGAAGCGGAAGTACAGGAAGGGGTTGTACGTGCGGCCCACCAGCAGCGCGACGGCGAGCAGCAGCAGCAGCACGTCGACGACGGCGGTGACGACGGCGTCGGTGGCGACGCCGCGGCGCTGTCGCAGGGCCGCGCGTGCAGCGTCGACGGCCCGGCCGGGCAGGGGGGTACAGAGCAGCGCGGCGACGACGAGCCACGTCGCGTGGGTCGTCAGCGTCGTCGCCAGCGCCTCGGGCGCGAGCGGGCCGGGGGCGAGGCCGGCGGCGGCGGCGAAGAACAGCCGCAGGCGGTGCAGGTCGGTGAAGTAGAACAGCGCCCAGCCGACGACGACGACGAGCAGCAGCCACGCGTGCTGCAGCGCGCGCGGCAGGCGCTCGAGCGCGCGGCGCACGAAGAGCCGCTCGAGGGCGATGAGCGCGCCGTGAAAGAGCCCCCAGAGCACGAAGTTCCACGAGGCGCCGTGCCACAGCCCGGTGAGCCCCCAGACGACGAAGAGGTTGCGGGTGGGGTGGCGGTGCTTGCCGCCCAGCGGGATGTACACGTAGTCGCGAAAGAACGAGCCGAGGCTGATGTGCCAGCGGCGCCAGAAGTCGGTGACCGAGCGCGCCGCGTAGGGGTGGTCGAAGTTCTCGAGATAGTGGAACCCGATCATGCGGCCCATGCCGATGGCCATGTCCGAGTAGCCCGAGAAGTCGAAGTAGATCTGCAGCGTGTACATCGCGAGGCCGAACCACGCGTGGGCGGCGGGCAGCGCCGTCAGGTCGCCATCGAGGTGGCGGGCGACGAGCTCGCCGGCGACGTTGGCGAGCAGGACCTTCTTGCCGAGGCCCACGCAGAAGCGCGAGGCGCCCTCGAGCAGGCCGCTCCGCGTGACGACGCGGTGATCGATGTCGTGGGCGACGTCGGCGTAGCGGACGATGGGGCCGGCGACGAGCTGGTGGAACAGGCTGACGAACAGGAGGAACTTGTCGAAGCGCGGCTGCGCCCGCACGTCGCCGCGCCAGACGTCGACGACGTAGCTGATCGTCTGGAACGTGTAGAACGAGATGCCCACCGGCAGGCTGAAGCCCGGCGACCGCAGCGACAGGCCGGTCAGCGCGTTCGTCGTCGCCGTGATCAGGTCGGCGTACTTGAAGCTGCCGAGCAGCAGCAGGTTCAGGGCGAGGGACACGACCAGCGCCACGGTGGCCGCCCGTCGCCCGCGCCACCGGTCAATGACCAGCGCCGCGGTCCAGTCCGACAGGCTCGACAGCAACAACAGCGAGATCCACACCGGCTCGCCCCACGCGTAGAACAGCAGCGAGAACGCCGTCAGCAGCGCGTTGCGCGTGCCCTGCGTGTTGGCCAGCGCGTAGGTGACGAGCGACAGCGGCAGGAACAGCGCGAGGAACGTCAGGCTCGCAAAGACCAATGACGACCTCCTGCGGCGGGAGCGCGCGCTGCGGGCGCGCAGCATCGCCCAGGTGGGTCGTCGACGCGAGGTCCAGGCGCGTCGCTGGCAGCTTGGCGCCGCCCCGCCGGCTCACTGCGCCGGCAACTCCATGCACAGCGACTGCGCTGGCATCCCCGCGGCGCAGAAGTGTTCGCGCACCGTCGCGCGCAGCGTGGCGTCGGCGGGGAGCCCGCGCGTCGCCTGCCACAGGTGCGGCTCGGCGTCGACGCGGCGACCTTCGGTCAGCAGCGCGAGTCCGACGGCGCGGTGCGCCTTGGCATCGCCGCCGCCCAGGGCGCGCGCGGTGGCCAACGCGTCCTCGGCGTCGGCGTCGCCCACGGCGAGGGCCGACGCCGCCAGATAGAGCCATGCGTCGGTGTGACGGGGGGCAGCGCGCGTGGCCTCGCGCAGCTCGACGGTGGCTTCGGCGTGGCGACCGCCGCGGGCCAGCACCCGGCCCAGCATCAGCCGCACGAACGCGTCGTCGGGGCGGAGCGCGACGCCCGTGCGCGCCTCCTCTTCGGCGATGGCGAGCTCGCGCGACGCCAGCGCGATCCCCGCGAGGTAGCCATGCGCGATCGCGTTGTCGGGCTCGACGGCGACCGTGTGGGCGAACAGGTCCCAGGACCGCGACCACACCGACGACTGCGCGACGCTTACGGCGGCGAGCATCGCGAGGATCGCCGCCGACCCCGGCGCGAGGACGCGCGCTCGCCTGGCCCAGACCCGCTCCAGGCCGAGGCCAAGCGCCACCGCTGCACCGACGGATGGCAGATAGGTGTAGCGGTCGGCCCGCGCGGCGACGCCGATCTGGATGATGCCCGCCACGGGCGCGAGCACGACGAGGAACCACAGCGTGCACGCGATCCACGCGCGCTCGCGGCGGCGCAGCCACGGCAGCGCGCTCGCGACGACGGCGACGAAGACGACGAGCACGGCGATCACGACGATGGACGCGGGCCATCCCCCGCGGGGGAGCCCGTAGAGGACCGCGAGATCACGCGGCGCGACGAGGTCTTCGCCGTAGCGCGCGAGGGCGACCACCAAGTTGCCGAGCCGCGCGGCCGGCGCGAGCACCTCGCCCGTGTCGATCGCCGGCTGCTGCGCACCGAGCGTGACGAGCGCGAGCCCGACGGCGCCGAGCGCCACGGGTGCCCAGGCGACGACGCCGGCGCGCGGGCGGACGGCGCTGCCCCCCGTGGCCCGGGCCTGCACGGCGACGGGCCACCACGCCACCAACGGCAGGACCGCCGGCAACGTGACTGCCATCGGCTTCGCCAGCATCGCGAGCGTCGCGCAGATCCACAGCAGCGCGCGGTCGCTGCTCCGTCCGTGACGCAGGAAGCGGACCCAGACGACGACGGCGAGCAGGTAGAACAGCGCGCAGAGCACGTCCTTGCGCTCGGAGACCCACACGACCGACTCCACCCGCAGCGGGTGCACGCCCCACCACAGCGCCGCGATCAGCGCGACGGCGGCGCGCCCCCCGACCCCCGCGACCAACACGGCGACCACCGCCACGACCGCGGCGTGCAGGCTGGCGTTCACCAGATGGTGCACCGCCGGGCCGCCGCCGAGCAGCGTGACGTCGGCCATGTACGAGAGCCACGTCAGCGGGTGCCAGTTCGCCTGCGTCCACGTCGAAAACGCCCAGCCGACGCCGTCGAGGGTGAGCCCAGCGACGACGTGGGGATCGCCGACGTAGGCCCAGTCGTCGAAGTTCACGAGCCCGAAGCGCGCGGCCGGCGCAAACACCGCGAACGACAAGAGCGCAGCGAGCACGGCTGCGGCGCGTGCGCCGGCCACAGGCAGGGGCGGCTCCGCGGCGTGGACGTCATCCGAAGGGCTCACGTCGGCAGTATGCATGGCGGCCGTCCCACGCGGGATACCACCCAGCCGACGGAAGACCATGCGCAGGAGCGCGCTCCGCGCCCACGGTGTGTGGGGCCGCCGCCGCCGACCGGGCGCGTCAGCCCGGACGGGTCGTCGTCGTCGACGTCGTCAGCGTCTGCAGCGCTGCGGCCATGCGGGCGAGCTCCACCGCGGCCTGCAGCGATGTCGCGGCGCCCGTCGAGGTGCGGCGCGACGCGGCGGCGACGGACTGGATCGCGGCCGCGATCGGCGTCGTGCCCTGCGCACCCTCGGCGAGGTTGCGGCTCATCTCGTTGGTCGTAGCCGTCTGCTCCTCGACGGCGGCGGCGATGGTCGTCTGCAGCTCGGAGATCTGGTTCACGACCTCCTGGAGGCGCGCGATGGACGCCACCGTTGCCTGCGTGTCGGCCTGGATGGCTTCGACGCGCCGGCCGATGTCCTCGGTGGCGGCGGCGGTCTCGCGCGCGAGCTCCTTCACCTCGCCGGCGACGACGGCGAAGCCGCGGCCGGCGACGCCGGCGCGGCCGGCCTCGATGGTGGCGTTCAGCGCGAGCAGCCGGGTCTGCTGGGCGATGCTCGTGATGATCCGCAGGACCTTGCCGATCTCGGTGCTGCTGTGCCCGAGGCTGGTCACCCGCTCGTTGCTGCGCGCGCTCTCGGCGACGACAAGCGCGGCGACGCGGGCGGCGTCGGCGGCGTTCTTCACGATCTCGCGGATCGTGAGCGACATCTCCTCGGTGCCGGCCGCCAGCGTGTGCATGTTGCCGGTCAGCTGCTCGGCCGACGTCGCCACCTTCACCGCCTGCTCCGAGGCCTCGGCGGCGTCGTGCTGCATCGCCTCGCTGTTGTCGCGCAGCGCGTCCGACGCCAGCGACAGGCCGCCGGCGCTGCGGGCGCTCTCGTCCTTTTGCTTCTTCAGCGCGTCGGCGTGCGCGTGCCTCTGCTTGTTCGCGGCGTTGATGACGCTGGTGGCGTGCCGGAGCGTCCCCGGCTTCCCGAGCACCTCGTCCTCGGTGTCGCCGGCAACCCTCAGGACCAAGTGGTTGGCGTAGGTGATGCGCCCCCCCGCGTGTCGGTCTTCGACACGATGCTCTCCTCACGGTCGGAGTACCGCTCGATCCCCGTCGGACGGCGCGCGCCCGGTGTCTCGTCTCGTGTGTCCACCATCGTGCCTCCACGCGTGCGGATCGCCGTATAGGTCTGGCGCTCTGTCTGCCGGCGGACGGCCCCACCCCGTCCCTCTCCGCGGCGCGACGTCGCGCCCCGGGCCGCTCGACCGCGTCCCAGCCCCAAAGACGAGACGGCGCCCGACCGTCAGGTGGGGCGCCGTCGTCGACGACACACGTTCAGCTGCCGTCGTACCGGTCGTCCGACCGGGCCTCAGCGACCGCCGTCAGACCGGCATGCCGTGCGCGGCCTCGTATTCGGCCTGCAGCTCGGACAGCCGGCGCGCCAGCACCGTCTTCACCGGACGGTCGAACTTGACCTTGCCGGCGGCGATCTCGCGCAGCGAGATGACCGGCTCCTTGTTCTTCTCGTTTTGCACGAGGGACCGGCTGCCCTTCATCAGCTGGCGGGCACGGCCCGTGGCGAGCAACACGAGGGCGAAGCGGTTGTCGAGCTCGACCAGACAGTCTTCGACGGTGACGCGGGCCATGGATCCCTCCAGAGGCAGAGTACGCAGGCCCGTCGGTTACCCCGCGCTGCGGACGGGGGCAAGCGGCCGTGCGGATCCGGCCGGCGTTCAGCGGGCCTCGGTCAGGGTCTTCTGCTCGGCCATCCACCAGTGCTGCCACTCCTGCGCCGCGCGCGCCCGCTCCGCCGCATCACCGTCGGGCCGGTAGCCGAAGTCCGCGCCCACGGCTCCGCGCAGGTCCTCGCAGGCCATCCGCCGCAACGCTGCGTCGTCGCTGTCGAGCGCTGCGATCAACCAGTCGACCCGCGACCGCTTCTTCGCGCTGCCCCACCAGCGCCGCCACGGCCGCGCCTGTGGGCCGTGGTCCTGCAGCGTGATCGCCCGCAGCGACAGCGAGGCCGCCGCGCCCAACGGGCCCCTCAGCTGTTCGATGAGCAACGGCACCGCGCCCACGTCGCGGAACACGCCGAGCAGCTCGACGGCCCGCCGTCGGCTCTCGGTGGCCACCATCCGCTCGGTCAACACCCGCTCCCGCAGCCGCGCCAACAACCGCTCGAAGCGCTTGTGCCCCGACCACGGTGCGATCGCCTCGACGGCGAGGGCCCGCACGCGCGCGTCGGCGTCGTACAGGCGGGGCAACAACACGTCGACGGCCCGCACGTCGGGGACCGCGACGAAGAGCGCCACGGCGGCGCACCGGTGGGGCGCCTGCCGGCTCTCGAGGTGCTCGAGCGCGGCCTCCAGCCCAGGCCGGCCCAGACGCGCAAGCACCCCGAGCAGGGGCCCCCAATCACCGACCGCCGCGCCGGCCGGCGACCCGTCGAGGGGATTGATCCGCAGACGACCGGGGAAGCGCTCGGTCAAGGCGGGCAGCGCCGCCGCGCCCCGTGCGTACAGGGCCTGCGCCGCCGTGGCGACGTCGCCTTCGTCGTCGCCGAACAGACGCTCCACCAGCGCCACCGCCGTCGGCGCCCTGGCCGCCAGCGCCGGTGGGACCGACAGGGGCGCCGAGGCCGGCAGCGAGCCCGGCGTCGAGGCCGTGGGCGACGTCCGATCGACCCCGTCGAAGAGCCCGGCCAGCGGCGACGCGGTCGCCTTCGTCGTCGTCGCGGCGGTCGCGGCGGTCGCCGCCGGCGCCTCCCTGTCGACGGGCCACCAGGGGTCGCTGTCATCCACCGCGTCGCCGGCAAGGTCGCTCGCGATGGTGCGCCGCAGGGCCGCCTGCCACGCGTCGGGCGCCGCATCGTCATCGAGGCGGAACAGCGCCGGCACCGGGATGTCGACGACGTCGACGCGCGCCGTAGGGCCTCTCGTCGGCAGCGGGCGCGCGAGCAGCAACCCGGCCTCGACCCCGTCCTCCGCGACGAGCGGCGCCGCACTCGTCAGGCGCCGCGCGAACGGGCTCGTGCCGTCGAGCGTCGACGTACGGACCACCCGCGGCGGCGCGAGCAGCGAAGCCGTCGCCGGCTCCGCCGGGGCGACGGGCGTCGTCGCGTTGTCATCGACCCCGGGCTGCCCGCCGTCGTCGCCGACCGGCAGGGGCGCCGTCGTCGCCGACGGCCGGGGCGGCAGCGCCTGTGCGCTCGGCGGCGCCATCGCCGTGGCGGGCGTCGGCGGCGACGACGACGACGGCGTGGGGAACAGCGACGGGTGCTGTCGTTGGCGCTGGCGCAGGAGCGCCTCGAACGCGCTGCCCAGCCGCGCGCCGAAGGCGACGAGCTCCCCCAACTCGGCGGCCGCGCGCTCGCGCGGTCCGCCGTCGGCCCACAGCGCTGCGACGACGCGCCCGCCGACGGACACCGGCAGCACCAGCGCCGTCCGTGGACGCGGTCGGCCGAGCCAGCCAAGGAACGCGTCGTTGGCGGGGCTCACGGGCACGCGCCCAAGGAACGGCGCTGCCGATGACAGCACCGGCGCGAGCAGCACGCCCGCCGGCAGCCGCAGCGGCTGCGCCGGAAACAGCGCCCCCTCGGCGAGACCGGAGCGACGCCACCCGAACAGCGTGCCGTCACGCACCCCGAACAGCGCCGCGAAGGGCAGGAACCGCCGCGCGTAGGCCACAGCCACCCGCGCGATGCCCTCGCGTCCGTCCTGCGCGGCGAGGTTCGCCAGCGCCTCGACGAGGTCCCAGGTCGCCGCGTCGCCGCCGTGGTCGTCGGCCTGGGGCGGCCGCGCCGCCGGGGACCCCGCGGTCGCGCTCGCGCCGTGGACCCTCGCGTCGCCGACCGTGGCGCCGGCCGCATCGCCGGTCGCGTCGCCGGTCGCGCTGTCCGTGCCCGCGGCCCGGCCATTCGTCGCCGCGCCGTCGAGCAGCCGCCGCAGCGCGACGAAGCGGCCCGACAGCGGCGCCCCGAACGCGCGATGCAGACCGACCCGCAGCCGCACCTCGGGCACCGCGTGGGCGACGACGCGCAGTGGCAGCAGCGATGCCAGCTCGGCGCACAGGGCGTCGTCGACGGGGCTGGCGCAGGCGACGTGCAGGGTGGCCTGCCCGCCGTCCTCGTCGACGAACAGCGGCAGCAGCCCCATGGCGGTGGCCATGCGTGCCGGCAGCCGGCGCACCGCGTCGTCTTTGGGGGCGGCGAGCACGGCGCCGTCGACGGGGGCAGTGTCGTTGGCGACGGCGAGGGCGCGGGTCACCTCGGCCTCGGTGGCGACGCCGAGCTCGAGCACCAGCGTGTCGAGCACGCCGCCGTGCACGAGCTGCTGCTGCACCAGCTGCTCGAGCGTCGTCGGCGGCAGGCGCGCGGCGCCGACGATGTCGCGCAGCGCGCGCAGGAACGGGGAGTCGAGCCGGCTCGTCAACGTCGTCATCGCCTCACGGAAGGAGCCACGGTTTCCCACGCCGCCGCCGTCGGTTTCAACCGCGACGGTGTCGGTGTCGCGGCGCGCGTCGGGCGCCCCTTCACGGCCCGGCGGTGACCTTCAGCCCGTCGACGAGCACGGGCGGGCAGTCGACGGTGACGAGCCGTCGCAGGTTGGCGCCGCGCTCGACGACGCGCGGCAGCAGATCGAAGACGTTGCCGGCGATGAGCGTCTCCTGCACCGGCCAGGCGCGTCGGCCGCCCTTCACGGCGAAGCTCGCCTTGGCCACGCCCGAGAAGTCGCCCGAGACCTCGTCGACGTCGCCCGAGAAGCGCCCGATCCACAGGCCCGAGCCGAGCGTCGCCAGCAGCGCGTCGTCGTCCAGGGTGCCGGGCTGCAGGCGCACGTTGGTCAGGCCGACGCCGGGCAGCGTGCGCGCCGAGCCCTCAGCGTGGCCGGTGGGCGGCCGCCCGGCGCGCTTCGCCGCGCGGCCGTCGTAGACGAAGTGGTGCAGCACGCCGTCGCCGACGAGCACGGTGCGGCGGTGGGGCAGACCTTCGCGATCGAACGGCGCCGAGCCGTTGCCGCCGGGCAGGGTGCCGTCGTCGACGAGGGTGAAGCCGCGGGCGGCGATGCGCGCGCCGAGCTTGTCCTTCAGCCGGCTCTTGCCCTTGCGTACGGCGTCGCCGTCGACGCTGGCCGACAGCGCGGCGAGGAAGACCTCGTCGAAGGCCGCGGGCGAGAAGATCGCGGGTCCGGTGAACGACCGCCCCGCCCTGGGCTTCAGCAGCGACAGCGCGCGCTGGGCGAATTCGCGGCCGCTCGCCTCAACGTCGATGGCGTCGAAGTCGCGCACCGCCTCGGAGACGTTCTCGAAGCTACCGACGTCGTCGCCGTCGACGGCCATGCCGAACAGCCCCCACAGGATCGAGCTGTCGGTGTCCGCCAACCGGATGCCGCGCGACGTGGCGAGCGCGACGGTGCCGTGGGCGACGGCGACGTAGCCCGAGTCGATGCTGACCCGCGCGTCGATGTCGCGTGCCGCCTGCAGCATGCGCGCCGCGAGGCCCACGGCGTCGTCGGCGGACAGCGCCACCACGCGGCGGTCGAGCAGGCCACCGATGGGCCGCACCGGGCGCGGGTCGACGAGGTCGTTGGCCTCGTCGGGGCTCGAGGCGCGGGCGATGGCCAGCGCGTCGTCGATGGCCTCGTTGAGCGACGCGCTGTCCTTGCGGTTCACGTAGCAGAAGCCGACGCGGGCATCGGCGCCGGTGCCCGTGATCACGCGGATGCCGAAGGCGGCGTGCTCGGCGGTGGCGGCGCCCTTCAGCTCGTTCTGCTCGAGGCTCGCGTTGGTCGACACGGCATGCTCGCCCCAGACCTCGGCCTGGGTGGCGCCCTTGTCCAGCGCGCGGCGCAGCACGGTGTCGCAGACGTCGAGGGTCTCCTGCTCGGTCTGCCGCGCCAGCGTCGTCGGCTCGTCGTGGGGCCGCGTCATGGCGCCCTGCGCGCCGGGCGCCGTCGTCGCCGTGTTCATCACCGTGCTCCTTGCCATGCTCATCGCGCTCGTCTTCGCCATCGTGGCGGCCCTCGTGGGGATGGGGTTCACGGGTCCTCACTCGGCGTCGGCGCTGCTGCCGCCGGCGAGCACGGCGGTGCAGCGGATGTGGGGGCCGCCGGCGTCGACCTTGGCGGGCTGGCCCTTGCCGCAGTAGCCGGAGCCGAGGTCCCACGCGAAGTGGGTGCCGACGCGGTCGACGGACCGCAGCACGTCGAAGGCGTTGCCGGTGATGGTGGTACCCCGGTGCAGCGCCCCGAGGCGTCCGCGCGTGATCGGGTAGGCCTCGCCGACGACGAACATGAACTCGGCGTTGGCATCGGCCTGCCCGTTCTTGGCGCCGACGAGCAGCCAGCCGTCGTCGGTGTCGGCGATCATGCTCGCGAGCTCGGTGGTGCCCGGCTCGATGTACGTGTTGCGCATGCGGATGAGCGGCTCGTTGTCGAACTCGAACGCGCGTGCGTTGCCGGTGGGGGCGACGCCGAAGTGGGCCGCCGTCTCGCGGTTGTGCAGGTAGCTCTTCAGGATCCCGCGCTCGATGATCGTCACCCGCTGGGCTGCCACGCCCTCGTCGTCGACGAGCACGACGCCGCCGGCGCCGGGCGCGTACTCGCTCTCCCCCGAGTCGCACAGCGTGACCAGCTCGCTCGCCACCGGCTGCCCGAGCTTGCCCGCGGCGGCGCTGCCGGCGAGCACGAAGTCGGCCTCGACGGTGTGGCCGATGGCCTCGTGCACCAGCAGGCCGACGACGTCGGGCGACAGGATCACCTGCTGCTTGCCGCCGTCGATGTAGGGCGCGCGCAGCAGGTCGGTGGCCGTCTTCGCGGCGCGGATGGCCATCTCGTCAGCGGAGCGGCGGGCGAACAGGTCGCCGAAGCCGCCGGTGTGCCCCGCGGCCTCGACACAGCTCTGCAGCTCGCCGGCGCGCTCGGCCACCGCCTGCACGCGGAGCTCGGGCTTGGTGTCGATGATGTGCACGCGGGCGCCGTCCGACGTCGCGATCCACTTCTCATCGACCAGCTCGGAGTATTTGCACGAAGACGACGTGATGTGCGCGCCCGCCGCCTTCGCCGCCGCGTCGGTCTGGTGCACCAGCGCGATCTTGTCGCTGAGCGACAGCGACGACAACGGCACCCGCGCCGGCGACGTCCACGTGCCCGACGGGAACGGGCACGATGACGGCGCCGCCGCCTTGACCTTCCGGCCCCGCGCCGCCGCCGCCGCCGCCCGCGTCGCCGCGTCGATGGCGCGCAGCACCGCCGGCAACAACAGCTCGCTGGTGGAGGCGAAGCCCCAAGCGCCGTCGACGAACGCGCGCACGCCGACGCCGCAGTGCCGCGTCGCCCGCGCCGCCTCGAGTACGCCGTCCTCGACGAGGACCGAGCGCGCCCGGCGGTCGTGCAGCCGCAGCTCAAGCCAGGGACCAGACGAGCGGGCGAGCGCGGACTCGAGCAGGTCGAGCATCAGATCACCTCCGACGACGAGCGACCACCTTACAGCGGAAACCAGTGGGACCGATGTTTCGCCGGGCTCGGTCCGCTCGACGATTTCTTCGTCGCGTCCTCGGCGCGTGGCGACGGCCACGCGCCTGCGGGTCTCCTCGACCGCGTCGGCGTCCCTTCGCCGGGCTCGATCATCCCACTGGTCTTCGCTGTAGCGTCTCGCCGCCGCTGGGCGAGGGTGCGTCCTCGGGGGCATCGCCTGCGCCGGACCGGACCCTCATCCCCTCACTGCTTCTTTTAATCCCGGGAGATAGGGAGACGTGACGTTCTAGCTCAGCAGCACCGCGTCCTGACGCCATGCTGAGCGGGAGAAAGCCCATACCCGGAATTGGGAGAGGGCAGCGGCGCAGCCGCGGGTGAAGGCCGGTGTCATCGCGACGGAGTGTCCTGCGATGGGATCAACGATGAGGGTGCGTCACCCCGCCGGCACCTCGCACCGCAGCAGCAGCGCGACGCGCTCATCGTCGACGCGCAGGTGCAGCACCTGCTCCTGACCGACGAGAAAGAACCCCGCCGGCGCCTTCGCCCCCGGCTTCTTCAGGTGCTTCACCCGCGTGTGCTGCACATCGACGTGGCGCTCACCGCGGCGCGCCGAGAAGTGCGCCGCCAGCAGCGCGGCGTCGCGCAGCAGCAGGTCGGGTACCGGCCCGCCCGGCGACGGCACGACGACGTGGGCGCCCACGGCGTCGCGGGCGTGAAGCCACAGGTCGTTGCCCCGCGCCGCCTTCACCAGCGCGTCGTTGTCGCGCGCGCCGCGGCCCACGCGCACGATGACCGTCGCGCCGTCCATGTTCAGGCGGAACGCCCGCCACGGCTGGCGACGCCCCTGCCGAGCGGCCACCCGCCGCGCGGACGGCGCGGCCATCGTCGGGGATACGGCGAGCGCGGCGTCGACGGCGGCGAGCGCGGCGTCGACGGCGCCGGCGTCGCTGCCGATGACGGCCTGCAGGCGGGCCTGCAGCGGCGCCAGCGCCGCGAGGCGCACCTGCACGACGGCGCGGCGCGGGGTGGCCAGCGCCAGCGCGGTGCGCGCCTTCTTGGCGCGGGCGAAGAGCGCGGCGAGCTGGTCGCGCGGGTCCTTCGCCGGATCGAGCGCCAGCGCGCGCGGCTCGCCGTCGAAGCCGATGACGTGGGCGACGACGTCGCCGCGGCGCAACGACGGCAGCACGGTCTTCAACAGCTCGCCATCCTCCTGCAGGCGCGCGGCGTCGCCGTGGCGGCGCAGGTCACCTTCGAGGGCGCGGTCGAGGCGACGCAGGCGGTCGAGCTCGGCCTTCAGCCGCGCCCGCGCCGCGCGCTGCGCCGGCGGCACCACGGCGAGCGAGGGCGTGGCGTTCGTCGTCGTCGCCGTCGCCGCCGGTCGCGCCGTGGGGGCGCGGCGCGGCGGCTCGTACAGGCGGCCGCGGCGCAGGTCGCGGCCGTCGTCGGCGCGGGTGGCCGGCGCGGCGGCGAGGATGCGCTCGCCGTCGTCGGTGACGGCGAGCAGCAGCCAACGCGGGGCGAGGGCGTCGTGCTCGATGAGCACGACGCGGGCGGGGGCATCCTTGCGGGCGAAGCGCAGGCGCAGCAGGCCGCGCGGTCCGTCGACCTCGATGGCGGTCAGGATCGACGGCACGACCTCCTTGCGCACGAGCCCCTGCAGCGCCGGCGGCTCCCGGGCGTCGTCGGCGCCGTCAGCACCGACGACGTCCGGGCGGACGTCGACGACGGCGACGCCGCCGGGGCGCACGACGACGAAGCGCTTGCGCCCGGCGAAGACCTCGAGGCCAAGGGCGTCATCGTCGACGCGGGCCTTCTGCAGCTTCGCCGGCACGAGATCGTCGGGCAGGGCGGGCACGAGCGATGGGGCGGCGGCAGCGGGGGGAAGCATGATTGCGGGCGCTCCGATTGGGTGGCACGCCTACGAGGTCGGACGCTTCCGGGGAAGTCGTTCGGCCGCCAGGGAGCCCGGGAGCGGGCCTCCAGCCCATGACGGGGACGACCGATGGAGCTCGCACTGCCGCTGTTCGACGACGCGCACCGCGCGCTGCACGAGCAGGTCCGTCGTCTGTGCGACGAGCGCCTCGGGATCCTCGCCGGCAGCGAGTTCGAGGACGCGGCGTCCCTCGCCGTCGACTACATCGCGCTGCTCGGGCAGGAGGGCCTGTTCGATCCCGCGCTCGGCAAGGCGCTCGAGGGCGACGCGCCGCGCCCCGACCTGCGCGCGCTGTGCGTCATCCGCGCCGCCCTCGGCAGCACGTCGGGGTTGTGCGACGGCGTGTTCGGCGCCCACGTGCAGGGCTTCTATCCGATCGCGCTGTGCGGCAACGAAGACCAGCGCGCCATCCACCTGCCGGCGATGGCGTCGGGACAGAGCGTCGTCGCGGTCGCGCTCCTCGACGGCGACAACCCGCTGGTGGCCACGCCGCGCGACGGCGGCTACGTGTTCTCGGGCAGCAAGACCCTGGTGCCGCTGGCGCCCATCGCCAGTCATCTGGTCGTGCTGGCGCGGCTGCGGTCCGCCTCGCTCACCGACCTGCCGCGCTTCTCGATGTTCGTCATCGACACCGGCGTCGCCCGTGTCACCGCCGACACGTTCGTGTCGCCGATGCCGGTGGGCACCGTGCACTTCGACAACGTCGTGGTCGATGCCGACGCCCGGCTGGGGGGCGACGGGCAGGGGCTCAT